>DDCR01000004.1:10352-26377 GCA_002335115.1 Oceanospirillaceae bacterium UBA2001
GTATGCAAGGCACATTGGATGGCAAATACGCCCACTCGATTACCTAAAAACCCTGGTGTGTCTTCACATACCACAACGCCCTTACCCAAATTACTTTCACAAAATTGCTCTAAGGTCTTAACCACTTCATCACTGGTATGTTCGCCCCGCACCAGCTCTAATAAACGCATAAAACGCACAGGGTTAAAAAAGTGTGTAATGGCAAAGCGTTCGCAAAAGGCTTGAGGCATGCCCTGAGTCAACAAACTGATGGGGATGGTGGACGTATTTGAAGTGATAATGGTGTTTGCGCCAGTCATCGCATCTATGCGCTGGTATAAGGCTTTTTTAATGTCCAAACGCTCAACTACGGCTTCGGCTACCCAATCACAATCTGCAAGTTGCTCAAAGTCATCCTCGGTGTTGCCACAGTGAATAAGTTGACCCGCTTCATTACTCATTAAACCTGGAGAACTCGGGTTGTTGAGGCGCTTAAATCCTCGTTCAGCTAAAGCATTAACACTGTCTCCAACGCTGGGAAGATCTAATAACCAGACTTCTACTCCAGCATTGGCCACTTGACCCGCAATGCCTGCGCCCATTGTGCCAGCACCAATGACTGCAACTTTCTTGATGGGCGATGCTGTAGACAACGAATTATTAATCAACTTGGCCATGGTTATGTCTCTAAAGATTGGATAAATTTTTTCATTAGGTTGAGGCTTTCTTTGGGCGCTTCCATTGGCAACATGTGCCCACTGTCAGCAATAACCTGTGCAGCTGTGTTTAAGTCCAATGCGAGCTTAAAACCTTCTTTTTTGGGAGTCATGCGGTCCTGTGCCGCTAGAATAACGCAACTAGGACAACCTATGTTGGCAAGTTGGCGCGCCTTTTCAGCACCTTTTTCATAGGCATTGCATGCGATTAAGTCGATTGCGAGAGGGTTATTTGCCATAATCCGAGTGCCAATACCAATGGGCTGCATGCCAGGTACTGAGCTTGCACCGTATTGATGTGGACTACCAAAACCCCACTGTAGCATCATTTCTGCGGCAACTTTGGGGTTGGATTGTGCCATTTCAACTAAGGCTGGATTCACTGGTATGGCGCTAGCAGTGGCAAGAGCGGTGACAGATTTAAGTCGATCACCAAGTAGACCTGCAGCTTCTAAAGCCACTAAAAATCCTTGGGAATGTCCCACTAGGTGGACCTTGTCTACCTTGGTGGTGTCCAATGCTCGCACCAGCCAAGCTGCCATGAGTTCGATACTCGTGAGGGCTTCGCCCTCAGATAAGCTATGGGCGGGAAAGTCGGGAGCAAATACACTATAACCGTGGAAGGCAAACCAGCGTGCCTGCAGCGCCCAGCACCGATGATCAGTGCCTGAACCGTGTAATAAAACGACGGTGGGTAAATGGGCTGCAAATGGTTTTCCACCAGTGGCAATAAACGTATTAGCGTTATCAACTTGAATATACATGTTTACGCCTCTGCCTGTTGCGCCAAAATCTTAGCTGCTGCCCGCAAACCTAGGCTAAAATCGGCTTGAATATCTTTGAGCGTCTCAATTCCTACAGACACCCTGATAAGGTCTGCACCGATGCCTGCGGCTATGAGGTCGTGTTCACTCAGTCGTGAATGAGTCGTGCTACCTGGATGGAGCACCAGAGTCCGAGAATCACCCACATTGGCTAGGTTTGATGATAATTGCAGAGCGTTGATAAAGGCAGCTCCAGCATCGCGACCACCTTTTACTCCAAAGGTGAGCATTGAACCTGCACCTTTAGGGAAAAGTGCTTTGGTATGCGCTTCGGCATTAATGTCAGGGTGATTAACCCAGGCGACTGCATCCTGTGTTTGCAGCCAAGTGACCATCGCTTGAGCGTTAGACACATGTTGCTGCATGCGCAAGTTTAACGTTTCCAAGCCCTGCAATAACAAAAAAGCATTATGGGGTGTCATGGCTGCACCGATGTCACGCATCGATTCACAGCGGATGCGCATGGCTAACGCAGCAGGGCCAAATTCTTCCCAAAAATTCATGCCGTGAAAGGGTTCGTAAGGCTGGGTTAGGGTGGGGAAACGACCACTTTTAAGCCAATCAAAATTACCCCCATCAATGACTACACCCCCTACAGCAACGCCATGGCCACCAATCCACTTAGTTACTGAATGCACCACGACATCAGCACCATGCTCAATCGGATTATTGAGGTAGGGCGTTGCAAACGTTGCATCCACAACCAGGGGTATGCCCTGAGCATGAGCAGTCTTTGCAATGGCAGGTAAGTTAGAGACTGCAAGGCCAGGGTTACCGATGGATTCGCAAAACACTAACTTAGTGTTGTCCTGTATGGCAGCCCCTAAAGCCTGTTGATCATTAATATCAACAAAGGTGCAGTCTATGTTAAAACGCTTAAGGGAGTGCTTCAAAAGTGTCACGGTGGATCCGTATATCTGAGCAGCACTAACAATATGGTCGCCAGCAGAGCATAGGCTGAAAAAACTCACAAACAGGGCACTCATGCCAGACGCCGTACAAATTGCCCCTGCACCGCCTTCCAAAGCAGCCAAGCGCTGTTCTAAGACCGCCACAGTGGGGTTAGTGATACGGCTATATATATGCCCACCTTGCTCCACATTAAATAACGCCGAAGCTTCATCGACACTATCAAACACGTATGAGGTTGTTTGGTAAATAGGCACTGCCCTAGAGCCATGGTCTGATTCTGGCTGATAGCCACTGTGGAGCGCAATGGTATCGGCGCCTAAATAAGAAGATTTGCTCATAGTGTTGCCTTAATGTGCTTATTCAGCAGCTAGTTGTGGGGTCAAGCCTAGGGCCTCAAAGTTAAAAGGTAGACTCGTCAGTTGGCCTTTTAGCGTGCCAAGGCTGGTGTGCACATCGACCGTTAGGCTATTGCCTAAAGTGGGCAAAGAGCACAGCACAAACGCTAAGTGTACCCCATATTTGGGCGAAGGGGCTTGGCTGGTGATTTCGCCCGCCCATTGGTCTCCTATGAAGACGTCTGTTTGAGAAATAGTACAGGTTTGGTTAATGATTATACCCATGAGTTTTTTCGTTGGCACATGCTGACGCAAAGCAGGCAGGGATAAGCTCTCTATATCAGCATCTAAATCAACGTATTGGCCTAGGCCACATTCAAAAGGTGTGGTGGCATAATCCATATCGTTACCTAAGGACAATAGTCCACTTTCAACGCGCTCTATGCCATTAGGGCATCCAGGGCCTACATTTAAATCTTTGCCCTTTGCGAAAAATTCATCCCATAATGGACCTGCTAGACTTGCATTATCCACATAAATTTCAAAACCACCTTGTTTACTCCAGCCAGATCGGGCCACCTGCATATCTACCCCTTGGTATGACATGGGTTTAATTTGAAAGAACTTAATGTCGCGCACACCTTCCCCAAACACCCTCGCCATGAGCTCTTCTGCCTTGGGACCTTGCACGGCAATGGGCCAAACATCAGGCTCAGTGACACTAACATCCAAGTTAAAACCAATGGCTAAACCCTGCGCCCATAACATGACATCTGTATCAGCGATCGATAACCACCAATCAGTTTCAGTGAGTTTTATGGCGATGGGATCATTAACAATGCCGCCTTCAGGGTTACAAAGGGGCACGTAAAAGCAGCGACCAATGCGGGCTTTGGATAAGTCTCTGGGCGTCATCATTTGGATGAGGCGGTAGGCATCGGGTCCACTTATAGCCACTTGTTTTTCACATGATACATCCCACACCTGAACATGTTTGCACAAGTGCCAATAATCTGCCTCCATGCCACGAAAATTAGCCGCTAATAACGTGTGGTTGTAAATAGTGTAGGCGTGCACGCCTGCGGCTTCAACGCGACTGGTAAAGGGGGTTGCGCGGGTGCGCCGACTGATTGAAAGATTGGAGGTTGATAGACGAGTGATAGACAGTTCTGGGTTCATAGGTGGCGACCAAACAGTGTTAGGGGTTGAACATATGGGCGCAATATACGCCAGCTTTCTCCTTTGGGAAATACATAAGTCTAGTCAGTCACTTTTCAGACTGACGGGGCTAATTTTGGTGTTTCAAGGGGTTCAACGACAGGCCTTAAGGCCTAAGGCTTCAAAATTAAAAGGTAAGCTGGTGAGCGTGCCAGTGGCTTGGCCTTGATCAGTGTTAACGGCTACTGTTTTAGCCCCATTTAAGGCTTCTAAATTACACATTACAAAGGCCAAGCGACGCATGTATCTAGGGGAGTATGCTTGGCTGCGGATATCCCCAATTTTTTGATCACCAACAAACACATTCACGTCACTTAAACTGCGATGGTACTCCAGTACCAAACCCATTAGTTTTTTGGTCGGGGTGTGAAGCCTTAATGCAGGCAAGCTTAGGCTTTCAATATCGGCATCAAGGTTGATGTATTTTTCTAAACCAATTTCAAACGGTGTGGTTGTGTGGTCCATATCGCTGCCAAAAGACATGAGTCCACTCTCAATGCGCTCAATCAAGTTGGGGCAACCTGCACGCACATCCAAGTCTTGTCCTTTAGCAAATAATTCATCCCATAATTGGGTGCCAATATCTGCATCATTAACAAACACTTCAAAGCCGGTTTGTTTGCTCCAGCCAGAACGAGCTACTTTCATGCGCTTACCCTTATAAACAAAGGGTGCGATGGCAAAAAACCCGAGTTCTTTAATGGCATCACCAAAAACGCGGCACATTAATGCTTCTGCTTTAGGTCCTTGCACTGCTAAGGGAAAAATTTCTGGTTCTCTGACCTCAACATCTAAACCAAAGCCAACGGCTAAGCCTTTGGCCCACAGCAATACATCTGAGTCTGCAACAGATAAACGCCAGTGGCGATCATTGATCTTAATGCCTACACCGTCACTGATCATGCTGCCATTCTCATCACACATGGGTAAGTAATAACAGCGGCCTACTTGGGCATTCGAAAGGTCTCTAGGTGTCATGTATTGAGCCAGCTGGTTAGCGCCAGGGCCCATGAGGGTCACTTGTTTTTCACAACTCACATCCCACACCTGAACATTTTCACACAAGTGCCAATAATCCACTTCAATGCCACGGAATGAGGTGGCTAATAAGGTGTGATTATAAACCGTGTAGCCTGTCGCACCAGCAGCCTCTACGCGGCTGCTAAAAGGTGTTCGACTCGTACGCCGTGAAATAGACAAATGTGGACGCATGCAATTGACTCCGCTGCACTAAAAAGAATTCATTCTGCCCTTAATAAAGGTAAGCTTCAAGCCTTCTTATTCACACGGACATGGCTAGGTCGCTCTGCTCCTTACAAAGACGTAAATAAGCAAATGCAGGCAATGAAGCAGCGAGCTTTTAACCTACTATTAAGTGGGCTGGTGTCTGGGCACTTGTCCATTACTAAGAGTTAGCCACCTTGGCGTTTTAGCAGGGCTTTTATGTCAGCTAATTCATTGCGTAAGTCGGTCATCGAGGGTTCTCCCTCTGCTAGACGTTCGGCTGCGTTTTCATTTTCCATGACATTGACAACGATGCCAATCACCATATTTAAAAATGCAAAGGTCGTTAAAAATATAAAACTCAAAAAGAACACCCAGGCGTAACCATAAACTGCCATCACTTCGTACATTACATCGGTCCAATCTTCAAAGGTCATCACTCTAAACAGCGTGAGCATAGAGATTGATATATCACCCCATAAGACGGGATTAATGGTATCGAAGAAGGTGGTGCCAACAGCCGCATAAATGTAAAAAATGATGAACATTAGTAACAGAACATAACCCAACTGAGGCATCGCCTTAATGAGTGAGTTCAGTAATATGCGCAGCTCAGGCACCACTGACACCATCCGCAACACCCGAAAAATTCGAATAAGGCGGCCAACTAGAGCTAATTCACTGTCCTCTATAGGAATCAGACTGACAATAACAATGACGCTATCAAAAACATTCCAACCATTAAAAAAGAACCTACTTTTTTGCGGATCACCTGCAAAACGAATACTAATTTCGATCAGGAAAAAAATCGTAATGCCAATGTCTAAAAAACCGATGAGGCTAATCAAGCCGGCGGGCATTGAATAGGTTTTAGCGCCAATGACCAAGGCTGAGAGCAAGATGATGCTGACCACAAATAACTCAAATATTTTGTTAGATCGTAAGGTAAATAACCGAGATTGAAGACTGAGGGGAATCATGGAAAAGGGCTCATTAAGTACAATTTTAGGGCTGTTTTAGGGTCGCCGGTAAATATACCTTGCTTGCTGTGCGGCTTCAATGGCCGCTAGATCTAGTTTTGTAAAATAATAGCTTTGTAACTTATAGTGCTTTGTGTAATGTCACTTAACCTCAATGTTTCTGTTTGAAAAAGTAATATTGGCCCAGCAAAATAACGAGAAACAATATGCCTTTCATGAGAAGGGTGTGATAACCTAGATTAAATATTGGTAATAATACTTTACCAATTTAAACATTATGGTCTAAGTTATCGTTATGAATTCCTTATTAAATGCTTCTAACAAGCCACCCCATGAAGGCGTAATAGACGTATCCACCTTTGTCAGCGCCTTACAAAAAATACTACCAGTTGGTGCGGTGATACTTTCAAAAGAAGGCCAAAGACCTTTTGAATGCGATGGCTTGACTGTGTACCAGCAATTACCTTTAGTCACGGCGATGCCAGAAACTGTGGATCAGGTGCAGGCTATTTTGCGTCTATCCCACTTGCATGGGTTACCCCTAGTGCCAAGGGGTGCGGGCACGGGTCTATGCGCTGGCGCCATGCCCCATGCTGAAGGACTTTTATTGGTCCTGACCAAACTTAATCAAATTGTCCATGTTAACCATAAAACCTGCACAGCAACAGTGCAACCGGGTGTGCGTAATCTAGCACTCACGGAGGCTGTTGCGCCTTTTGGTTTGTATTATGCGCCAGACCCATCCTCACAAATTGCCTGTACCATCGGTGGTAACGTGGCGGAAAATTCGGGTGGAGTGCACTGTCTTAAGTACGGCCTTACAGTGAATAACCTGCTGCAAGTTACTATGGTGACCATTGAAGGGGAAATAATGACCTTGGGTGGTGCAGGTTTAGATGAACCTGGTATGGATTTATTGAGCTTAATGGTAGGCTCTGAAGGGTTACTAGGTGTAGTGGTGGAAGCCAAGGTCAAACTGTTACCAAGGGCACCAAGAGTGCAAGTGCTTGTGGCGGCCTATGACACTGTCACTGCTGCAGGTGATGCAGTCGCAGCCCTGATAGGGCAGGGTATTATCCCAGCAGGTTTAGAGATGATGGACCATTTGGCTATTAGTGCGGCTGAAGACTTTGTCAAAGTGGGATATCCAACAGATGCCCAAGCATTACTTATTTGTGAGTTAGACGGCACTGATGCCGAAGTTGAAGAACAATTACTTTTGGTGTGCGAGTGCTTTAAACAACATGGTGCGCACCATATTCGTATCGCTAAAGATGCCGCAGAAGCCGCAGCCTTATGGCAAGGGCGTAAAGCGGCTTTTCCTGCAGTGGGGCGCATATCGCCCGACTATTATTGTATGGATGGCACTATTCCTCGCAGCCAGGTGGGTTACGTGTTAACACGTATTAGTGAATTATCCCAGTTTTATGGGCTTCGCGTTGCCAACGTTTTTCATGCTGGTGATGGCAATTTACACCCACTTATTCTGTTTGATGCCAGCATTGATGGAGAGCTCGAGCAAGCAGAATTATTAGGTGGAGATATTCTGACTTTATGTGTTGATGTGGGGGGCACTATTACTGGTGAACACGGTGTGGGTTTAGAGAAAATGCCCCAAATGCCCTACCAATTTGGAGATGCAGAATTGGCTCAATTCAGGCGCTTAAAAGCGGCCTTTGATAGTGAAGAGTTATTAAACCCAGGTAAAGCCATTCCTACACTTAAGTATTGCCAAGAATATCGGAGCTTACAGCATGGGTGATTTAACCGTGCAGTTAGAGCAACAAATTCAACACGCTTATGCCACAAAAACACCCCTCAAGATACGTGGAGGCAATACTAAAGCCAGCCTCGGTAGAGAAACTTCTGGAGAAGCCATGGATATGGCCGATCATAGTGGAGTCATTAGTTATAGTGCCACTGAATTGGTTGTTCGTGCGCGTGCTGGCACAAAAATTTCGCTCCTCAACGATCTGTTAGCAGAGCAACACCAACGCCTGCCTTTTGAACCCCCAAGTTTTGCTGGTGAAGCCACCATTGGTGGCACTGTGGCAGCGAATCAAACAGGGGCTTCGCGGCCCTGGTTTGGTGGTGTTAAAGACAGTTTGCTGGGCCTAGGACTCATCAATGGCTATGGTGAAGTGATGCAGTTTGGTGGTCAAGTCATGAAAAACGTTGCAGGCTTTGATGTGACGCGTTTGCAGTGTGGTGCTATGGGCAGTCTGGGCCTGATTACCGACGTCTCCATAAAAGTTTTACCAGAGTTCAAGGCAGGCCATACCCTCACCTTCGACATGACCATAGAAGCTGCATTAGAAGCAATGTTGAAATGGGCTAACCTCAGTCTACCTATCACGGGTATGAGCCATTTTAAGGGTCTGCTTTATGTAAGACTGCAAGGTGGTGCAGGCGGAGTAGCCTCAGCCAGTACTTTTTTGGGTGGTGAAAAGCTAGCATCAAAAGCTGCAGAAATATTTTGGCAAGCCATCAGGGAAGGGTCTTTTTTGCAACCACGCCATGATCAAACCTTATGGCGTTGGAGTGGGGCAAGCGATACGCTCGCAAACACAGTACCTAATACGTCTTTGATTAATTGGGCTGGAGCGGAACGATGGGTCTTAACAGAGGCTTTAGATACGCCTCTGGAGGGTTTGGTGCAATATCAAGGCGGTGACCGATTAGCTGAGGTTTATGGTGCTATAAGTGCGCCTCAGCAGGCCCTGCAGCAGCGCATAAAACATGCCTTTGACCCCCACGGAATTCTTAATGCGGGTCGTCTATATGCTTGGATGTAAACCATGAAGACCATTATTGCCAAAGAGTTTGCTGACCAACCTCAATTTGCACCAGTGAAAGATATATTACAAGCCTGCGTGCACTGTGGTTTTTGCACTGCAACCTGCCCAACATATTTACTGTTAGGTGATGAACGTGACAGCCCACGTGGCCGCATTTATATGATGAAAGCGATGTTTGAGGGTGAACAAGTGACGCAAGAAACGCGTCATCATTTAGATCGCTGCTTGACCTGTAGAAGTTGTGAAACAACCTGCCCTTCTGGGGTAGAGTATGGTCATCTAGTGGACTTAGGTCGGGTTGTAGTAGAGCAAAAAGCGCCTCGTCCCATGCATCAAAAACTAGTGCGCTGGGGGCTAAGGCAAATATTACCTTATCGGTCTAGATTTGGTCCATTACTGAAACTAGGTCAGTTAGTGAGGCCCATGTTGCCCACCGTTATAAAACAACATGTGCCGCTTGCTGTGCCTCAACTAGTGGCTCCCCAAAGTAACCATAAACGGGTGATGTTGAGTTTGCCTGGTTGTGCTCAAGCAAGTGCCGCACCCAATACAGATATTGCTGCAGCACAGGTGCTAGACCAATTGGGCATTACCTTAAAAGTGCTTCATCAAAGTGGTTGCTGTGGTGCTGTTAATCATCATCTGAATGCCCATGAAAAAGCCCTAGAGCAAGCAAGACACAATATTGATTTAATATGGCCCGAATTGCAGGCTGGCGCTGAAGCTCTGGTGATTACTGCCTCAGGTTGCGGTGCGGCGCTGCAAGAGTATGGCTACCTTTTGCGTGATGACGTAACTTATGCAGATAAAGCCAATCAAGTTTCCAAGGCCGCCAAGGATATGGTGGACATTTTGGGTCAAGAAGACCTTGCTCCCATTAAAGCTAAGTTAAATAACACCCAAGGTGCAGACAAAGGGTTAGGCACAGGGTTAGGCAAGGTGGCGGTGCATTGCCCATGCACGCAGCAACATGCCATGCAATTGCCGTTTAAGGTCAAAGCGCTATTAGACCATTTAGGCCTAGACACTGCCGCCACTAAAAATGACCATTTGTGTTGTGGTTCAGCAGGCACATATTCGTTGCTGCAACCTGACTTAAGTCACCAACTGCGTAGCCAGAAAATAAAGGACCTAACCATAGACTCACCGCAATTAATCGTGACCGCTAATATTGGCTGCCAACTCCATTTAGGTGGTGCAGGCAATGTACCCGTCAAACACTGGTTAGAATTGTTGGCTGACTAACCCACTATTAAATTAAGTAGGGGCTATCCTCTCTCGTAGGTCTGAGCTGTGTTGTGCAAGATCACTTTTTAAAGGGCTAACTTTAAGGGACTAGCTTTAAGATTGCGCCAGGTTTTGGAGCTACAAAAAAATCAGGCGCCAATTGACGTTTGATTAATGCCTCAGCCAACAATTTGCGGGGCTCTTTAATCTTCTCGTCGGTTAACACAAAGGTGCCCCAGTGCATGCCAAATGACTTGGTTACTTGCAAATCAAGGGCAACTTGCACCGCTTCTGCTGGATCAATATGTGAGCCTTTCATAAACCATCTGGGCTTATAGGCCCCAATGGGGATAAACGCAAAGTCTGGCGTTCCCAAGCGCTCCTGGGTGGCCACAAAATCTTTGGAGTAGCCAGTATCACCAGCGTGGTAAAGTGATAGAGCAGGGCTTTTTAAAAACCAACCGCCCCACAAGCTAGTATTACGTCCAGTAATGCCGCGTCCAGACCAATGTTGCACTGGTGTGAAGGTAAATTCAGTTTGTTTGACTTGAATATTTTGCCACCACCTAAATTCTGACACATAATTTAAGCCTTGTGAGTCCAATAGTTCTTTATCACCTTGCGGTGCCAAAATAACCATATTGGGATTATTTTTTTGTAGTAATTTCAAACTTGGCAGATCAAGGTGGTCGTAATGATTGTGACTAATCAACACGGCATCAATTTTGGGTAATTGTTGCACTGACATAGCCGGCGGAATCAGTCGTTCTGGCCCAGCCCAACTGACTGGAGAGGCCCGATCTGAGAAAATGGGGTCTGTTAAAATAGTCACATCGCCTGTGTCGATAAGGTAGGTGGCATGACCAATCCAAATGGCATAGGGATGTGATTGAGGTGTCAGGTTTCGCCACTCATCAGAAACTTCAATAGCGACTCTTGCTGGTGATGAATCTTTGGTTAGGCGCCACTCAATGACATCACCTAGGCTTTTAGGACCCACGTTTGGGTTAGTGTTACTAAAAGTTTCAGCGACACTGCAGGCCGGTAAAACGAGTGTAAAAATTAGCCCTGTGAGGGCAGAGAAAAAGCCTTTTTTTTCCAATAATGGTGCGTGTAGATTCAAAATTATACCTTTGACAGTTAATAACACTTAGCAGACCTCTTTAAGATCGATTGAGACGGGTGAGTAACATTTGATTTTGACCACATCATACATTAGGGCCGGCTCAATAAGCTTAGAGTAGAAAATCTTTACTTATTTTGACACGGACTAGGGGAATTATTTATCAATGTGCTAGTCTAGATAGTAGAATTATCTTATTACTGTTAAGGAAGATGCTATGAACAAAATGACGCGATTGACTCTGCAAAAGGTCACTAAGCAAGTGACTCTAAACTTTGCCTTAGCTACTGCGGGCTTGGCGCTGGCAAGTGGTGCCTCCGCCCAAACGATGTTAGTAAAAGTATTACAAAAATCAGACGACATTGTGTCACAGGTGTATCAGGAAGTGCCTGTTAAATCGTGTCGAGTGGAACAAATTCCTATCTATGGTGAGCAATCAGGAGGCAAGCAACCTTCCACGGCTGATGTTGTGGCGGGTGCCATTTTTGGTGGTTTAATGGGTAATGCAGTGGGTGGTGGCAAGGGTAAAGATGCAGCCACCTTGCTTGGCGCGATTGCTGGTGCAGACCTTGCTAATAAAGGCTCCTTTAGCGGCAACAGTAAGCAGGTAATTACTGGTCAAAGGCAACAAGAAGTTTGCGATGTGGTGATGCAGCAGCGCAGTGTGAACCAAGTGACGGGTTACAAAACTTACATTGAGTTTGGGGGCAATGTGTGGCAAATGACCACGACAATACCCTACACTAAGGGTGAGTTTTTGAGTGTTAATGTTGACATAACCCCCGCTGAATAATAACTACTGATTCAATGCGAGACTCAGCATCGCTGGGTCTGTGTTGCCGCCAGACAGAATCACTAATGTAATTCTGTCTTTCACAGCTAAGCTGCGATTTAAAATAGCGGCTAAACCAACGCAGCCTCCGGGTTCCACCACTACTTTTAATTGCTGCATGCACACCACCATGGCTGCCAATACGTGTTTCTCCTGCACCACTTTAGCGCCTGCCAAATAGTGCTGCATAATGGGAAAAGTTAACTCACCCACCATGGGGGTTAATATGGCATCACAGATAGAAGAGGGTGGGTTTTTATTCGCCAAACGCAAGCCAGCAGCGATTGAGTGCGCAGCATCGTCATAGCTCTCAGGTTCTGCGCCCCAAAGAGTGATGTTGGGGAAGTGTTGTTTGAGCGCTGTAGCGCTGCCTGTAATTAAACCCCCTCCGCCAATGGGTCCAATGGCTTGATCTGGTGTCAAACCTAAAGCCAACAGTTGATTTGCTGCTTCTAGTCCAATAGTGCCTTGGCCAGCAATAATATCTGCATCGTTATAGGGTGGAATAAGGGTAAGGTTATGTTGAAGGGCCAGCCGCTGGCCAATCGCCTCACGATTTTCCTTATGACGGTCATATAACACCACCGTAGCGCCGAGGATTTTGGTATTTGCAATTTTAATCTGTGGTGCGTCAGCGGGCATAATAATGGTAGCAGGCACACCAAAGTGCGCCGCTGCGGCCGCCACTCCCTGTGCATGATTGCCTGAAGAATAAGCAACAACGCCTGTCAGTTGATGGGCTTGGGCAAGTTTACTGAGCTTATTAAAAGCACCACGAAATTTAAATGAGCCGGTACGCTGTAAGTTTTCAGCTTTAAATAACACTCGCCCCCCCAGTTGCTCATTAAGCATTGGAGATTCAAGCAGTGGGGTAATAACGGCATGGCCCCTAATGCGCAGGCTAGCAGCAACAATGTCTTGGTAATTAATTGCGAGTTCAGTCATAACGCATGGGGCCTATTTTTTTCGCTATTTAACAACAAATACTAGCATCTAATCATTCTCCTGCCAGCTAAAGTTCCTCAAAATAAAACCTGTGTTATGATAGGCGATTACGTTTCTATTTGCCGTCGCCCTATGACATTGACCAACCGTCCAAAATCACGCCTTAGGTTACCACCTAATAAGCATCAGGTTAAACAAGAGTTAGCCCAAGATGTTGCGAATTTTTTAGCGCGCGGCGGTAGTGTTGAGCAGGTAGGGCAGGGTGAAACAGCCTTAGTTAACGGGTGTTTTAATCAGCAGCGCCCAACAATAGCAAGCCAGACACAAACACGCACCTTGCTGTCCTCTCAAGTTGAGGCCATAGAAAAACGTAAAGAAGAACGTCGCCAACCTAAGCCTACCCCTATAAAAACCAATCGTCGGCCGACCAAAAAGTGGATTTATGACGACTTTGGCGAACCTTTGCGTTGGGTTTGGTCCTAGTGGTTAAACGACTAATTTAATGGCAAGAGAGTGCTTCGATGTAAGTTGTTTTTAGGGCTTAAAGCAGCATTAGGCCAATGCCGAATAGACAAAAAACCCCGCACAGTTGATGCCATAAAGTAGAGCGATCGGCAGGCTATTGGCGCGTGCAATGTGGCTACCTTTAATATTGTAATTACCTTGCATAGCAAGCAGTGTACCCGAAACTGGATTAATTGCGCTGCCCAATCCCCAAGCTGATAAAAAGGTCATGGCCAGTAGGTTGGGATCAGGCTCTAGGGTTAGTAATAAAGGTGCTATAACTGCCATGATCATAATGGAATGAATGCCCAAACGAGCCACTAGCAGGCAAAATCCGAGGGTCAAACAAGCTTCTACCGCTTCATAATGACTAAAGGGGAGCCATGGTGGGATGACCTTAAATAAGGCACCTAAACCAATAGCAAAAACCCCAGCAGCTAAAAATAACATCATTTCGTTGTGCATGTTGGCTAAGCGGTTGCAAATGTGCAGGTGTAGTTGGTTAGCCCGACCCTCATATAGCAATACCACGATCACCAATACGGGTGCACTGATGGCAATGATTTGAGTGATAGCGAGCATGGGCCAAATTTCATGAGCAATAATCACAGCCACCGCCAATAGCGCAGGAAGAACTAGACTTCGGCCTTTCAGAGGGTATCCAGTGAGCTTCACTTCTGGCTCTTGATGCAACCAATAAAGCATGACTAAACTAATCAGCCCCATGGGAAGGCCCACGCTCATTACCGTCAACATGTCCATATTTGGCACTAAGCTTAAGGTGTATGCCATAGCCGCAAAAAATGGTGACCAAAGTGCACAGACTGCGAAGTTGACAGTGAGCAAACTGGCAGTGCGTGTATCTACCTGACGACGGGCGCTGAGTTTGTCTGCAATAATTAATAGCGCAGACATGTTAATGATAGCGCTAAAAAAGTGCCCCGACGCCAAAGTGCTAATAAGACCTTTTCTGCCTGCGGGTGGTTGTCTTTTTTTACTTTCCTTAGAGGGTGTGGCAATGAGGCTTAAAAAGCTCACTGCGGCTAGCATAGCGAGCAGATTAGTATTGCTATTAATTAGTTGAAACAATGGCGCGGCAGCCCCCTCAAAGAGGCTGTAGGCTAAACCAGTTAACCCAATGCTGATCAAAACCATGGACTGTATTAAAGAACGTTGAGCAAGCAGGCTAAAAGACGCCAATGCAAAGCCCCAGAGCAATAGGCCGGCAACGGGATAGAGCATTGGAAAGGCCAAGGATAAGACGCTTAAAAGCAGTCCCAAAGCCAAGCTGTAACCGCGTAATTTCTGCGTCAAGGGACTAAGTGTGTTGGGCGAATTTTATCAAGCGTCATCTTTTCTCGCTCAACTAAAGTGTGCCACATAGATTGGCTTAACATGCGTTTAAAATAGGCCGCCAGAGTGGGCCATTTTTTATGGTTTATGGCTTCGCCAGCGTGCATAAAATTAATCATCTGGCTGGTAATCGCAATATCAGCTAAAGAGCAACAATGACCAACAAAGTAGTCTTGTGTGCCCAGTTGGCTAGTAAGGTAATCCAATAGGGGTGGTATGTCATGCTCTAGAGCTCTGCCAATAAGTTCTTCATCAGCAGTCTTGCCTGACACGGGTAGAATAATGCGGTGTCTGAAAACCGTAAAAGTGAGCCTTGGGGCAAGTTCGTAATCAGCAAACTTCTCTAGCCAGCGCATCTGAGCCCGAAGTTTTGCTGTGGAAGGAATAAGCGATGTTAATGCCTCGTGGCCCAAGGATTCGATAAGGTAATGACAGATAATGCTAGAATCAGCCTGAAACCAGTCATCTTGCTGCAGCACAGGTATTCTTTTAAAAGGGCTAATGTTGACAAAATCATCGGGCACAGAGCCAGGCACTACAATTTTTAGTTTATATTTAGTGTTAGAGAGGTTCAGCAAGTACATCACCTTGCGTACAAAAGGCGAAAGTGGCGCACCGTAAAGTGTAAAGGCCATATTAAAAAACCAAAAAATTAAGTAGCGCTATTGTGGCTGAGAGGGTGCTTAAACTCAAATAATTTACGAATATAGTGGTCCCTTGTAATAAATAACTAAGTGGTTGAAATAAACCCAATAATTTTTACATTAGTGCTTGACAGAAAACGGCTCAATCACTAATATGCGCACTCCAGTTTGGTACGACCAAAAGGTCAGATCAAGCGCGAATGTGTCCCGTTCGTCTAGTGGTCCAGGACACTGCCCTTTCACGGCGGTAACAGGGGTTCGAACCCCCTACGGGATACCACTTATTTTGGACTACAGTTAGAGGTCAGATGTTTGATTTAAACCCCTATCTTCTAGCTGTAAACCTAAAATAAGCAAAGGCAAATCACACGCCTCCAACAAGTGATATGTAGCGGGAATAGCTCAGTTGGT
>DDCR01000082.1 GCA_002335115.1 Oceanospirillaceae bacterium UBA2001
TAATAGGTTATCGCGAGTAATGCCAGCATTGTTCACCAGTATTGCTGGTGCACCATAAGCCTCAACAATCGCTTTTAATGTGCCTGACACTGATTCACAATCAGCCACATTAAGTACCATGCCAGTGCCAGCATTTCCCACTGCAGATAAGCTTGCAGTAATCGATTGGGCTCCAGCTTCTGAAGTGGCAGTGCCTATAACAATGGCACCTTGGGAAGCAAGTTGCAGCGCGATGGCTTTACCTATACCCCTTGTTGCGCCTGTGACCAATGCGATCTTACCGTCAATTGCCAACATAATATAATCCGTCTTATTGTTCTAGTGTAGCTGCTAACAGGGCAGCATTATTTATGGACGCAGTTTGCAGGGTTTTATTTATCCGCTTTGATAAACCATTCAAAACCTTCCCCGGCCCACATTCTATCACAAGGTCAACACCACTCGCTGCAATAGACTCTACACACTGGGTCCACAGGACGGGTTCAATTAAATGAGCTACCAAGTTGCTAACGATAGCATTCACTGAACCTGCTACTTTGCCATCCACATTCTGCACCACGGGAATAGTTGGCATCACCACCTTAGTGCTCTCAAGCAGCACACGCAATTGATTAGCTGCAGGCAACATCAATTCACAGTGAGACGGCACACTCACTGGCAGGGGCATAACCGCCCTTGCCCCAGATTCTTTACAAGCCACCATAGCGCGTTCTACAGCAGGTTTAGAACCAGCTATGACGACTTGTCCAGGAGCATTAAAGTTCACCGGCACAACCACTTGATCTTCCGCGCTAGCTTTACATACACCAGCAACGACATCATTATCTAAGCCAATAATTGCTGCCATGGCTCCGTCTCCTGACGGGACTGCGACTTGCATAAATCGACCACGGGCTTCTACTAAGCGAATGGCGTCAGCAAAATCTAATGCCCCAGAACAGACTAAAGCCGAATACTCTCCTAAACTATGACCGGCTAATAGACTTGGCGTTGCTCCACCTTGCTGCAGCCATAAGCGCCATAAAGATACACTGGCCGCCACTAAAGCGGGCTGAGTGATGTGAGTTTGGCTGAGTTGGTTATGCACATCAAGCTGAACCAGTTCCCATAAGTCGTAGCCTAGCACTTCACTGGCTTGGGCAAAGGTGTTCGTTANNCGTGTTGGGCCCCTAACTCAGCCAACATACCAATACTCTGAGAGCCTTGGCCGGGGAATACAAATGCAATCTTAGCACTCATCCTATTTCCTTTATTTAACGACAATGTCATTTATTGAGACCTAGCTATCTTCTTGCAGACGCTTTGCCACCTGCATTTCAACATACCCTTGGGTTGCTTCAATGGCATACTGCAAGGCTGCTGCATTAGCATAACTATGGGACTTAACCACTAAGCCTTGCAAGCCTAATAAGAATGCACCATTTAATCGATTTGGATCAAATTGTGACTGCCAAGTTTGCATGATTTTTTCTAATTGAACTTGGGTTAAATCACTATTGGTGAGGTTTTCTATCAAACTGTGAGCCAACATATTGCTCACGCCTTCGCCTGATTTAATCAAAATATTGCCTGCATACCCATCACAGATAACGATACTAGCCTGACCCTCAAAGATCTCATGAGGCTCTATATATCCCAAATAATTCAGTTTAGGGTCAGCCTTAAGCAACGCATCAGCAGCCTGCACTTGTGCTTGCCCAGTGCCAGACTCAGTACCAATATTGAGGAGCCTTAGAGTAACAGAGGGGTCTTGTTGTAAACTCGCTTCTAAAGCTTGCCCCAGTTGGCCAAACTGATAAAGCTGCTGCCCAGTCGAAGTCAGATTAGCCCCCATATCCAAGACTAAGCACATGCCTTTACGGGTGGGGATATGACTAGCGAAAGCTGGACGTTCATAGCCAGGTAGCATTTTTATAAGATGACGACTCAAGGCCATTAGGGCTGCAGAACTGCCACAACTAATACATGCATGGGCTTTACCTTGCGCCACTAAAGCTAAGGCAATGTACATAGAAGAATTTTGTTTTTGACGCAATATCACCATCAAGTCATCGGTTTTTTCTACGACTTGGGGGGCATCAATGCAATGTAGTCGCTGCAAAAGCTGTGCCTGCTGCGCCTGCACTGACTCCAGTAAGGGGGCAAGAACACTTTGAGGACCAACCCAATAAAGGGTTAAGCGGGGGTAGCACTCGAGGCAGGCAAGCGCCGCCTCGAGGCTGGTACTGGGACCAAAGTCCCCACCCATAGCATCCAATGCTAGGGTGTAATGTGACGACAAATTACTCTGCGTCTTGGTTAACGACCTGACGGCCTTTGTAGAAGCCATCAGCAGTTACATGGTGACGACGGTGAGTTTCACCCGTAGTCGCATCTACTGAAAGAGTAGCGACTTCCAACGCATCATGTGAACGACGCTGTCCACGCCTAGAACGGGTTACTTTGCTCTTTTGTACAGCCATGACTAAAAACTCCTAATTGGTAAACTAATCTTTTTGCAATAAAGCCTGCAATCCCTCAAAAGGATTGGGCTTTTCCTGCGCGGTTTCTTTGTCGCCATATTCAGTTATTACTGCACAATCTGAATGGTAAGCCACAATGGGTATATTCAAAATCATTTCGTGGTCTATCAACTCACGCATATCAAGCTTCTTATCTTCCAATAGCCAAGGATCATATTCATGTGGAAGTTTTTCGGCCTGCTCTTCATTGAGCACTATGCCTAGGTTCATGTCCCCTATTATATCAATGCCTATGGCATCTAAACACCGCTGACAACTAATTTGCACGTTTTTTATCGCAGTATGACCCTTAATAATGGGCCGATGCGCGTTATCACGTGAAAAATGTAACTCCACATTGACCTGACCCTGATCCGACAGAAGGTAGCTGCAAAACCCAGTTAAGGTTGATAACTCTACGTTTCCAGTGATGGTTTGTTGGCCATCACACAGCTTACGCGGGTCTAAAAAACGGGGTAATTCTGTGTCAAACATGGCGCGATATGATATGCATCTAACGACCTTATGTCAAAGAAAAACAGCATCAAAAGTAAAAAAAATGCAGTTTCATCATGCCTTTTGCGAAACCTCCATTAATATCACGCTGATCAAAGATTTAGTGTATTACTAAGTTCTGCTTTAAACCCCAACCAAGGGCCGTTTTTGTTTGGGCACCTAACTGCTCCATAACTTCTTCCAAAGGCGATTGTTCGGGCGAATACCACACCACATTAGCCACGCCAATTTCATCTCGCGCGACACTGTGTAAGTTACCTAGGCCATCAATTAAGCCTAACTCTAGGGCACGCTCTCCATGCCAAACAACCCCAGAATAAAGGTCTTCATCATGCACTAAGCGCCCTCCTCGACCTACTTCTACCTGAGTAATAAACTGCTGGTGAATGTTNNTCCAGTAGATTTTGAAACATGATTTTTTGATTGGCTTTTTCTGGTAAAAATGGGTCCAAAAAATCTTTATTGCCGCCGGCAGTGTAAGTGCGTCGCTCAATGCCTAATTTCTCTATTAATTGATCAAAGCCAAAACCGCTACCTATGACTCCTATTGAACCCACCGTACTGGCTTTATCAGCATAAATATAATTGGCCACTGCGGCAATGTAATAAGCCCCTGAAGCCCCCACATCTGCGATCACTGCATATAAGGGCTTGCTTGGATAAGCTTGCTTGAGCAGCTGCAATTCATCAAACAAAATGCCCGCTTGCACAGGACTCCCCCCAGGACTGTTAATATTAAGCATCACCGCTTTTGCATTAGGCGCTGCGAAAGCATCTGCTAAGGCCGGTAGCAGGCGCTCTGCACTGGCCTCAGAACCTGCCATTATTGGGCCGAACACATCCACCACGGCCACATGTTCTTGTGATTCCAACAAAGAATCAGCATCATCACCAGACATAATTATGCCGATGACGCTAAATAAAAAAATAAAGGTCATACTCTTAAAAAAAATACCCCAGCGCCTGGTGCGTCGTTGCTCTACCTGAATACTGGAGACCAATTGGCCAATCACCTGCCATTCTGGTTTATTTGCTTCTTCACTCATGGGCTAGACCTTTAGCATGTATCAATGTTAACTATATCAATGGGCCCAAATGTTTGTTTTAAAAGCCCTTCCGTTTGTATTTTTCTCTGCTATGCTAAGTCGTCAAAGCTTTATCATTAATCCTCACGATCAATAAAGCGCCATTACAACTAAGGATCTATATGCACACCATCGACGCCCTCATATCGCCCCAAGGAAGCTTAGATATACTCACCTTGGAGGAAATCAGTCAACTCCATAAGTCAGCCTCTACAGGTCTGCATGAGTTATTCAGACAGTGCTGTCTTGCAATCCTCAATTGTGGCAGTGAAGAGGATGATATTGAGGCCTTGCTAGCACGCAATCAACAGTTTGACGTTGAAGTGGTGCCCCAAACCCGGGGTGTGCTGTTGCAACTCAATAATGCCCCCATTAGCGCCTTTGTGGATGGTGAAATTATTCTTGGCATCAAAGAAAACCTCTATTCAGTGTTACGCGATATTATTTACCTGAGTAATAATTTACTGCATAAGGAAGAGTTGCGCACTGGCGCTGAACTTACCGCCTTAGTATTTCAAATACTACGCCACGCCCAAGCCCTCGCACCAAGGCGCAAGCCCAGTATTGTGGTGTGC
>DDCR01000173.1 GCA_002335115.1 Oceanospirillaceae bacterium UBA2001
CCCACTCAATTTTATGGCCTATCTTGCGCCCATTACCAAGACCATTCGTTTAGGATTAGGCACAATTGTTGCTCCTTTTTGGAATCCTGTGCGCCTAGCTAGTGAAGCTGCTTTAGTCGATATGATGAGTGATGGCCGTCTCGATTTTGGTATAGCTCGAGGTGCCTACCAGTCTGAATTTGATCGGATGACAGACCAAATGACTGCCAAAGAAGGCGGTGGGCCTCTCCGTGAGATGATTCCTGCCTTACAAAAACTTTGGACTGGCGACTACGCTCATGACGGTGAGCACTATTCTTTTCCAACCTCAACAGCGGTTCCTCGTGCGACCCAAAAGCCGTTTCCACCGATGTGGGTGGCTGCCCGCGAACAAGAGTCTCATGACTATGCGGTTGAAAATGATTGTAACGTCATGGTTACGCCGCTTATTGCAGGCGATGCCAGCATTGAAATGGCCTGCCAACGCTTTAAACAGGCCTGCACAAATCACCCAGACAAACCCACACCACAATTACTCGCTTTACGTCACACATGGGTGCATGAAGAAACTGAAGATTGGCAAAGAGGTGCTCAAGCCCTGCGCGATTGGTATGCCTATTTTTACGCATGGTTTAAAAATGAACAAACCCCCAAAGAAGGTTTTATTAAGCCTTTAACTGACGCACAAATGGACGAACTACCAGGCTTTGGTTTAGACGAACTACACGATAACCTGCTCATTGGCACTCCCGCACAAGTGACAAAACGCATTAAGCACTATGAATCATTGGGTGTGACTCAATTTAGTTTTTGGAGTGATAACGGTTTACCCCATGCAGAAAAGAAAAAATCCCTCCAGTTATTTATAGACAAAGTCATGCCCAACTTCAACTAACCACTGCAGCCGGCTTTAATTAGGAATACATTATGCATTTTGAAGTACGAAAAGTTGTTACCACCATAGAAGAACTTCGCATTGAAGGTGGTAAACCAGCAGCCGTGCCTATTACCATGGTGGGAGTGGCCTATGTCATTAAAAATCCATGGGCAGGCCAAGGGTTTGTTGAAAATCTGCGCCCTGAGATTACCGCAGGTTGTTCTGAATTGGGTGAACAAATGGTCGCTAAGGTGCTCGCTCACTTTCCAAGTGGTGACGCCATTGAGGCCTATGGTAAAGCCGCTGTCATCGGCTTAGATGGTGAAATTGAGCACGCTTCTGGTATTATCCATACCCTTCGTTTTGGTAACCATTACCGAGACGCGGTTAATGCAAAAAGTTTTTTAAGTTTTACCAATAAACGAGGCCCTGCTGGAACATCTATTCAAATACCTATGATGCACAAGGATGATGCTGGTTTTCGGTCCCACTATATTACGTTAGAAATGCACATTGAAGATGCCCCTGCCGCTGATGAAATCATTGTTGTGCTGGGTGGTTCAGACGGAGGCCGCGCACACCCCCGCATCGGTAACCGTTATTTGGATATGGAAGAAATTGCAGCCGAAGAAGCTGCAAATAAAGTCCAAAATTAATGACTTTATTTTGCCCTAACGGAACCCACTACCAAGTTTTTAGTCCCCTAAGAACTGACCAAAAACACCCATCTGAAAACCCGCATGACACCTTAGTCTTTATTCATGGTGTCGGTTTAGATTTAACTATATGGCGAAACCAAGTCGCAAACTTGCAAGCTAAATACCAAATTATCACCTATGACCTAATAGGCCATGGACTAAGTCCCAAGGCACCATCTGATTTGGAACTAGGGGGCTTAACCCATCAGCTTAACGCCTTACTAGAGCACCTGAAACTTAAAAAGGTGCATTTAATAGGGTTTTCGTTAGGGGGCTTGGTGGCTCGCATTTTTGCCATCCAATTTCATCACAAACTGCAAAGTTTAACGCTTATGAGTTCAGTATTTAATCGCAGTGATGCGTTGCGCGCAATCATTTTAAAGCGCGTCACTGAGGTTGAAGCGCATGGTCCTAGCGCTAATTTAGAACAGGCTCTAACCCGCTGGTTTAGCAACCTATATACTCAAACACATAGTGACTACATAAACCAATTAAGGGCCCAAGTTTTAGCTAATAATAAAACAAGTTACAGCCGCTGTTATCGTTTGTTTGGTGAAGGTGACAATGCCATGCATGAGCAGTTAAGCCTTATTACTTGCCCTACATTGGTCACTACTGGGGAGTTAGACCCGGGTTCTACCCCTGCTATGAGTTATGCATTAGCGGAAAAAATAAGTTCAGCAACAGCTATTATTTTACCTGATGCTAGGCACATGATGCCGGTTGAACACGCCTGCGAAGTTAGCGCATTATTGCATAATTTTGTGGCGGCTAACTCACGTTAGTTGTTTAAATACATCAGTGACACAAGCAATTGCCGTTAATTCGGTTACCATAAAAAGGAGCACTCATGGCCCTCAGCGAATATAAGATGTTTATCAACGGCCTATGGGTTGATGCCCAAAATGGTGCCCGTTTTGACAGTCTAAACCCTGCCAATGGTGAACCTTGGGCGAGTTTCCCCCACGCTCAAGAAGCTGATGTGAATGCCGCAGTTGAGGCCGCTCAAAAGGCTTTTGAAAATCCTGCGTGGCGTAATTTACATGCCACAGCAAGGGGTAAATTGTTACGTAAACTGGGGGATTTAATTGCCACCAAGCAAACCCAATTGGCCCAACTGGAGACCAACGACAACGGTAAACTCATTCGTGAAACCAAGGGTCAAATCGGTTACATGCCCGAATTCTTTTATTACTATGCCGGCCAAGCTGATAAACTTGAAGGCCAAACTTTACCCCTAGATAAAACTGATATGTTTGCCTATACCACCCATGAGCCATTGGGAGTGGTGGCGGCTATTATTCCTTGGAATTCGCCCATGTACTTAACGGCAGTTAAGCTTGCTCCAGCACTAGCTGCAGGCAATACTGTGGTCCTCAAACCATCAGAGCATGCCTCAGCAACGATTCTGGAACTGATGCATTTAGTCCAAGAAGCGGGTTTTCCAGACGGTGTAGTGAATGTAGTGACTGGTTTAGGAGTGGACACAGGTTCCGCCCTAACTAAGCATCCTTTGGTGCGTCGTATCGCCTTTACAGGTGGGGGTGAAGGGGCTAAATCTGTGATTAAAAACAGTGCTGAGAACCTCGCCCAAGTGAGCCTAGAACTCGGGGGCAAATCTCCTAATATTATATTTGAAGACGCCGATATTGGAAGTGCGGTCAACGGTGTAATTGCGGGGATCTTTGCTGCCAGTGGCCAAAGCTGTGTTGCTGGTAGCCGTTTGCTGGTGCAGGACACTGTCTATGACGAATTCTTAACCGCGCTCAAAACTCGCGCAGCACGTATTATTATTGGTGACCCTTTGGATCCCACTTCTGAAATGGGCCCTATGGCCACACAAACACAACTGACTTTGGTCGAACGCATGGTGGCAACAGCACTAGCCCAGGGTGCTGAGCTCATTCATGGTGGCAAACGAGCCGCCGTAGCTGGAGATGGCTGGTACTTTGAACCTACAATTTTAGCAGTTGATGATAATCAATGTAGTATTATGCAAAAGGAAGTCTTTGGCCCCGTGGCCAGCATTATGCGTTTTAAAGACGAAGCAGAAGCCCTAGCCTTAGCAAACGATACTGAATTTGGTTTAGCCGCCGGCATTTGGACTCAAGATAATGCGCGTGTGCATCGCATGAGTAAAGCGGTGCAAGCTGGCATTATTTGGGTTAATACTTACCGGGCAGTTTCACCTATGGGAGCGATTGGTGGCTATAAAGCCAGTGGCTATGGCCGTGAAAGTGGTATCGATGGGGTCAAAGACTACACTCAGCTAAAAACAGTATGGATTAATACCTCTAGTGAACCCATGGCTGATCCCTTTGTGATGCGCTAAACCACCACGCTTAGTCGTTTACTAATCAAAGCGATGGCTGACATCGGCAGTTTAAATTCGGCCGTTGAAAGGACTAAATCATGCCGGGTTTTGATATAGAATACAAAACCTAAAACCCAACAACTGTTACTCTAACTCTTATAGGAACTCAATCATGCAACTAGCCAACTCCTCACTCTTTCGCCAGCAAGCTTATATTAATGGCATCTGGTTAGCGGCTGATACCAATGCCACTATCGAAGTGACTAACCCTGCCAATGGAGAAGTCATCGGCTCCATTCCTGATATGACGGGTGTGGAA
>DDCR01000084.1 GCA_002335115.1 Oceanospirillaceae bacterium UBA2001
GCCATATCAGAAATTACAAGGTCTGCTTTTTCACCACCTAATGCGGCTACAATCTGGTCATAAACAGCCTGCTCAGTAAAATCACCTTGCACAAAGGTCACATCAGCAATGGAGTCCATAGCCAGAATATCTGAAGCCACTACTGTGCCTTCTTCACCGACTAATTGCATAGCTACTTGAGTCCACCCACCTGGGGCTGCGCCTAAATCGACCACGGTCATACCTGGGCGTAACAAGCGATCTTTTTTACTTATTTCAAGTAGTTTATAGCTGGCCCTAGAGCGATAGCCGTCTTTTTGCGCCTGTTTAACATACGGGTCGTCAAAGTGTTCTTTGAGCCAGTTGCTGCTGGTTTTTGATCTAGCCAAGGGACTCTCTATTGATAGTTCGAAAAGTAAGTGGGTTAATCTAGCGGCTAACAAGCGAAATTGCCAGACATGCGGTATAATGTGAACCAGTCTAACACAGCCATCGGGCCTATTGTGCCCAACAATTTACCTTTGGACATTCATGAATTTAGCTCAATCACAGAAAAAACAACTTCGCTCTATTGGTCATTCCTTGCATCCACTGGTGACCGTAGCCGGCAAAGGACTGTCCGAGAACGTAATGACAGAAATCAAGCGTGCCCTTTTTGATCACGAATTGATCAAGGTGAAGTTTTCTGTGGGTGATCGTGAGATTAAAAGCACACTCATTGCAGACATGTGCAAGCAAACTGGTGCAGCTCTAGTTCAGTCTATTGGCAACGTTGCGCTGGTGTATCTTAGCAACCCTGACGCAGACCCCAAAAAGTCTAACCTAGAACGCTAACTATCAAGCCACAACCCATGCTTTCAGCGTTAACAGCGGGAAGCATGTTGGGCGATCGGCGCCGCAGCTTTTATGCAATATGCTCGACACTCACAATTTCGTAATCCACCTCGCCACCTGGCGTCGTGACGCGGACTTCATCACCCTCACTTTTGGCGATTAAAGCCCGTGCAATGGGTGAACCCACAGAAATCTTACCCGCTTTAATATTGGCCTCGTCTTGGCCCACAATGCAATAGGTTTGCTCTTCGTCAGTATCCAGATTCATAATAGTGACCGTGGCACCAAAAATAACCTTACCCGTATGAGGGATTTGGCTGACGTCTATGACTTGCACCAAGGATAGTTTAGCTTCAACCTCTTGAATGCGGCCTTCACAGAAACTTTGTTGCTCTCGGGCCGCATGATACTCGGCATTTTCTTTGAGATCACCGTGTTCACGCGCCGTGGCAATGGCTTGAATAATGCGTGGTCTAGAAACACTTTTTAATTCGGTTAACTCAGCACGCAAAAGTTGCTCTCCACGCACGGTCATAGGGACTTTAGTAATTGCCATAATTAATATTTCCTTACGCTATCAAGGTCGCATGCATGTCTTGCAAGCGACGCACTTCTTGCTCTTCCCCAAACGCCAGACCCTCCATCACCGCAAGACCTCCTGTGAGGGTTGTGGCATAAGCAACCTTATGCTGCAAAGCTGAGCGACGAATCAATGACGAATCATTAATCGCCTGACGTCCTTCTGTGGTATTCACAACAAAGGTGATTTCATCATTCTTAATCTTGTCCACTATATTGGGCCGACCCTCCATCACCTTATTCACTAGCTCGCACTCAAGACCTGCTTCGGTGAGGGTTTTTTGAGTTCCACTGGTAGCCACCAAAGTAAAACCAAGATCTATTAAACCTGACGCTAATTTAACACAAGCAAGCTTATCGACCTCACGCACGGACACAAAGGCTTTGCCTGCTAAAGGCATGTCTTGGCCAGTACCAATGTGAGCTTTAGAGAATGCTTCGGCAAAACTACCACCAATGCCCATGACCTCACCTGTTGACTTCATTTCGGGACTCAGAATAGGATCCACGCTAGGAAACTTGTTAAACGGGAACACCGCTTCTTTAACGCTAAAGTAACTCGGGATAATTTCCTTAGTAAAGCCAATGTCTGCCAAACGTTTACCCGCCATCACCTGAGCACCGATATCTGCCAAAGAAACGCCAATGCACTTAGACACAAAAGGCACCGTTCGAGAAGCTCGAGGATTCACTTCAATGACGAAGATCTCACCATCCTGCCACGCTAACTGGGTATTCATTAAGCCAATCACACCAAGTTCCAAGGCCATACGCTTCACTTGGTCACGCATGGCGTTCTGCACATCTTGGGGCAAATCATAGGGCGGCAAAGCACACGCCGAATCACCTGAATGAATACCCGCTTGCTCAATGTGTTGCATAATGGCACCAATGACGACTTGCTCACCATCACACACGGCATCAATGTCCACTTCAACGGCATTACTTAAAAACCGATCTAGCAACACAGGGGAGTCATTAGACACCTGTACCGCTTCGTTCATGTAACGTTTTAACTCTGCTTCTTGGTGCACAATTTCCATCGCACGCCCACCCAAAACGTAGGAGGGACGGACCACTAAAGGATAACCAATTTTTTCTGCTGCGCGCACCGCCTCTGCTTGACTGCGCACGGTCGCATTATCAGGCTGCAGCAGACCTAAGCGTTGAATCATTTGCTGAAAACGCTCACGATCTTCTGCTCGATCAATGGCTTCTGGGCTCGTTCCAAGAATGGGCACACCCGCATTTTCCAAATCAACTGCAAGCTTAAGTGGGGTTTGGCCGCCGTATTGCACAATGACCCCTTTCGGCTGTTCAATTTCAACGATTTCTAGCACGTCCTCTAAGGTAACAGACTCAAAGTAAAGACGGTCTGAGGTGTCGTAGTCGGTAGAAACAGTCTCTGGGTTACAGTTCACCATAATGGTTTCATAACCCTGCCTACGCATAGTGAGAGCCGCGTGCACACAACAGTAATCAAATTCAATACCCTGACCAATGCGGTTGGGGCCACCCCCTAGTATCATGATTTTATCACGCTGGGAAGGACGGGCTTCACACTCTTGTTCATAGGTAGAGTACATGTATGCCGTGTCAGTGGAAAATTCCGCTGCACAGGTATCCACGCGCTTATAAACAGGGCGCACACCCAGTTTTTGGCGATGCTGACGGAAGCCCTTTTCAGTCAGACCTAACAAGGTCGCCAAGCGAATATCAGAGAAACCCTTGCGTTTAAGACGATAAACCCGATCATAGTTTAGATCAGCAAGGCCAAGCTTAGCCAACTTGGCTTCTTCTTGAATTAAATCCTGCAACTGCACTAAAAACCAAGGGTCAATACCCGAGTGTTGATAGATTTCTTGCACACCCATGCCCATTCGCAACGCATCACCAACAAATTGAATCCGGTCAGCGCGTGGGGTTTTGAGCTCTGCAATAATGCGACTGCGAGCGTCTTCTTGGGTGATGTCTAAGATAGGGTCTAAACCATGAATACCTGTTTCTAGCCCGCGCAAGGCCTTTTGTAAGGACTCTTGAAAGGTGCGGCCAATCGCCATCACTTCACCCACAGATTTCATTTGTGTGGTTAAGCGATCGTCAGCTTGCGGGAACTTCTCAAAGGTAAAACGAGGAATTTTGGTCACCACATAATCAATGGATGGCTCAAACGATGCCGGTGTGGCGCCGCCTGTAATCTCGTTTTGTAGTTCGTCTAAAGTGTAGCCCACGGCTAACTTAGCCGCGACCCGCGCAATGGGAAAACCTGTGGCTTTAGAAGCGAGCGCTGATGAACGTGACACCCTTGGGTTCATTTCAATCACAACCATGCGCCCATCTTTTGGATTAACGCCAAACTGAACGTTAGAACCGCCTGTTTCTACTCCAATTTCGCGCAACACAGCCAATGAGGCATTACGCATAATTTGGTATTCTTTGTCAGTCAGGGTTTGAGCAGGTGCAACAGTGATAGAATCACCCGTGTGCACACCCATGGCATCAAAATTTTCAATGGCACAAATAATAATACAATTATCATTAGTGTCTCGTACCACTTCCATTTCATACTCTTTCCAACCAATCAAAGACTCATCAATGAGCAACTCACTGGTGGGTGAAAGATCTAATCCACGAATACAGATCTCTTCAAATTCTTCACGGTTGTAGGCAATGCCGCCCCCTGAACCACCCATGGTGAAAGAGGGTCTAATAATGGCTGGAAAACCGATGCGCGTTTGCACATCAAAGGCTTGCTCTAGGGTGTGAGCAATTTCAGCACGCGGGCACTCTAGCCCAATATTCTTCATGGCCTTATCAAAGCGATTGCGATCCTCTGCTTTATCGATGGTGTCTGCATCAGCGCCAATCATTTCTACATTGTACTTTTTAAGGACGCCCATGCGGTTAAGATCCAAGGCGCAATTAAGGGCAGTTTGCCCACCCATAGTAGGTAAAATTGCACTGGGCCGCTCTTTTTCTATGATTTTCTCTACCGTCTGCCAACGAATGGGTTCAATGTAAGTGGCATGGGCCATCGCCGGATCAGTCATAATAGTGGCCGGGTTAGAGTTCACTAAAATAACCCGATAGCCTTCTTCTCGAAGGGCTTTACAGGCCTGTGCGCCAGAATAATCAAATTCACAGGCTTGTCCAATAATGATTGGGCCAGCACCAAGGATTAAAATACTTTCGAGGTCAGAACGTTTAGGCATGTCAGTTATCCAATAATCTGTGGCTGGGTCATTTAGCTTTACGAGCTTGCATGATGTCGATAAAGCGATCGAACAAAGGGGCTACATCATGTGGGCCTGGGCTAGCTTCTGGGTGACCTTGGAAACTAAAGGCTTGCTTATCAGTGCGCTCAATACCTTGCAAAGAACCATCAAACAAGGACTTGTGAGTCGCCCTTAAGTTGCTAGGCAAGGCCTTTTCTGAAACCGCAAACCCATGATTTTGGCTTGTGATCATCACCACTTTAGATGTAAGGTCTTGCACCGGATGATTGGCCCCGTGATGACCGAACTTCATTTTCTCCGTGGTCGCACCAGAAGCTAAGGCCATCAATTGATGCCCTAGGCAAATGCCAAATACTGGGATGTCTGTGGTTAGAATTTCTTTAATGGCGGCAATGGCATAATTGCAAGGTTCTGGGTCACCTGGACCATTAGATAAAAACACACCATCTGGGTTCATCGCCAACACGTCTTTGGCCGGCGTTTGCGCTGGCACCACGGTTAGGTTGCAGCCACGCTCGACCAACATGCGCAAAATATTCCGTTTGACGCCATAATCGTAGGCCACAACTTTAAATTGGCCATCTACTTTTTCACTGTGGCCAGTGTCCAAATTCCAAGTCGAACCCGTCCAGTCATAGGCTTCTTTTACGGAGACTTCTTTGGCAAGGTCCATCCCTTTGAGGCCCGCAAAGCCCTGTGCTGCTGCCAAGGCTAAAGCCTCATCAATGTCATCGCCGGCCATAATACAGCCACTAAGGGAACCTTTTTCACGCAAAATGCGGGTCAAACACCGCGTGTCAATGTCAGCAATGGCCACCACATTGTTGGCGATTAGATACTCATCAAGGGGCTGAGTACTACGCCAGTTACTTGCCATTAAAGGCAAGTCCCTAATCACTAAACCCGCAGCCCAGACGAATGCAGATTCTTCATCTTCAGCATTGGTGCCCGTATTGCCGATGTGAGGGTAGGTAAGGGTCACAATTTGATGCGCGTAAGAGGGGTCTGTGAGGATTTCTTGGTAGCCTGTCATAGACGTATTAAATACCACTTCGCCAATGCTTTGGCCAGTGGCGCCAATCGCAAGCCCTTTAAATATGCTGCCGTCTTCTAAAGCCAGAATGGCGGGAGTAGTCAATGGGGGCCTCCTCAGGTATGGTGCGTGATACATGCTAATGGTTTTTAACAGCTATATT
>DDCR01000040.1 GCA_002335115.1 Oceanospirillaceae bacterium UBA2001
CTTTTGTAGACCTAGGTGGCGTCGACGGTCTGTTGCATATTACTGATATGGCATGGAAGCGCATTGCGCACCCAAGTGACATGTTGAACCCAGGAGACGAAATTACTGTTCGTGTTATCAAATTTGACAAAGACAGTGGTCGTTTATCTTTAGGTCTTAAGCAGTTGCAAGAAGATCCATGGGCATCGATTAAAGCCCGCTACCCGAATGGCCACCGTGTACAGGCCACTGTAACTAACCTAACCGATTACGGTTGCTTTGCTTCTATCGAAGATGGCGTTGAAGGTTTGGTACACGTGTCTGAAATGTCTTGGACTAACAAGAATATCCATCCTTCTAAAGTTGTCAATGTTGGTGACGCTATGGAAGTGATGATCTTGGATGTTGACCAAGAACGTCGCCGTATCTCTTTAGGCATCAAGCAATGTGTGGGTAACCCATGGGCTGAATTTGCGGAGAAGTATGCAGCGGGTGACAAGGTTGTTGGCAATATCAAAACCATCACTGACTTTGGCATCTTCGTTGGCCTAGAAGGCGACCTAGATGGTTTAGTTCACATGTCTGACATTTCTTGGGAAGTGGAAGGCGAAGCTGCCCTTCGCGACTACAAGAAGGGTGATGAAGTGAGTGCAGTGATCTTGTCTGTAGACTCTGAGAAAGAGCGTATTTCTTTGGGCATCAAGCAACAAGAAAGTGATCCATTTAGTGAGTATGCAGCCGCTAACGAGCGTGGCACCATTGTTAATGGTATCGTTAAGTCAGTGGAAGCTAAAGAAGCCGTCATTGAGCTTGCTGAAGGCATCGACGCCATCCTTAAAGCTTCTGAGATTAGCATCGATCGAATCGAAGATGCTCGCAACGAACTTAAGGTTGGCGACAGTGTTGAAGCTAAGATTGTAGCTGTTGACCGTCGTAATCGCTCCATTAATTTGTCAATCAAGGCCAAGGATGTAGCAGATGAGAAGCAAGCCATTCGTGACGTTCGCGAAATGGATGTGACTGCTGATGGTCCGACGACTATTGGTGACTTGATTAAGGCGCAGATGGGTAAGCAATAAGCGACTATAATCGGTACTTTAAAAAGGGAGTGCTTCGGCGCTCCCTTTTACGTTACGCCTTGGTTGTGCCGCCTTTTGTGTTGACAAAAAAGCTGACTAAAGACTTGTTTGAGTATGTGAAAAATTGTTATGAATAACTCCCCGGTACAAAACTTTTGGCAACTTGTGAGTGGTAATGCCGATCAATTGCTAAGTTTAGTGGATGAAGAATCAGAATTGGCTCATGAGCTACTTGAAGAAGTGCAGCATCAACTGTCAGACATAGATCCTCACTTGACGGTATTTTGTGCGCGTGACGAGTCTGGAACAGGCATAGAGCTGGTATTTGGTTGCGATGGGTATAGTCAAAGTATTGATACGGTTTTATTTCTTGTGGCTGCAGCGCCAAAAATAAGTCAGATCAAGGTCCTTGCTTTTAACCCAAGGATAGAAAACATTCCAGAAGCCATAGAAATTGGTGATGCTGTGTTAGAGCTGAATGAGTTATTTTTTGGTTTGCGCAACATAGGTGAAGAATTACATTTAGATCTATACCTAGATGATCTGCCCATCGTCGATGACGCCCCTCAAACTGATGCGGCGCTTATGTTCTTAGATGCAATTGTGGGTGAATACGATCTGATGACCCGAATTCATAGTGTTAACTGGCTAGACTTGCCTGAAGATCCCCTAGATCATGGGCTCAAACCTTTAATCGAGTTGCGCAAACAATTTGATTTGCTGCGGCCAAAGCGCCCCGCATTGGGTGAAGCGCTGCATTAAATTTGTTACCATTGTCCCTTATCAAATTGTCCCTCTTCACATTGATACGGAAAGATACACATGGAACCGATTTATATTTTTACCTTCACGGGTGTGTTTGCCATGGGGGCCACTCTCAGTGCGCGCCAAGTTAGCCATGACGTATTAACCTACAACCAACAAGCTTTTGAAACCTCTGAAGGCAGTGAAGACATGGCTAAGGTGTCAGGTCTCTACCTAGCGGCGGGCAATCTGGCAGCCATCGCACTCATTGCAAGTTTAGTTTATGGTGGCCAAAATCTAACTTGGTGGATTCCTGTTAGCTTTTTAGTCATCACTTTTCCAGCGACTTACTATATATTGCTGTGCCGCATGCTAAAGCCAAAGCCGGGTAGTCTGCTATACACTGTCTTATCTTTGATCGGTCTGGTGCCGATGGTGCAAGGTTGGATGGTATAAAATGATTGACGATATGGTGTGGGCTTTTGCTGGATTAATGGCTTTAATTGCTGTTTATTTTGTGTGGCGCGCTCGAGTTCATAATGATGTCAGTAAGGCGTCTGGCGATGATGCAAACGCTGCAGCGCTGGAGAAATCTATCAGCCAGCAACTCACTATGGCACAGCTAGAAGTTAAACTTGAGCAAGCACAAGCAGAAGCTGCACTATTACAAACCCAAGTGCAAGAATCACAACTAAAGCACACCCAAATGCAGGCCCAACTGGGGCAATTATCTGTTGACAATGCGAGTTTACAAACTCGGCTTGAAGCGCAGCAAGAGGCCCATCAGTTACAACAGCAACAGCAGCAGCAATCGCAGCATACTTTTGATACCTACCTCAAACAATTTGCTGAGTCTTCCTTGAAACAGCAAGCGCATCAGTTGTCTTCCCAAAATCAGGACCAACTCGGTCATTTACTAAATCCCTTAAAGCAGCAGTTGGGTGACTTTCGCAAAAAGGTTGATGATGTTTATGACAAAGATGCACGTGATCGAGCAGGTTTAACCCAACAAATTAATAGTTTATTAGAGTTAAATAATAAGCTTAGCAGTGATGCTATTAACCTAACTAAGGCGCTCAAAGGTGATAATAAAGCCCAAGGTAATTGGGGTGAAATGGTATTAGAACAAGTATTGGAGCAATCAGGTCTGCGTAAGGATTACGAATACCATAGTCAAGTTAACCTGACGCAAACCGATGGTAAACGTTTGCAGCCAGATGTGGTCATCCACATGCCAGAAAATAAAGATGTGGTGGTGGATGCAAAAGTCACCTTAGTGGCTTACGAGCAATATCAAAATGCTGAAGATGATGCCCAGCGCAGTTCTGCTTTAGCCGACCACTTAGCCTCTGTGAAAGCCCATATCAAAGGCCTCAGTGGTAAATCTTATGAAAGTGCTGAAGGGGTGTCTAGTTTAGATTATGTGCTGTTATTTATTCCGATAGAATCAGCCTATATGTTGGCCTTACAAGCCGATTCAGAATTATTCGTGAGTGCTATGAAGAATAATATTATGCTGGTCAGTCCTGCGACCTTACTAATGGTGCTGCGCACGATTCACAATATATGGCGTTACGAAAAGCAGAGTCAAAATGCCAAACAAATTGCCCTGCAAGCTGAAGAAATGCATAAAAAGCTGGTTGATTTTGTGACCTCAATGGATCATGTTGGCAGCCACCTTATTCGGGCTCAAGATGCTTACGATATCGCTCATAAACGTTTATCTTCAGGCCGAGGTAACCTCATCAGTCGAGCTCAAAAGATCGTTAATCTAGGGGGCATTCAGCCCAAGAAAGCGCTACCAGAAGCCTTAATAGAAAAGGCCAGCGAAGAGGACACGGACCTTGAGCCTTGATGTTGGAGCGCGCCTTAAAATGGTGCGTAAAAAGCGGGGTCTATCTCAGCGAGAATTGGCTAAGCGGGCTGGGGTAACTAATAGTACCATTTCATTGATTGAACAAAACCGAGTGAGCCCATCTGTGAGCTCTTTGAAAAAAGTGCTCGATGGTGTGCCGATGTCACTGCAAGCCTTTTTTGTTGAAGAAATACCTGCGCAGCAACAAGTGTTTTATAAAAGTCATGAGTTGCCAGATATGGGCTCAGGTAAGGTAGCCATGCGCCTAGTTGGTTACAATCATGACCCGCGTTCTCTATCGTTACTGCATGAAACCTATCCTTCAGGGGCAGATACTGGAGTGGATATGTTGCAGCACGAAGGAGAAGAAGCGGGCATCATTATTAGTGGGAGTTTGGAAGTGACCGTGGCAGAACAAGTGACCATATTACACCCAGGGGATGGCTACTATTTCACTAGCTCGCAACCCCATCGTTTCCGTAATTTAGACGATCAGCCTTGTGTTTTGGTGAGTGTCAACAACCCTGCCAGCGTTTAATTATGTCGATACGTCAATTGGAATTATTAGGCACGCCAGGTTGCCATCTGTGTGACTTGGCTGAGGCCTTAATTGCTGGCTGTTTAGACCTTTCGCAAGTAGAAGTCGAGTTAATTGATATTGCACAAAACGATGACTTGATCGCGCGTTATGGTATTAAAATTCCTGTGTTACGTTGTCCTAAGAGCCAAGCAGAGTTATGTTGGCCGTTTGATGAACTTGCGGTTAAGGCCTTTTAATCCAGACTAAAAAAATCCTTTACTGTGACCTCAGTCTGTTGCGCTAGTTCATCTGTGGTTTGCCCCCTCAGATGAGCCACACGTTCTAAAATATGTGTCAAATAGGCAGGTTCATTGCGGCTAGATTTTGGTTTTGGGCGCATATCCCTGGGCAAAAGATAGGGGGCGTCTGTTTCTAGCATGAGTCGTTGGTGAGGGATCATTCTCACGGCTTTACGTAAGTGTTCTCCTCGACGTTCGTCACAAATCCATCCCGTAATCCCAATGTGAATATCAAGGTTTAAAAGTTGCTTTAAAAAGGTCTCAGTGCCAGTAAAGCAATGCAATACTGCTTTGCCAAAACCACTTCGGTATTGCGTGAGGAGCTCCAAAAACTCACCAGCGGCATCACGCTCATGCAAAAATAATGGTAATTGAATGTCTTTTGCTACTTGGAGGTGTTGTTCAAAGCTATCGAGTTGTTGAGTTGGAGTGGAGAAATTACGATTAAAATCTAGTCCTGTTTCGCCAATGGCTAACACTTTTGGATGCTGCCACAGCTGAACTAAGTGTTGCCATGACTCTGGGTTATTGTCACTGGCATTGTGGGGGTGGAAGCCGGCGGTAGCAAAGCGTTCACAAGGCAAACTAGGGTCTAAGGCCAAGGCCAATGCTTGTTGGCTGGTTTGGACACAGGTGCCCGTGATAATGTGACGGTATACGCCTGCGTCAAGGCTGCGTAGCAAGGTTGCGTGAAGGTCTTTGTGGAAGCGAGCATTGGTTAAGTTGACACCAATGTCAGTTATATTAGAACATTTCAACGTCATCAGCTTCAGATTCGCCTGCTGGATCTGGGCTACTAGCATGATAGATGGCAATGGCCTCTTCAATGCTGGCACCACCCATGATGGATGCAAACATCAAGCGTTCAGATTCCATTGAATAGGAGTCGTGGAGATTAGACTGTAGCTCCATCCATGCCACTGGATCTTGCAATCGGTCTGGGTTTTGAATTAACGCGGACATGTCGTCTAGGCTTTTAATAACATGTCCAAGGCGTTGATCAAGTCGATCAAAAAATTGAAAATCTACAACGGCGTTATTAACCTTCGCTTTTGCAGCTGTTGAGGCGGCCTGAATTAATTCTAGTTCTAATTGGTCTTTGGGCTCGACACTAGAAATAGCAGCGGCTGAATCATGGATGGTTAAAACGTGGTCAGCAATTTGTGCGAAGGTACTGCTCAAGGTATCAACATTGGCGTTACTATCACTTAAGCTCGTGCGAATTTGAGCGATGGTTATACCCAACATCGTCAAAGTATCTTTGATGTGATTAAAGTCACCCAAATCATTGTCTTTATTGAGGCTATCGTCAGTCATTAATTAAGCCTTAGTAAAGCCAATGGTTTCGAGTGGGGCGACATAAATTTATTAAATCTAACATGGGCAAGATGGTACCACTTGTAGTGACTTGAAATAATCATTCTTTGGTCTTGTTTTACAACCTTTAAGTATCTGAACACCCCTAAGAAACGTTATAATACGGTTAGTATAGGTGTTTGAGTTTAGTTTAGTTAATTTAGTTTAGTCAATAGTCCACCGATAACTTAAGTTCAAGGTGGCTAGTGATTTTTTACTCAGGTTTTTCGATGAATTTATTACGTTTACAACAAGTCCATCTAGCTTTTGGCGATGTGGCCATACTTGATGATGTCGATTTACAAATTGATGCGGGTGATCGAGTGTGTCTAATCGGTCGTAATGGGGCAGGCAAATCAAGCCTTATCAAACTATTGGTGGGTGAACAACTGCCAGACAGTGGCTCTATTTGGCGCAGTCCAGCGTGTAAAATTGGCTACTTACAGCAAGATTTGCCTGATCGTGAAGACTTGTGTGTCAATGAATTAGTGGCGATGGGCATGGGTGAAGTTTACGATCTGCGTAAGCGTCATGAAGAAATCGCCATGGGTCAGCTCGATGACAAAGCCATGAAACAATTAGAAATTGTGAGCCACCGTATTGACGAATTAGATGGTTGGCAAATGGAACCTAAGGTCGAACGCATCTTGACCCGCCTTAAGTTAGATGGCACCCAAGTTTTGAGCCAGTTGTCAGGTGGTTGGAGACGGCGTGTTGCTTTAGCTCGAGCCTTGGTATCCGAGCCCACACTATTGCTGTTAGATGAGCCTACTAACCATCTGGATATATTAGCTATTGAGTGGCTAGAAAAACAGCTATTAGAATTTAACGGGGCCATTATATTTATTACCCATGACCGCAGTTTCTTGCAAGTATTGGCGAATAAAATTGTAGAATTGGACCGTGGACACTTAAATTACTTCCCGGGCGATTACGAGCGGTTCTTAGCTTATCGTGAGCAGCAGTTAATGGAGGAAGATCGCCATAATGCTCTATTTGATAAAAAGTTAGCGCAAGAAGAAGTATGGATCCGACAGGGTATTAAAGCACGCCGCACCCGCAACGAAGGGCGTGTCCGGGCTTTGGAATCACTCCGTAAAGAGCGCGGTGAACGCCGAGAACGGCAGGGTAATGTGAAATTACAGCATGCACAAGCTGCTAAATCTGGCCAGCTCGTGTGTGAGTTAGACAATGTTAGTCACGGTTATGGCGAGCAACAGTTAATCAAGAATTTCGATTTAAACCTGTTGAAACTAGACCGTATTGGCTTAGTGGGTGCTAACGGTGTAGGCAAATCTACCTTACTCAAAGTGATACTGGGTGAACTAGAGCCTAAATCTGGCAAGGTCAAGCGGGGCACCAAATTGGAAGTGGCTTACTTTGACCAATTACGTGATCAATTAGACCTCACTAAGACAGTCATGGATAACCTTGCTGAAGGCCGTGAGAGCATTAATATTAACGGTAAAGAACGCCATGTGATGAGTTATTTGGGAGATTTTCTTTTTTCTCCCAAGCGTGTCCGCAGTCCTGTCAGCAGTCTCTCTGGCGGTGAGCGAAATCGATTATTATTGGCGCGTTTGTTTAGTAAGCCATCGAATATGTTAGTGCTAGATGAGCCTACCAATGATCTTGATATTGAAACCTTAGAATTACTAGAAGAAATGCTGGCCAATTACCCAGGTACTGTATTACTTGTGAGTCATGACCGTGCCTTTTTGGACCGAGTGGTGACTTCGTGCTTAGTGTTTGATGGTCAAGGGCAGATTACTGATTCTGTTGGTGGATATACGGATTGGGTGAGGCGTGGTGGCAAGCTTATGGCTCCAACAGTGCAGGGTCATAGTAAACCCACAGGCATGGCAGCGATGCCGTTAAAGGCCAAAGAAAAAGCTAAGCCTTTGGTCAAGCTGAGTTATAAAGTTCAGCGGGAGCTGGATTTGTTGCCAGGGCAAGTAGAGGCTATAGAAGCAGATCTAGTGGCTTTACAGAACGAAATCGGCCACGCTGATTTCTACAGTAAAGGGCAGGACCACGTGAATGTGCGCCTAGAGCAACTGGCAAGCCAAGAGACTCAACTGGAGACCGCCATGGATCGGTGGATAGAAATTGAGGCTTTACAGGAAGGCTAAACCCTAACCGCTAAAACATCACAAGTTGCGCCTTGTAAAATGCCATTGGACGTAGAGCCCAGCAATAGTGCGAGGCCATGACGTCCATGGCTACCGACTACAATAAGGTCTGAACTTAACTCAGTGGCGACACGATGAACCTCTGTTTTAATGTGGCCTGATAGGAGTAGTTGATTGACCTCACCAAGTTGTTTTTGTTGTACGAGGCCACTCATGCGCTGTTGTGCCTGATCATACAGGTCGGTTTGTATAGACGATAAATCCATAGGCATGTCGCCCCCATAAGCATAACTTAATGGTTCTGTGACGTGCACTAAAGTTAACTTTGCGCTGCTTTGCAAGGCCAGCTGTTGTGCTCTTTGGATCACTTGGTCAGCTTCCTCGTTAAGGTCTATAGCGACTAATATATTTTGGTAAATATTCATGTTACAGCCTCCACAATGGTCTAAATGAATGCAGCTCAATCATTTTAGGTTTATAGACTTACCTAAAATGACGTGATATCACTGCAGGGTTTATGGGACATTATTCGTTAGTTGTTATTATTTAGTCAATGGAGTTGTTGTGGAAATTAAGTTTATCATCGTGGTCTTAGTGTGCTGTTCTCTTATTGGATCGGTGGCGTGGGTCATGCCTACAGCCTCACAACGAGCGCAAGCTAAAATACGCCAACTGGCGATGACTAAAGGCTTGATCGTTAAAGTGGCTAAGCTACAAGGGCCAAGAGAACAGGGTGAGATGACCCCTGATAGTTTTTTAGCCACTAGCTATGGCTTGCCTCGAGCAAAAAAACAAAATCGAGCTGGAGGCATGAATGCCTTAAAAAAGGTGACTTGGGAAATATTCAAAGCGGCGGGACTTAATACCCAAGGTTTGCCTCAAGGATGGTGCTGGAATGGCGGTGAAGGCGCCCTCAAGTCTGAGCAGTTGAGCCATTTAGCCCACCTCATTGAACAGTTGCCTGATGATGTCTATGCCTTGGGTGTAACACCCATTGGAGCACAAGCCTATTGGCATGAACGAGCGACGCCAGAGCAGTTAGACAACTTAGAACAGGTTTTAAAAGTATTAGTTATGGATAGCTTCTAGAACCTTGACGTTATTTTGTGGTTCTAGAGTCATGGTTGACTTTGACCCAAGCTGGTTTAAAGTGACATCAAAGTTTCAAACAAACGTATGGAAATTTCTTTTCAGCGGTTTCAGCGTCCCATTAATTATAGCCAAGGAGACCGTGCATGATCTATGCAGGTAAAGCCATTCACGTGCAAATGCACGACCATCAGTTGGCGAAGCTAACCTTTGACCTTAAAGATCAGTCGGTTAACAAACTCAATGCAGCAACATTGGTTGAATTACAACAAGCGATCAGTGCTCTCACCAATGCCAGCAACGTCAAAGGCCTAATGCTGACGAGTGCTAAGTCGAGTTTTATTGTTGGTGCAGACATTACTGAGTTTTTGCACTTTTTTAACACTGAAGAACAAGAGCTCATTGATGCAAATATGCAGGTCAATGCAACCTTCAGTGCCCTTGAAGACCTCCCCATACCAACCGTATCCTTGATCAATGGTTTAGCACTAGGGGGTGGTTTTGAAGTGTGTTTAAGCACCGACTATCGCATTATGGTGAGCGACGCTAAGGTAGGTTTACCTGAGGTAAAATTAGGTATTTTCCCTGGCTGGGGAGGAACCGTGCGCTTACCTCGACTTATTGGGTTAGATAATGCCATTGAATGGATCTGTGGTGGCCAGGAAAAGAAATCAGCCATGGCTCTTAAAGATGGTGCAATAGACGCCGTTGTCGCCGTTGATGAATTATTAGAGGCAGGCGCGCATTTACTTAACCAATGCATTGCTGGTGACCTTGACTTTAAATCTAAGCGCGCTGTTAAAATGGCCAAACTAGGTTTGGGACCGATGGAACAGATGATGGCTTTCGAAACGGCCAAGGGTTTTGTTGCCGCTAAAGCGGGTCCTCATTATCCCAGTCCAATGACAGCCATTAAAACCATACAAAAACATGCAGGTATGTCTCGTGACAAAGCCCTAGCTGTGGAAGCGATTGGTTTTGCAAAAATGGCAAAAACGTCAGTGGCTGCCAATTTAGTCGGCATTTTTCTTGCTGACCAGTACCTTAAACGTACGGTTAAAGCCTTAGTGCCTAGGGCTGTTAAGGTTGAACAAGTGGCTGTCTTGGGGGCTGGTATTATGGGTGGTGGTATTGCCTATCAGTCAGCTTTTAAAGGGGTCCCCATTGTCATG
>DDCR01000012.1:0-130 GCA_002335115.1 Oceanospirillaceae bacterium UBA2001
AATATCAAGTTATCCCTAAAAATACCCAAGCCATACTTACCAAAAGCGATTACGCATATTTGCGCAGGCTCGGCTTTAGCCAACTTATCGCTGTCGCACAAACGTCAACTCATATCTATGCCGAGCAACA
>DDCR01000012.1:142-7978 GCA_002335115.1 Oceanospirillaceae bacterium UBA2001
TGCCTTTAATAAGCAGTGGCGTCAAGAGCGCAGGTCTTTCATCACGCCAAAGTGATCAAACTGCAATACTCACTGCTATTCCTTTTTCCATGCCTACCGGTATTGTCCACCCCTCCCTGCTAGCGCAACTGATCGCCAATAGTGATGCATCCATTTTTGACAAGACATTAAATAATTTTTCAATTCCTTTTAATGACGGCAATGATGCTGTTAACGGCAGTAATAACAATGCCGATGTGGAGACGCCAGCGTCAATAAAAACAATCACTTTACCCAAACTCGTTGCACTTAAAGACCCCAGTTTAGGCAATGACATGGTGACCGAAATTGGCGAATTCTATCGCTTGTTTCCTGGTAGTAATTTAACGAGTTTACTGTTGGTCAGCGCAAAGGCGGGTCCAGAACTCGATGGACTCGTCAAGGATCTTAGTGCCGTTTTACCTACACATTTGCAGCTAGTTTCGTTGAGTGATGGTGCACCTCAAGGCGAACTCACCAATAGTTTTCACATGAACTTATTGGCCATGGCTTTATTGATGTTTGTCGTGTGCTTATTCATTGTCATCAATGCTGTCAATTTACTCATCAACGCACGCATGCGTTGGTTTAAGATTTGTCGTCAATTAGGCTTCCCCCGCTACGTTATTTTTGTCAGCCAAATTATAGAAATTGTGTTAATTACTTTTGTGTCCGTCTGCGCAGGTATTTATTTAAGTATTCATTTATCTAATATCGTTGCACCAACGGTGCAGGCCACGCTCGAGGGTTTATATGGCGTAGAAATTGGGTTTGGCAACACCTCGCTTTTAAGTCTGTTTTTACAGGTATTTGGCATCAGCGTGTGCGGCAGTATTGCTGCGACTGTGGCGCCCTTTAGCTCAAGCAACCAAGCTTTACATTCAACGCAGGCGCACGATAACTTGGCGGCTAATCAAGCAAAATGGCAACGCAACTTTTGGGTGTTATGTATTCTGTTTGCGCTGCTAGCGTGCGCTATATTGTATGCTGCAACAGCGCTATGGCTATTACTCGTCGCTACTGCAACACTTATATTATCGGGCTGTAGTTTATTACTGGCTAATTATCCGCGGGTGATTGATGCAGTTTATCGGCTGATTCCGCATCGCTTTATTATGCTACGTATTAGCACCAAACAAAGTAGCGCTTTATCAGGTAAAACTAAGGTTGCCTGCTGTGCATTTTTTATTGCTGCCACCAGCAATATAGGCATGAACTTAATGGTAGACAGCTTCAGAGGTGCAACCGTGTCGTGGCTAGAATCGCGGCTAGCGACAGATTATTATCTGTATTACGAAGGCAATGTAGATATAGTGGCAATCGGGCACGAGGCCAAAGTAGAGGTGTTTCAGCGCTTTGAAAATAATACTACCTACGAGGGCACCTTACTGCAGCAACATAGCTACCCATCCACCAAGCAGTTTAAAGACGCGATGGTATTTGATAAAGTAGACAATAAAGTTGCCGCCTGGAAAGCATTTCAACAGACGAATGGAGTCTTTGTTAATCAGCAATTTGCGTTCGAGTATAAACTTGACATTAATGACATCATCAATGTTCCGCATCCATCGACGCAACGCTTAACGGCCTATGTCATTAAGGGTATTATTTATGATTTTGGTAACCCTTATCGGCAAATTCTGCTACCACTATCTCAATTTGATGCTGCAATCTCCAAAAGTACAATTTATGCCATCAATACAGATGTAGCGGGACTCGAACGGTTTAAAGTTGCACTAGACATACAAGGCATAGACTCGGAAAAATCTTTATTGGATGCCGCAAAACTATTAGCTATATCTAAACAAACTTTTGATCGTACTTTTATTATTACTGATGGGTTAAATATAGTGACGCTGCTAGTGGCTGGGTTATCTCTCGCCTGTGCAATAGTGGTATTAATGAATGATGCTCGACCACAAAACATGCTATTGCGTAGTTTTGGTGTGTCGGCAATTAAAACCCAGCTACTTGCTCTCTTTCAGTATTTTTTACTATGCTTCATCGCTCTTATCTTTGCCACACCCTTTGGTATTTTATTGAGCTGGGTACTTATTTATGAAATTAACCTACAGGCATTTCAATGGACTTATCCACTTCAAATTAACGCCATAAAAATTCTTCAAATTTATGTAGTTAGTTTAAGCATTGTACTGTTAATCATCGCTATACCCATTATAAAAGCCGGTAAGCGCCCTTTGATGGAGGATATTCGATGGCTAAATTAAATAAAAAAATCATCAGTCTCAGCCTAGCAGGTGTGTTTTTATTGGGTACTTACTTCGTTGTGACTTCGCAGATAACCCTTAAGACTCAAACTAACATGTCGGTTTTTGGTCGGAACGTGTACGAGCACAATGATGATTCTAATAATGCCTTAGCGAGTAATATGGGTAAAAAAGCTGATCCAGATTACCACATGAGTTTTCCGCAGGATCATGGCACACACGATCAATTTGATATCGAATGGTGGTATTTAACCGCTAACTTGCAAGATGAGGCTGGTGATCCCTACGGCTTGCAGTGGACATTATTTCGATTTAAAAACTCACGCCCAAGAAGCTCTCAAGCTGAAGGGGATAACTCGTCTTCGTCATTAAAGAATGCTCCTGTTATGTTAAATGAGTTGACTGTATCTTTAGATAAAAAGTGGCATAACGATCAAATATACATGGCACATGCATCCATTCACTCATTAGATACCCATTGGTTTTCCGAAAAATTTGCTCGTGGCGGGGTCGGTAATGCGGGGCTTACAGCGTTGCCACTGAACTTGTTTATTGATGATTGGCAATGGCTAAATAGTGATGGCGATACAGGACTGTTTCCGTCGACACTAACCTTTAACGCAACCGATACCTCAAAACCAAACGCAGAGGCGAGTGCTACATTTACCCTGGATCAGACGGGGCCCTTGGTGCAACATGGTGACAATGGCTTTAGTGTAAAATCGAACAGCGGCCATGCGTCTCACTATTATAGTGCGCCTTTTATCAGTATTGAAGGCGAGCTAACGCAAGCCATCGATACCGTAACGACCGCGCCTATAAAACTCAAAGGTCAGGCGTGGTTTGACCAAGAGTGGACCTCTCAATTACTCGATACTGGTACTCAAGGTTGGGATTGGTTATCACTTCATTTAGATGACGGCAACAAAATAATGGCTTTTAGAATGCGCTTAAAAAATCAAGATGATTATGTGACGGGATCATACATCACCAGCACCGGCGAACAAATCACACTGCAACCAGGCGATATAACGCTACAGCCAGTATCTGTTAAAAAGGTGGATGGTAGGCAATTACCTTTAATCTGGAAACTGATAATCCCCAGTAAAAAAATAGACCTAACCATATCGACAATAAAAGATAAGCAGTGGAATAACGCCGCTGTTCCCTACTATGAGGGAATGGTCAAGATTGAAGGCTCTCATGGTGGCGTCGGCTTTTTAGAATTGACGGGTTACTGAATATAAATACATCACAACTGCATCAATAGTTTTTTGATCTATACGTGCTTACCTCTTACCCCTTAATTTTTACGGACTAGTTTTACGTACTAGCTTTTAAACATTACTTTTAACTAAACGACAAACAGTCTTATCAGACCAACCTGATATGTCTTGAGATAACGCGTGTGTTGCCACCAATGATGCGCACAATAAACAAACAACCCTGATGTAGAAATTCAATTTAACTACCCCCTACAACGTAAGCTTTATATCAGATACTACTGGTATAAGTTTGTTTTATCTATAAGAAGAATACCGATTTAAACCTTACAGCATTTCCTAAACAGAGCTAGCGAACGTCGGTAGCTTTATAGTGCTTGATGAGCGAACGCAGCTTAGAGTATGGCTGTAAGGTACTTAAGCGATGTTAGAGCGGGTGCGAAGTGGGTAAGGGTGGCATCAAAAGTTGCAGGCAGAAACTAGGCTGGTTATGCATGCGAATAACCAAATGTGACAAAATACAGCTGATAGATTTATCAAAGGTATATCAAAATAGCATCACATGACGGCATGAGAGAAGGTTCTGGTAGGCCAGTGGGGCCAGATATAAGGCTACCTCAGAGCTTGAGTTGAACCTGTCAAAGTTAGCTCGTGAGTACACCAATGATGCCTTAGATACGCTGGTAGAAGTCATACAATCAAGCCAGAGTGATTCAGCTAGGATTGCTGCTATTGCGATACTTGATCGAGGTTATGGCAGGCCAACAAAAACGACGTCACTTGAGGTTAACGCACCGTTTGTTGCTACGAAAATACAGTTGGTGGCATACACAGGTTCTTGATTTATCTAACGACGACTTTGCTAGATTAGGGTTTGAAGTTTCCCCTATGTTCCTCAGAAGCGATTTTGTATAAAAAAGCCCAGCATCTAACTGGGCTTTTTGATCCCCAATACATTGAATGTAATGGGTTTATGTGTGGTGGGCCTGGTCAGATTTGAACTGACGACCAAAGGATTATGAGTCCTCTGCGCTAACCGCTGCGCCACAGGCCCGTATGGGAGCCCGCATGATACCCGTGCTGGTGATTGAGATCAAGAATCAGTCGGCCTAAATCACTGATTTAATAGTCTCTTTTTATTTTCGCCCCATGGTAAAGGATGTTCGAAAAGTTTTGGTTGGACTGGTCCCGTACCTGGACACTGCCGGCAGCCATATCTATCTGTGGGCGAGGTAAATAATGGTGTCCTTTCTGGGAACAATGACCGCGCACAGGTGACCAGTTATTGTCGCCAATGGTTTGTTTTGCGCCTGCGGGCATGAAAGACTGCAAAGCAAAGCCTATGCGTCGCTGGTCTTCGCTTTGGTTAGGTTGTGACCCATGAATGATCATGGCATGGTGCAAGGACATTTGGCCTGGTTTGAGTATCAAGTCTACTGCTAAATTGGCATCCACGTTAGTCACTTCTTGGCCACGGGTTAATATATTGTCTGCACCATAGGTGTCTTGGTGGGGTTGGATATCTTTGTGGTGGCTGCCTGGAATCATACTCATGCAACCTGTATAGCGAGTGCTGTGAGTGAGTGCAATCCAAGGGGTGACAAAATTACGGGGCGTGATGCCCATGTAGGTCGCGTCTTGGTGCCAACTTACAAAATGGCTGGAGCTGGGCTCTTTGATAAATAAAACACTACCCCACAAAGAAAAGTTTGAACCCAAAAGGTCCTCTACCGCATCAAGAACTTTTGGGTGGTATGCCAGATCATCTAGAAATTTAAAGCACAGGTGTCCATTATTGCGGTTAACACCTGTTAAATCCTTGGGGTATTTTGCTTCTGCAGCTTTTAATTTTGCCGCATAGGCATTGGCTTCATCCTCGGACATGACATTGATCGGAGAGATGAAACCCTCTTTATGGTAGCTTTCAATTTGATGTTGACTAAGCACTTTGCCCATTAGAGGTGCTCCAATTTTTAAGGTTAAGNNTATTAGATATTAGGTATTCAGATTCAAGCTAAGTGTTAGGTGACCGACACCATAGGGATTTGTCCATCAGTGTCTGCAATAAGGTATAATTTAACGGTTGAACGATATTAGGTGTAAGTCAGCATGTCCAAAGACGTTAATTACCAAAACAATCCCCTGCATGGCTTGAACTTAAAAACCATGCTTACAGAAATTGTGGACCACTACGGTTTTGAGATTCTGCATGCGTATCTGTATATTCATAGTTTTAAAACCAACCCAAGTGTCGATTCTAGCGTTAAATTCTTGAAGAAAACACAATGGGCGCGTGAAAAAGTTGAAGCTTTTTATTTGTACAAATTTAAAAATTTGCCAAAAGTATCAAGTGATCAATTCGAGCTACCACCGCGTGACCGCATCATTCCTGAAGACCAAAGTCCAGGTACACCTTGTGAGTTGAGCTTAGAAGATGCCGAAGTGCTGCAACAACAGCGTAAAAGTAGGGCTAACGAGTATGATAAATTAGCGGGGCGCGACAGCCCTAAAGATTGGCAGCCTAGTCAAACTAAACCCAAGACTCAAGACAAACCTTGGTCTAAACAAGGGGGTAAGTCACCTTGGAAGCCCCAAGCAAAGTTAACATCTTCCGCTGAAGTCAAAGTCAGTGGCACTACCCTTGACCCGTGGGCTAACTCACGTAACAAGTTCAAGTCGTAAGCTCAGGTTTTAGTTTGGGTCGCTAGTCTGGACCATCTACGAGCTTGGGCTAGCGTGGATGAGGCCTCGCCATTTGTGGCTTGTGTAGGTGCAGCGTCTCTCTATATAAGGTATACAGGCCTGAAGTTAAGATTAAACTGCTGCCAATGAGAGTCAAGTGACTAGGCCATTCGTCAAATATAAAAATCCCAAATACCATAGCCAACGGTAGGGAAATGTATTCAAATGGAGCCGCCAGAGCAGACTCAGCGTGCCGGTATGCCTGGCTAATAAGATAACCCCCTAAAGCGCTTCCTGCACCCAATAAAATAAACAGCTTGGTATCATCAGACTGCCAAGGCCCCCATGGCCGCAGCAGAAAGTTTAGAGACGGACTACTCACATCGTTAAAACTGCCATCTCCCACAACCACCCACATGGCAGTACTGACAACGACAAAGGTGATTTGAATATAAAACGTCATAGTCGCAGCTGACTCAGTATGACGCATGGTGCGAGTCAGTGTGTGCAGACTGGCATAACAAAAAGCTGCACCAATAGGCAGTAAGGACGCAAACATAAATTGACTGCTGCCTGGCTGCACCATAATCAAGACACCCAAGAAACCTAGGCCGATAGCGAACCAGCGGTGCAGGCCAACATGTTCTTTGAGAAAGATGATCGAGAATAGGGTGATGACACTGGGACTGATAAAGAACAACGCCACGGCATCAGCAAGTGGCATAGCTACCAAGCCTAGAAAAAACAACATGTTGGCCATTACCACACAGCTGCCCCGAACTATATGTCGGGCTAGACGCTTAGTTTTTAAACTCTTTAGGCCGCCAGAGCCTGCCAGTAGTAAGATGAAAATGAGGGCGATACCAATCAAGGAACGCAGCAGCACAATCTGGTGCAGTGCATAGGCGTTGCTTAGAAATTTAATGGTGACATCGGTGGTGGAGAAACATACGCTGGCGCCAATGGCAGACATGATGCCTAGGGCATTGTTTGATTTAAATAGGTTGCTGAACATAAACACATAGCCAACGATTGAACGTACCGCAATATAGCGAATTTATCCGCAACAATACAGGCTTATAATGCCATTGAGTGAGGCTGTTAGATGCTGGTGTTAGCAGGGCAGTGAAGACTGCCACCTAACAGACCATTGGGGCCTGGTAGGAATGGCAGACTATCAAGGTAATACTTAGTCTTCGATAAAACTACGCAAGTGGTCAGAGCGCATTGGGTGGCGTAATTTACGCAGTGCTTTGGCTTCAATTTGGCGGATACGTTCACGTGTCACATCAAACTGTTTTCCCACTTCCTCTAAGGTATGGTCAGTATTCATTTCGATACCAAAACGCATACGTAGCACCTTAGACTCACGGGCTGTTAGGCCGGCTAATACGTCCCGCGTCGCTTCACGTAGGCCTTCTCCAGTGGCGGAGTCGATGGGAGAATCCATCGAGCTATCTTCGATAAAGTCACCCAAACTGGAGTCTTCATCGTCACCAATGGGCGTTTCCATTGAGATAGGTTCTTTCGCAATTTTTAGTACTTTACGAATTTTATCTTCGGGCATTTCCATGCGTTCACCTAGCTCTTCTGGCGTAGGCTCGCGGCCCATTTCCTGAAGCATTTGGCGAGAGATACGATTAAGCTTATTAATCGTTTCTATCATGTGCACAGGAATACGGATG
>DDCR01000012.1:8059-41316 GCA_002335115.1 Oceanospirillaceae bacterium UBA2001
CCACGGTTGGTATATTTTTTAGCAATAGAGATCACCAAACGGAGGTTGGCTTCCACCATTTCTTTTTTAGCACGTCGGGCTCTTACTTCGCCCATGGTCATGCGACGGTTGATGTCTTTGATTTCGGCCAAGCTAAGCCCAGCTTCTTCAACCACCATAGACAGCTTTCGTTGCGCGCGGCGCAGATCGACCGCATTTCGGCGAATGGCAGGCGCATAAGAGGCACCGCTGGCAATCAACTCATCAGCCCACTCAATATTGGTTTCGTTACCTGGAAACTCAGCAAGGAAAACATCACGCGGCATTTTTGCTTTGCGATTACAGATGATGCTAATAATCTTTTCTTGGGCACGAATGCGAGCGAGTGCACCACGGGGGTATTTCGCCACAGATTCAAAATGCTTAGGCACTAATTTTAGTGGTGAGAATAAAAAGCCAAGGTGAGCATAGGCTTCCTTAGCTTGCTTGCTTTCGCGGCCATGTTTTTCAACTGCCAGCAGAGCCACGACCAGATGATCCTCTAGTTCGGCAAAGCGCTCAGCCGTTTCAATGGGATCTGGACCATTATCTGTTTCTTCTTCGTCATCATCATCATCACTTTTGACGACTGTCGTTGGGTTGATCGGCGATGGGTTAGGTTCACCATCTGGATCAATATAACCACTAAAAAGATCACTTAAGCGGCCTTCTTCAATAAAGATGCGTTTATACACATCGATAATGGTAATGACACTATCAGGATAATGCGCTAAAGCTGCCATTACATCCCGCAGACCTTCTTCAATGCGTTTAGCAATGACGATCTCACCCTCACGGGTGAGTAACTCTACAGTACCCATTTCACGCATATACATACGCACAGGGTCAGTCGTACGGCCAGCCTCATTTTCCACTGCTGCCAACGCTGCTGCAGCTTCTTCAGCGGCGGCTTCATCGGTAGAGTCACCGTCGGTCATGAGCAGCGTTTCAGCATCTGGCGCTTGCTCAGATACAGTGATGCCCATGTCGTTAATCATACCGATGATATCTTCGACTTGATCTGGATCTGCGATATTTTGAGGCAGGTGGTCGTTAACTTCTGCGTAAGTTAAAAAGCCCTGCTCACGCCCTTTGGTGATCAGTTCTTTTAGGCGTGATTGTTGCTGTTCATTGGCGGCCATGGCAACCCTATATTTAGTGAGCGGATATATGAAAAAGTCAGCTCTCGATTATAGTGGAAAAACCAAAATTCCGCCACATATCGTACGAGATTAGCTGATGTTTTGTGCTTTTTGAGGCCTGCACGTGGCTAGGGCTAAATTGGGTCTGTTTTTGCGATGCCTAGCATGCCGCCCGATAGCCTCGGACCAGTAAAAGATCCGCAGTAATTACTATTGTCTACTTTTTAGCCGCTTTTGCAACTCTTCTTTTTCTCTGAGTAGCTCTTTTAGCTGTTTTTTGATGCTGGCGTCAGCATTAGGCTGTGATGCCAAGTGCAAGAGTTGGTTCAGACGTTCTTCAAAATGGTGTCCCAAGAGTCGACTAATGGCTTCTTCTAGCTGTTGTGGGTAGTTACCTTGGGGTAGGAGTGATTCCATAGCCGCTAACTGCCGCAGCATTGGCCAAGCATCCCATGTGGCGCACTCAATATGCAATTCAGCAGGGTTTGGCCAGCGCTTTAAGGTTTGGAACATATCCTGCACGGTGTTAAGCAACTGAATAAGTACGCCGGCGTCTTGCATCTTTAATGCACTTAAATGACTGGGAATTTGTGACACGTGTTCTGCCGTTTCTGGATGCCGTAATATTATCCGCAAGGCGGCGTGAGCAGGGTTTTGTACCTTAGGTAAAGTGGCACTAAAATATGGTTTTAACGCCGTCAACGGGTCGTTAGTGGGTGTGGCCTGATGCTGATCAGGATCTTCTTGGTGCCAGTGCTGGGTGTCTTGTAAGTGATCTGGCAGTGCATCAGCCATGGGGTAGTCAGGATATTCTCTGCTATCACCTTCATGATGACCTTTATCATTGGCATTGCTATTAAGGGCGCTTATTGTTGGCCCATCAAAGGCCGTGGCTGAGTTCTTTTGTTGGGTGTTGGCAAAGTCTTGTATGTTGCTCTTTTCAGTCATAATGGGCGTTTTAAGCGCACTTAACTCTGCTAAGGTGTCTTTGTCTAGCCCCGTAATCTTACTTAATCGAGCCTCCATCATGCTGTGCATAATGCCTTTGGGGATGGTGGCGATTAACGGGCTAGCGTCAGTGGCAAGTTTTGCTCTGTGTTCTAAATTATGTGGATCCAGGTCTTGGCTCAAACGTTGAAACAAAAAATCGCTCAGTGGTGTGGCGTCGACGATGCGAGCTGTAAGCTGATCTTTACCTTCTTGACGTACTAACGAATCAGGGTCTTCTCCATCGGGCAATAATAAAAAGCGTGCCTGACGTCCATCGACCATAAAAGGCAGGCAAGTGTGCATTGCACGATCTGCTGCTTTGAGTCCTGCAGCGTCACCATCAAAACAAAATACCACTTCGCTAACCAATTTAAAAATACGTTCTAAATGAAAACTGCTGGTGCTGGTGCCAAGGGTAGCTACAGCATAATTAATGTCGTGCTGTGCTAACGCCACCACATCCATGTACCCCTCAACCACCATAATGCGTTTCAGGTTACGTTCATGTTGGCGGGCCTCATAAAGTCCATAAAGCTCTTTTTGTTTGTGAAAAACCACCGTTTCTGGGGAGTTTAAGTATTTGGGTTTATCATCGCCTAAGACACGGCCACCAAACGCAATAATACGGCCTTTGTAGTCTTTAATTGGGAACATAATGCGATCCCTGAAACGGTCATAGCGGCGTTTGTTTTCTTCTTTCTCTACCGCCATGCCAGCGTCAATAAGTGCTTGTTCTTGCTCTTTTTTTGGAGCCAGTTCTTGTATTAGATTTTGCCAACCAGCGGGGGCATAGCCAACACCAAAGCGCTGGGCTATTTGGCCGTTTAGGCCTCGTCCTTTAAGATAAGTGACCGCTTTTTTCCGATCTGGATGACGGCGTAATTGGCTCTGGTAATACTGACTGGCGCTGTTGAGTAATGCGTAAGCTTGGTTGCGAGCTTGAGTTTTAGCTTGGCTGGCTGCTGAGGCCGCTTTGCTAGTAATGCTGTCATCTTTAGGCACAGTGAGGCCGGCTTTACCAGCCAGTTCTTCCACCGCTTCTGGGAAATTCATGTTTGCCAATTGCATCATAAAGCCAATAGCATTGCCGCCGGCACCGCAGCCAAAGCAATAATAAAACTGCTTATCAGGAGCGACACTAAAGGAAGGGGTTTTTTCTTTGTGGAAAGGGCAGCAGGCTGAATAGTTGCGGCCTGTTTTTTTCAGCTTTACGTGACCGTCGACTAGGTCGACAATGTCGGTACGGTCGAGAAGTTCATCAATGAATGCTTGCGGTATGCGTGACGCCAAGTGGTTTGCCTTTTAATAAAAGCTTAAGCGAGTTGCGCTTTAATTTGACCACTTACTTTGCCAATATCTGCTCGTCCTTGCAACTGCGGTTTTAAAATACCCATCACTTTGCCCATATCTTGCATGCTGCTGGCGCCAGCATCAGCGATGGCTTGGGTAATGAGCTGGCTCACTTCGTCATCGGTAAGGGGCGTGGGTAAAAACTCTTGAATCACACTGATTTCCAAGTGTTCAATGTCGGCTAAGTCTTGGCGGTTAGCGGCTTCATATTGGCTGATAGAATCGCGACGTTGCTTGAGCATTTTATCAAGTACGGCCAAGCCACGGGCTTGGTCTAACTCAATACGCTCGTCAACTTCGATGCGTTTGAATTCGGACATCATGGTGCGGATGCAGGTTAAGCGAGGTTTGTTTTTGTCACGCATGGCTTGTTTTTGAGCATCTTTAAGTTGAAGCTTTAAATCGGACATGGTGAGTTCTCGCTGAGTTGGTTTCAGTAATTATAGCGTAACTAGGCGTACACTCAATGCGTAAACGTCAGAAACAACAAAGGGGCGGGTAACTGAAAAACCGCCCCTAAGTATCGCTTTACTCAACTATGCCTTTAAACTGTGCTTTGTTTATTGGCTGTAAAGCAGGTCGTCCAAGGTTCTATATTAGGCGTAAAGCCTAGTATAAGCGAACGTGACGACGGTTCTCGCGAACTAGCTTCTTCGCGTGGCGCTTAACGGCAGCTGCAGCTTGACGCTTGCGCACGCTGGTTGGCTTCTCGTAGAATTCTTTTGAGCGAACATCTGCTAAAGTGCCCGCTTTTTCACAAGCACGCTTGAAGCGACGTAAGGCAATGTCAAATGGTTCGTTGTCTTTCAGTTTTACAGCTGGCATATCTCTACCTAATTGTGGACGCCGCATTAAGCAGCCATCCGAATGTTTTTCTATGCACTGACTCATGGTCTCATCGTTCGACTAGAGAAAGTGTTCCTAATTGATCAAGGCCGCATATTTTACTCTTATGTGTCGGCCAGTGTAAAGCCCATTTGTCATCAAGTTAAAGGTGTTTTCTATAGATAGGGCAATTCACACTTCTACGTGTGGTCTTTAGGCTTGATGAAAGGTAAAATTCGGCCCTAATTGTCAAAATAATAGAGTTGATAAAGTCATTCATGCGCGTATTAGGCATAGAAACATCTTGTGATGAAACTGGGGTCGCCATCTACGATACTCAAAAGGGTATATTGTCTGAGGCGCTTTATAGTCAGGTGGCTGTGCACGCTGAATACGGTGGAGTGGTGCCAGAATTAGCCTCCAGAGATCATATCCGTAAGTTGGTGCCATTAATGAGAGAGGTGTTTGATAAGGCAGGCTTAGCTTATGGTGACGTCGATGGGGTTGCCTATACTGCAGGACCTGGGTTAATTGGGGCTTTGATGGTGGGAGCTGCTACAGGCCGTGCTTTAGGCATGGCATGGGATCTACCCACCATTGGTGTGCATCATATGGAAGGGCACTTGCTTGCTCCCATGCTAGAAGAACATGCCCCGAAACCACCTTTTGTGGCGCTGTTAGTTTCTGGTGGTCATACACAATTGGTGCATGTACGGTCTTTGGGTGCCTACGAATTGCTTGGCGAATCTTTAGACGACGCCGCTGGTGAAGCCTTTGATAAGGTGGCCAAGATGATGGATTTAGACTACCCCGGCGGTCCCCTAGTGGCTCAGTTAGCCTTAAAAGGAGATGCCTCGCGATTTAAGTTTCCGCGCCCGATGATCGATAGACCCGGATTAGATATGAGCTTTAGTGGTTTAAAAACCGCCGTACTGTATGCCATTCAAGACATCCAAAAGCAGCAAGGGCTATTGCATGAGCACGACAAAGCTGACATTGCGGTCGCCTTTCAACAGGCCGTGGTTGATACATTGGCCATTAAGTGCCGTCGAGCTTTACAGCAAACGCAGCTGTCTACGCTTGTCATGGCCGGTGGAGTGAGTGCTAACTTGGCCCTAAGGGACAAGCTAGCAGCAGAGACTGCCAAATTGCGTGCTAAGGTCTATTACCCAAGGCCAGAATACTGCACTGATAACGGGGCAATGATCGCTTACGCAGGTGCTCAGCGTTTGGCAGTTGGCCAATGTGATGACCTCACACTAAAAGTAAAACCACGCTGGCCATTAAGTGACTTGCCGCTAGTGGTTCAATAATTACCGGGTGATCTACCCACACCAAGAGATTTTGCAATGGACACAGTATATGTACATGGTTTAACCGTAGACACGGTCATTGGTATTTTTGATTGGGAACGTGAAATTCGCCAAACGGTGGTGTTAGACGTAGAGATGGCGGTGGATATTAGCCCCTCAGCAGCAACTGAAGACATCGATCGCACGGTCAGTTACAAAGACGTTTCAGATCGCCTGACGCAGTTTGTAGAACAAAGTGAATTCTTACTGGTTGAGACCATGGCAGAACAAATTGCGGGGTTAATTTTGACGGAGTTCCCGGTACCTTTTGTGCGTATCAAGCTAGGTAAGCCTGATGCAATTGCTAATGCCCGTGACGTGGGAGTAATTATTGAGCGCGGCCAAAAGCCAGCCTGATGACTTCTGTTTACTTGGGTTTAGGGGCCAACATTGAGCCCCAAGCTAGCCTTCAAACAGGCATAACTGAGCTCAGAGTGGCCTTTGGTGAAGTGCATTTATCACCGGTCTACCGGGCCCCCGCAGTGGGCATGGATGGACCAGATTTTCTCAACATGGTGGTGGCTTTTGCTTGTCCCATGAGTCACGCAGAATTAGTGCAATGGATACGTGAGATAGAAACTAAGCATGGGCGCAAAAGGGCTGCTGGATTAGACATTAAGCCCACTAGTCACGGCCTAGATATGGATTTATTATTATTTGGTCAATTAGTGGATGTTAACGCTAATGTGCCGCGGGCAGATATTTTAACCTGTGCCTATGTAATGCAGCCATTGGCAGACATCGCCCCAAACCTAGTGCACCCAGTGCAGGGTCTAACCATAAGTCAGCTCAACACGGCATGTCAGTTCGACCAAGTCCTGTGGCCTACTGAATATTGTTTTTAAAGTTTTAAATTGAAGCCTCGAGGCCAAGACGTGTTGTTATTTTAGGTCTTAGAACGACTAAGGCATTCTATTTGAGCTGCTTTGAGGGCTTCTCCGAGGGCCTTACCCTTAAAACCTTGAGCCATTAATGAAGCGGGTTTTACGGCGTGTATTCGTTCTAAGTCATCTAACATCGTCTGCTTTGGCGATTGCCACCCAAAAAGGGGCTCTTGGGTTTGGGTGATGGCTTGGCATAAACACAACAGGTCATCCAATAATTCTGTATGGCGCATAAGGCCAAGGTTACTCAGCAGTAGATGCTTTTGTGCAGCTTCTAATTCAGTGTAAGCGCGCAACTGACGTTGATGGTTGCTGGTGGCAAGCGCTAAAGCTTTGTGCTGGTTGGGTAACTTAATTTGTTTCGCAAGGTCTTCAATTTGAGGCTTATTGAGCTGATATAACACACCTGTGAAACGCACTTCGGTCCGGGTACTAGCTGCGCTTGTGAGCCTCAGTGTGTTGAGCGCTTGAGGTCTGCGTGCAAGGAGTTCTGTTAAGGCGGGCATGAGTCGGTGCAGTGCGCCACAAACTTCTAATACTTCAAAATAAATCCATGGGCTCTGACTGCTTAGGGCTTTTTGTGTTTCTTGCCAGACACGCTCTTTGGCTAGGGTGGCTAATTCACCTGAGGCGCTGATAATAGCTAACAGGGCTTGGGTTTCAGAAGCAATGCTGAAGCCTAAGTGATGCAGATGGGCGGCAAAGCGTGCCGTTCTTAGTACCCGCAAGGGGTCTTCACTGAAGGCTTTAGACACATGACGTAAGCGCTTTGCTTTTATGTCTTCTTGACCGCCATAGGGGTCAATCAGATCACCATTAGATGCTTGAGCGATTGCGTTGATGGTAAGGTCCCGGCGCAGTAAGTCCTCTTCTAAGGTCACCTCTGGTGTGGCATGAACTTGAAAGCCCTTATAGCCTTGGCCAGCTTTACGCTCGGTGCGGGCAAGGGCGTACTCTTCTTTGCTTTTGGGGTGTAAGAAAACAGGAAAGTCTTTGCCTACCTGTTGATAGCCCAAAGTAAGCAAGGCTTCAGCACTGCTCCCAACCACCACATAATCACGCTCTTTGACAGTGAGGCCTAATAGGCCGTCGCGCACGGCTCCACCGACTAAATAAGTCTGACTAGAGTTCATGTGGAGTGATTTTCATAGTGAGTTGCAATGCTCTGGACACTGCACGCAGTAGGCAGTGAAACCGCCTTCAAGACTATAAACCTCATCAAAGCCTTGCTGGGCTAAAAAGCCTGCGGCTTGAATGGAGCTGATGCCATGGTAGCAACAAACAATGATGGGTTTATCCATGTCTGCTTCACGTAAAAAGTCTGGCAAGGTATCGTTATCAATACGTTCACTATTTTTAATGTGGTGTTGTTGGTAACTATTGGCATCGCGGATATCGACGAGGTAGGCACCTTGGCTAACCTTGTCCATAACATCAGCTGGGGCAATGGGTATAACGTCAGACATATTCGAATCCTATAGAGTCTCATCAGCAGTGTAGTGCTTGTAAGTGATTTGTGCAATTCTGTATTAGGGAAAACTAATAACAAGGAATTGGGTAAATAAAGTTAAGCTTTTTGGCAACTTACAGTAAAACATTGACCGTCTTCTAAACGCATTAATTTCAGATGACCACCCCACACACAACCCATGTCGAGGTTGACCACATGGTCTTTTCCCGTTTCACCCCTTAACGCCGCCCAGTGGCCAAACACTTGTCGTGAGGTCACTAAACTAGGCACATTAAACCAGGGCATTAATTCGGTCTGTAGCGCATCTGCACCAACATAGGCCTTACCGGTTTGAACGAAATCTAACTGGCTAGCAGAAGTAATAAAACGCATGCGAGTGAATGAATTAGTAATGCAGCGCCATCGGTCTATGCCTTCCAGTTTATCATGCCAAAGGTCTGGTTGGTTGCCATACATATTAGCGAAGAACAAGGGCGCAGTTTCACTTTGCAATAGCGTGTGTAACTCTTGGGAAAGCTTCTGGGCTTGCCGTAAGTCCCAGCATGGAGGAACACCTGCGTGGGTCATTACCGTATCAAGCTGAGCATCATAGTGCAGCAGCGGTTGCTGTTGTAGCCAAGTTAATAGGGCTTCACGGTCGTGGGCTTCAAATATTGGCTGAAGGGTGTCATTGGGTTTTAATTGGGCATCTTTAGCGTGTAAAGCGAGTAAGTGAAGGTCGTGGTTACCCAATACAACGTTGGCTTGGTCACCAAGGGCTTTGATGAAACGCAACGTCTCCAGTGAGTGTGGGCCACGGTTAACGAGATCACCCGCCACCCAGAGGCAATCATCCGCACTAAAGCCCACTTGCTTTAGTAATGACTCTAGGGCTCCTAAACAACCCTGAATATCGCCTACTGCGTAACTAGCCATAGCTTAAGCACCGTTAGTGCAGAGCGTTGGGATAAGACAATGTAAAAGCTGGGATGGGCGCGGTAAATTCGTGTCCATCCGCAGCAACCATGCCATAAGAACCGCGCATGCTGCCTACTTTGGTCTCTAACACGGTGCCACTGGTATATTGATGCTGCTGGCCTGGTTCAATAATGGGTTGCTGCCCCACAATACCTTCGCCAGAGACCTCCTGAATTTTGCCATCGCCATCAGTAATAATCCACTTGCGACTCAAGAGCTGGGCACTTTGCAGACCACTGTTGGTGATAGTGACTCTGTAGGCGAACACGTAGCGGTTGCGGCTCGGGTCAGATTGTTCGGCAAGAAACTCGGTTTTTACGCCTACATTAAGGTCATAATTATTACTTGAGGTGCTCATGTTTGGCTTTAGCTCGATGTTTGGGTCAATAAATTACTAATGGCGACAAATTCGCCCACAGTTAAACGTTCTGAACGAATGCTAGGGTCAATACCCAAATTTTGCAACTGTTCATCGCTCGCAATGCCTTTTAGATTGTTACGTAAGGTTTTGCGGCGCTGGGAAAAAGCGCTCTTTACTAACTGCTCAAAATGCTTAAAGTCTAGGGCCGTGTGAGGCAACTCCATGTATGGTGCCATGCGTACAATAGCAGAATCTACCTTAGGCCGAGGATCAAACGCCTCAGGTGGGACCTCAAACAGGCTATCGACTCTACAGAAGTACTGCGCCATAATGCTGAGACGGCCATAATTATTGGTGCCTGCGCCCGCTGCCAAGCGCAACACAACTTCTTTTTGCAGCATAAAATGCATGTCAGCAATAAGGTTGGTGTAGCTAAGTAGATGGAAAATTAATGGAGTAGAGATATTGTAGGGCAAGTTGCCCACAATGCGCAGTAACTCAGCATCTTTGGTCAGACTCGCAAAATCAAATTTTAGGGCATCCGCTTCATGAATGCGTAAGTTTTTGCCATAGCTCGCAAAAGAAATACGCAGATGAGGCAATAAATCACGATCTAATTCAACGACGTCAAGGTGGCCAGTCGTGGCTAATAAATGCTCAGTAATCGCACCCAGGCCGGGGCCAATTTCAACAATTTTTTGATCGGCTTTTGGCCGAATGCAGGCCACAATATGACGAATAATCCCCTGATCATGCAGGAAATTTTGACCAAACCGTTTGCGCGCTTGGTGTTTCTTTTGGGGATGAGCCATAAAAATCTCGTGTCTTGGCAGTCTAATGATGCTGACAAAGTTGCATTGCGCTTTGCACAGCTTTTAATAGGCTGCTACTTTTGGCTTGGCCAGTACCGGCTAAATCTAACGCAGTGCCATGGTCTACTGAAGTGCGAATGATGGGTAAACCTAACGTTATATTGACCGCATCGCCAAAGCCTGCGTATTTTAGCACGGGTAAACCTTGGTCGTGATACATCGCAAGGATAACATCTGCCTGGGCTAAGTTTGTTGCATTAAATAAAGTATCAGCAGGCAAAGGACCCACAAGGTTTAAGCCTTTGCTGCGCAACTGTTCTAAGGTTGGGATAATCACGTCTATCTCCTCCCTTCCTAGGTGGCCATCTTCACCTGCATGGGGGTTCAGGCCACACACATAGATACAAGGGCGGGTAATACCAAATTTTTGCTTCAATTCAGTATCAATAATCTGCAGAGTTTGACTTAACCCAGTTGGGGTAATGGCCGCAGCCACATCTTGTAATGGCAAGTGGGTGGTTGCTAAGGTAACACGCATGGCGTCACACGTGAGCATCATTACCACTTGGTCCACGTCACATCGTGCTTGTAAATATTCTGTGTGGCCACTAAACGCAGTGCCTGCATGGTTAATAATCCCTTTGTGCACAGGGGCGGTCACCATGGCGTCAGCATGGCCATTAAGACAGGCGTCACAGGCTATACTGAGGGTATTCAACACATAGGCGCTATTGTCAGCGTCTAAGTGCCCAGCGCGGCTTTCAACCTTCAAGGGCACGTGCAAGACTTTAAGTTGATTGTGAGCTGTTGGTGTTAAGCTTTGCTCTAGGCTGGCGTAACAAAAATCGATGGATAAACCCAGTTGCAATGCACGATCTTGCAATAGCCCCATGTCTGCCACAATGATAATTTCAGCATCCTGTAGGGCAGAGCTATTTGATCCTGCTAGGGTTAAGCAGAGTTCTGGGCCAATACCTGCAGGTTCACCTGCAGTCACCAGTAAGCGCTTCATAGTTAGCGGATCTCTATGTAAGCTTGATTGCGAATTTCGCGCAGCCAGCTTTCTAGCTCGTTAGCAAATTTACTTTCTTTTATGGCGCGTTTAGCCTGAAAACGCAGATTAGCTTGGCCTATGTCTTGAGTGCGTCGCTCTTTAACTTGCATTAAATGCCAGCCTTTATCACTTTGTATGGGGGAACTCAGTTCTTCTATAGCAAGCTCATCTGTTGCTTTTTGCAAAACAGTTGGAAGTTGGTTGGTGGATAGCCAGCCTAAATCACCCCCACTGGGTGCTGAATTCGCATCATCACTAAAGGTGCGGGCAAGGTCATAAAAGTCGCCCCCATTCACCAAGCGTTGGTGCAATTCGTTAATTAGTTTTTGGGCTTGGCTTGGTGAACGAATTTCATTGGGCATGATTAACAAATGGTTAACTTTGGTTTGAGCCACAGTTTGAACACTTACTCCACGTTTATTGATTAACTTAATTAAATGAAAACCACTGCTGTTACGGATGGGAATGCTAACTTCTCCCACACTCATAGTTTTAATCGGTTCTGCAAATAACTTAGGCAATTGGCTACCTTTGCGCCAACCCAAACTACCGCCTTTTAGGGCATTTAAAGCGTCAGAGTAGGTGGCGGCAAGGCTAGCAAATTCAGTACCTTGATCAAAGGCTTTTGCGATAGCATCTAATTTTTGTTGAGCTGCGGTTAATTCTTTGGCATCTGGCTGGGCGCTTAAGCCAATTAAAATATGACCAATGTCATACTCTTTATCAGCTAACTGCTGGCCTTGATTGGATGCTAAATACTGGTCTACCTCATGTTCACTGATGCGAATACGGCGATTGACTGCACTTGTTTGAATTTCATTGATGGTCAGTTCTTGGCGAATTCTATCCCTAAACTGTATCATCGTCTCACCTGAATCAGTGATGGCTTCAGCCAGTCGATTAAGGGACAACTGATTGTTTTTGGCAATATTCTCTATGGCTAATTCCAAGCTTGGGTCAGCAATATAGACGCCTTTTTTGGTGGCTAACTGCAGTTGTAAGTTTTCAATGATGAGCTGATCTAACACCTGACTCTTGAGCGTCTCGATATCGGGAGCTTCGGTATTACTCTGCTTAAACTGTTGTTTGATTTTTCCAAGGCGAGTGTTGACGTCCGTTTGTAAAACGATATCGTCATTAACGATGGCAGCTATGCTGTCCAGCTCTTGTGCTGCAGCCATTGTGAAAGCAGCTGATAAAGTTAAGGCTAAACCCAAGCCAAAACTTAGGCCTGCGCCTAAACCCCATTTACTGAGTGTATTCATTGTAGCCTGCAATTCCTTTCATAACGTCTCCCATGGACACTTTTTTGCCGGGAGTCAATTGTTTGTTAGTTTGTCCGAGGCCCTTGAGTGATAGCTCAAAAAAGATGCCATGCTCAATGCCCTTTACTTGATCTACTAGCCAGTAGCGGTTTACTAAACTGGCTTGCCAACAGCAGTTGGCATATCTCACGCCCACAATCTCATCCTGTAGTTGCTGATTGCGAATGTCTTCTTTGCGCTTTGCAACTATCGTCCATTGGGGCGCTATAGGCCACATGAGAGACGCCTCAGCCTGCTGACTGCCCTCATTAATTTCAGTGTACTTGAAGTCGATCACTTTTCTATTGCTAGGTTGATATTTCATGTTGGCACTGGTGGCATTGACACTTTTAAAGTCAGGGCTCCAAGTCACACTCAGATTAGAGGTCCATTGAGGACTAAAATTATAATCCATGACGCCATAAATGGGTGACAAAGTTTCATTGCTCGTCACGCTCGAATTGCTTGCTTGCACTTGACGGTCGCTAAGGTAGTGCATCTGCGATACTGATAACTTAGCTTTTTGCCAACCTTTGGCATTTAAAAATTGGCTGCCTAGGCCAACAGTGACTCGGTTGGTGTCGCCTATGCGGTCAAAACCGTTAAATCGATTAGGGCCATATAAGGCACTGCTGGTCTCACTAGTATCAAAAATAGCCATGTCGTCTTGCTGTTGATAGGGAGCGTAGGCGTAATAAACTCTTGGCTCCAAAGTTTGCAAATAGCCACCAGCAAGTGCCCTTTCAAATAGTAAGCCAGTATCAATCTCAAACTGAGCAATGGTGCGAGTCTTGTTTGAAGTAATGTTAGTGGGTGTATCACTCAATTGGTAACTTGTAATGGGTAGGCTGATTTTTGGTTTAATAAAGCTATAGTTATTGACCCAAGCAGTGCCCAGGCTCGGCACAAAGTGGGTTCGAATTCCGGTCATCTTATTGCTGCCCGTTAGGCCAGTAGTATCCCGAGTGAAACGGCTCAAATCGACAAAATAATCAGCATTAATAGCTTGATGATCTTGATTGATAACACCCCCCCCGGCAACAGTGGCATGGGGTAATTGGTCATATGCAGGCACGCCAGTACCCCCATGTTGTCGGCTAATAACAGCGAAGCTAGCGGTGTCCAAAATAGGGGTCTTGCCTTGGTAGTTAAGCCCTGCCTTACTAATAATAGAGGTCTTTTCCGTGCCCTGGTGAGCTAAATTATAATCATCGAGTAGTTCAAAATCACTGATGCGTTTAACGTCAATGGAACTAGTGAGCTGAGCATTAATTTTGGCTTCGTTGTTGTAGTCTAGTAACCATCTTTTTTTATCTGCATTGAGATCATCAATGGCGATATCAAGCTCCAATTCCTGCTTGACCCCTTGACCTAAATGCCTAAATTTAGTGTTTAAACTGCTACCACCCAGTTCGGTAAACCTTGGGGTGATTAGGGCATCATAATTGGGTGCTAAATTGAGGTAGTAGGGAGTCGTTACATCGAGTCCTGTTGAACTCCCACTTTCTAAGGTAGGGAACAAAAAACCTGACCGGCGCTGATCATCGATAGGGAAGCTCATCCAGGGTAAATAAAACACAGGCACCGCACCAATTTTCAAAATGGCATGCTGAGCCTCACCCATACCAGATTCTGGATCAAGGTCTATGTGATTACTATGAATGGCCCATGTGTTGTCACCGGGGGCACAAAAGGTAAAACTACCCTCTCGCATGGTGACGGTGTCATCTTGGTGGTATTCGATAGTTTGGGCGCCAGCTCGTAGTTCGCTGCTAGGGACCGCAAGCTGTGCTAAGTTAAGTTGGGCTTCAGAGTCATTGGTATTGAACTGAGCAGCCTGACTCTGAATAATCATATTAGGCCGGCGCATGGTGACATGGCCATCAATATCAACAAAGCCATCATTCTGATCAAAGCGTGCAGAATCACCTTTAACTTGTCGATCGCCTTGGCGGAACTCTACGTTACCTTGAAAGCGGGTGATGCCCTTGTCGTACTCACTGTTATCAGCATCGGTATACAGTGGTTGTGGGTCTGTGCTGAGTTTCTGCTCTGAGGGACTGGCCTGATAAGGTAAATAATACCCGGTACATAAGCCATCAGAATTCAGGGTGGAACTCCCTTTTTGCGATTGCCAGTCAAGACTCACGGGTTCGTGGTCTGCTATTGCTAAAGTGCCTAAGCTGCCTGTTAAAAGAAAAACGAGTATCAGACGAAGGCTTGGTGCTGGCATATGCATTGACAAAAGAAACCCAGTAATTGAAAACCAATGAAGTGGTCAGTTTAAAATTTAAGGGTTAAGTTTAAACCAAAATTAAAAGGATAGGTGCTTCCAAAGCATGGAAATTATAAAAAAGTGTGAATTTAATCCAGTTATTTCATGAAATTATAGTCGCTCTCTGTGGCGCTTGCTGTTCCAGCGATTTATTATAGGGCCAGTTTTTCAACACAGGTGAATATGTGAATACTTACAGTTTTGGTGCCAACATGGCACGCCACAGAACCGGATTAGTGCTAGGAGCCCTGATTGGCCTGACTGGTGGGCCTTCGGGTATGTTATTTGGTGCAGCCATTGGCTACTATTTAGATAAGCTCATTCGCAGTGTAGCGGGTGTCGAGGGCTGGACTCAGGCCAAAGCCCAAACTGCTTTTTTTGACGCTACTTTTTGCGTTATGGGCAAAATCGCTAAGGCTGATGGCCAAGTGACGGCCGAAGAAATCCAATATGCTGAAGCTGTAATGACGCGAATGCAGCTCACAGAGGACCTGCGCAAGCGGGCCATCGAGTGCTTCAGTCAGGGTAAAGAAACAGCGTTTGATCTAGCCCAAGTGTTAGAACCCCTGCGCAGGGCATTGGTGAATAACGCATCTGTAAAGCAAATGTTTATTGAAATCCAATTGCAGGCAGCCCTTGTTGATGGTGCTTTTAGCCAAGCAGAAGGCCGCGTGCTCACCCAAGTGTGCCAGTTATTGGGTATTACTCAACAACAATTTGAAGCAGTGGCTGAACGTATGAAGGCTGAGCAGTCATTTCACAAAAGTGGGGGCCAAGGTCAGTTTGAAGGTTCTGGCAATGCTGGCCTAAAACAGGCTTATGGTGTTTTGGGCGTGGATCAAAAATGTGATACCAAAAGCCTTAAAATGGCTTATAGAAAATTGATGAGTCAGCATCACCCTGATAAGTTAGTTGCCCGTGGCTTACCCGATGAAATGATGCAAATCGCCAAGCAAAAAACCCAAGAAATTCAGGCTGCTTATGACGCCATAAAGCAGTCACGTAAGTAAATTATGTCACCATTGACTGGATCCTAAACCCATGACTAATTTTAAAATAGCGCCCTCCATCTTAGCCGCCAATTTTGCCCGTCTAGGTGAAGAAGTTGAACATGTGCTGGCGGCGGGTGCTGATATTGTGCACTTTGATGTGATGGATAATCATTATGTGCCTAACCTCACTATTGGACCGATGGTCTGCAAAGCATTGCGCGATCATGGTATTACTGCGCCGATTGATGTGCACTTAATGGTGCAACCGGTAGATCGAATGATTGAAGAGTTTTTGGCAGCGGGAGCCAGCTATATTACCTTTCACCCCGAAGCGAGTGAGCACATAGACCGGTCTTTGCAACTCATTAAAGATGGCGGTGCTAAAGCGGGCTTAGTATTTAACCCAGCCACCCCTTTGCACTTTTTGGATCATGTGATGGATCGGTTAGATATGATTTTATTGATGTCAGTCAACCCTGGCTTTGGTGGTCAAAAATTCATCCCTTCCACATTAGATAAGTTACGTTTGGCGCGCCAACGTATCGAATCATCAGGACTGGATATCCGACTCGAGGTCGATGGTGGTGTGGGTGTCGACAATATCGGCGAAATTGCCCGAGCAGGTGCTGACACCTTCGTCGCAGGCTCAGCTATTTTTAATACAGATGACTATCAGGCAACCATCGATTTGATGCGCAAAGAACTTGCCCAAAGCTGATTTCAGATTATGCCCCCACTTTTCGATATCGTAGGCTTTGAACCCAAGTTAGTACTGTTTGATTTGGATGGAACCTTGCTCGATAGCCTGCCTGATTTATACTCAGCAAGTGTTTCCATGGCCCAGACCCTCAATATTGCAGTACCCAATTTAAACCAAGTGGAGCAATGGATAGGCAATGGAGCGGGTGTCTTGGTACAGAGAATTCTGGCCAATCAACTGCACACAATGACCATAGATGCTCGATTAGATGAGGCTCTAAAGCACTTTATGGTGGCCTACCAGCAATTGGGTAATAAACAGAGCCGTTTATATGATGGTGTAGAGGGTTTATTGGGTGAGCTACATCAATCAGGGGTGCGCCAAGGAGTGATTACTAATAAACCCAGCCGTTTTACCGAGCCTTTGTTATCCCAGTTTGGCATCCTACATTATTTTGACTTAGTGTATTCAGGTGATTCTTTTGCCGAGAAAAAGCCCCACCCAATGCCTTTGTTAACAGCTGCTCAACAGATGGGCTTTGCTGTAGATGAATGTTTAATGGTGGGCGATTCTAGCAACGATATTAATGCAGCTAGGGCGTGTGGCATGCCTTGTTTGGGGGTAAGGGGAGGCTACAATCATGGTCGTGATGTCGCAGAGTGTGAGCCAGATTGGGTGATTGATCATTTTTAATGTCAGGCCATTGCCTTTGGTCTATGCAATAATATCTTGGAAGTCTGTTTATTTTGTGCTAACGTACTAGTACATTGATGCGGCTTAAGTTGCGTTATTATTTGCTAGATATCATTCGTCAGTATCTCCTTATGACCACTAATCAACCCCTCACATCCGTTGTTACCTACCTTATGGCTCAAACCACTGACGAGCATATGTTGCAGGCGCTTAAGGGCTTACTAACCCCTTATGAGCAGCAAGAGTTGGTCAATCGGTTGCAAATTTTTGAGTTATTATCTCAAGGGGTGTCACAACGCCAAGTCGCACAACAACTTGGAGTAGGCATTGCCACTGTTACCCGAGGTTCACGAGCCCTACAAGCTGGAAGTTATAAAATTGATTCGTCCCAATAAAATAAAAATGGCCCGCAAGCCAAGTTACACAACAGTGGCATCTAGCTGCGATTTTTTTGAGTTATTTAAAAAAATTGAGCAACGTTTTCAAACCTGTTACATGCTCGAATCTCTAGGTGAGGACAGTCATATCTCACGCTACTCTCTGATTGGCTTTGACCCTGAAAAGATTTTTTGGGCCAATGGTCAAGAACTACATATCAGTGATCGCAGTGGCCAAGTTAAATCTTACCAGAGTGATAATCCCTATTACCTTTTGCGTGACATTGTGCCGCAAAATATTATTAGCCGACGATATGCTGGGGGATTAACGGGTTACATTGGCTACGATGCTATGAATTATTTTGAACCAAGTCTCAGCCTCACTGCGAGTGATGCGTTTGATGCGTTTAAATTTGGCTTGTACAAAGATGGCCTTATTTACGACAAGATGACTGGAGAGTTGATTTACTTTTACTATGAAGATAATCGTATTGCTTTAATTGAAACGCTCATTGACGCTCCAAGTCCCAACATCGGTGGTCTAAAGGTGGTGCCTCAAGGCGAAGATATGAGCCGTGCTGAGCATGCAACCGCGGTTAAAAAGGTTAAAGGTGACATTGTTGAAGGTAAGATATTTCAGTGTGAAGTAGGCTTTAAGTATCGCTTTGACATGCTCGGTGAAAGTATTAATTTATATGAGCAATTACGCATTATTAACCCTTCTCCGCAAATGTATTACATTAAATTTGCTGAGCAAAAGATTATTGGTGCCAGTCCAGAGTTATTATTCCGTTTGCGCCAGGGTGAAATGGAGACCTATCCCTTAGCTGGTACTACCAAACGCGGAGCGACTCCAGAAGAAGATACAGCTTTAGCGCGCGCCTTATTGAACGATCCCAAAGAAATCGCTGAGCACAATATGATTGTAGACTTACATCGCAATGACATTGGCCGCGTGGCCCGTTTTGGCACTGTGAAAGTGCGCAGTTTAATGGACATTAAGCGCTTTAGTCATGTGCAGCATATCTCCAGTGAGATCGTGGGCATCATGGCAGAAAATGAAGATATGTTTTCTGCTTTAGCCAGTAATTTTCCAGCAGGCACCTTGACTGGTGCGCCTAAAATTGAAGCCATGAAAATCATAGACGAATTAGAGTTAGATGGTCGAGGTCCCTATGGTGGGGCTGTAGGCCACTTTGGTTTTAATGGTGACTGCACCTTTGCCATTCCCATCCGTACGATTTTTGCCAATGGTTCTAAAGCCTATGTTCAAACCTGTGGTGGTAATGTTTTTGATTCAAATTCAGAAGATGAATACCAAGAAATACAACGTAAATTTGCGGGTACCCTGAAAGTGTTAGAACAGTTTATGGGGGCTGAGTCATGAGGCAAGACACACCCAAGTTTACTGTGTATTTGGTCGATAATTATGATTCCTTTACTTACAATTTATACCAATACATTGGTGAAGTGCTGACCACGGCACAATTGAATAATCAAATTGGAGACTTTGAAGTGATTGTTGCGCGCAACGATCAAGTCACAGTGGCCGACATTGAAGCTGCTCATGCTGATCGAATTATTATATCCCCAGGCCCTGGTTCGCCAGAGGATGAGAGCTACTTTGGGGTGTGCGCCCAAGTCATTACAGAATTAGGCCCCAAAATCCCTTTGCTGGGCGTGTGTTTAGGGATGCAGGGTATTGTGCATTGTTTTGGGGGCAAGGTTGTGAAGGCTTACGTGCCAATGCATGGCAAAGTCAGCCCGATCAGCCACGATGGCATGGGTATTTTTAAAGACATACCCGACCAACTCGAAGTCATGCGCTATCATTCATTAATGGCCGCAGCAGAATCCATGCCTGATTGTCTAACGCTAACCGCTGTGGTGGGTGATCTGGGGTCGGATAGCTACGAAATCATGGCAGTGAAGCACAAGCAGTTCCCTATTCAAGGCATTCAGTTTCACCCAGAATCTTTTGCGACAGAAGGTGGTAAAGAACTTATGAAGAACTTTTTATTGGCTTCTTAGTTTGTTGTCGTTTCCGTGCATTAGGTCGCACTCAAGGCCAATTTAAATTTGGCCTTGAGTGAACTTATATGACGATAAGTTCAATAACATTAAACCAAATAGGTAGAGGCCGAGGTTGTGCCCCCTCTTCCGGTCCAGTTAGTATGGAAAAACTCGCCCCTTGCCTGATCTATTCTCTCATAGGTATGGGCACCGAAATAATCTCGTTGGGCCTGTAGCAGATTAGCGGGTAAGTGCTCTGTGCGATAACCATCATAATAGGCTAGCGCCGAAGCCATGGCAGGCATGGGGATACCCAACTTAACGGATTGCATAATGACCCGCCGCCAAGCCGCCTGAGCAGTTTCTATGGCCTGCTTAAAAAAGGTATCGAGCATGAGATTAACTAACTCAGGGTTATGATCAAAGGCGACCTTAATATCATCAAGAAACACTGATCGAATGATACAACCACCGCGCCACATTTGAGCGATCTGACCGTAATTGAGCTGCCATCCATGTTCTAAAGCTGACGCTCGTAGTAATTGATAGCCCTGCGCATAGGACACTATTTTAGAGGCATACAGCGCCTGCTGTAAGTCATCAATAAATGCCGTTTTATCACCCTCAAAGGCGACTGCCGGGCCATTGATTTGCTTGGCAGCATCTATTCGTTCGTCTTTTAGGGCCGACAAGCAACGAGCAAAAACGGCTTCACCGATGAGGGTCACAGGTTGACCAAAGTCTAGTGCTGTTACCGCGGTCCATTTACCGGTGCCTTTTTGTCCAGCTGCATCGAGAATGTGATCGATGACCACCTCACCATTGCCGTCTTTAAAACCTAAAATATCAGCAGTAATTTCAATTAAATAGGAGTCAAGTACACCCTTATTCCACTCTTTAAACACCTCGTGCATGGCTTCGTTAGATAGACCCAGCCCATCTCTCATAATGTGGTAGGTTTCACAGATCATCTGCATGTCACCGTACTCAATGCCGTTGTGAACCATTTTTACAAAATGCCCCGCGCCATCCTCACCCACCCATTCACAGCAGGCTTCACCTTTATTGGTCTGGGCGGCAATCTTTTGAAACATGGGTTTGACCAAGGGCCATGCTGCGGATGAGCCCCCTGGCATTATGGATGGGCCAAGCAAGGCTCCCTCTTCGCCACCAGAAACCCCAGCCCCAACATATAACAGGCCTTTGCTTTCGACATAGCTGCAGCGCCTTATCGTGTCAGGGTAATGGCTGTTACCACCGTCAATAATCACATCACCCTGCTCGAGAAACGGCACCAGCATATCGATGGTATCATCCACTGCTCGGCCTGCCTTGATCAAAATCATAACTTTACGAGGCCGCTCAAGACTCATGCAAAGTTGCTCAATACTCTGGCAGCCTTTAATGTTTTTATTGGCACCACGACCTGCTAGAAAACGATCAATTTTATCCTTAGTACGGTTAAATACGGCAACAGAAAAACCTTTGCTGTGCATATTTAATACTAAGTTTTCACCCATAACAGCAAGGCCAATGAGGCCAATATTTGCTTTCATATTAATGTCCTTTTAATTACCCACTGTGTTGCTGTGGTACCCTAACCATGGGTTGCCTCGAGGCCCACATTATACATGATTTTTATGCTAAGCCTTAGTGACTATAACTATGCCACTGACTTGATATTAGCCTTTGACTGCTCCAGCAGTCATGCCAGTGATGATTTGTTTGGAAGCCACAAAGGTAAAAATAATAGGGGGAATTGCCAGTAGCATGCCTGTTGCCATGATCACACCCCAGTCAATGTCATATTCTGTTAATGAATTAACGATGGTCACGGGCACTGTTCTTGTGTCCCTGTTAAGTAGGGCGTTAGCGAGCAGAAATTCGTTCCAAGCAATGCGAAAGGTAAAAATAGCGGCAGCTGCTAATCCAGGCGTGATGACGGGTAAAACCACTAAGAAAAAAATCTGCAGTGGATTCGCACCGTCCATTTTTGCGGCTTCTTCCAATTGCATAGGCACCTGCACAATGAAACTTTGTAATATCCAAATAACAAAAGGTAAGTTCATGGCTACGTAAACTAAAACGATCCCAGCAAAGGTGCCATCTAGGCCATAGTTAAAGGTCCAAATACCGAAGACGGGCACCAAAAGTACCGCTGGAGGCACCATACGCATCATTAAACTTGTCATTGATATGGTGCCACGGCCCATAAATTTAAACCGGACTAAAGCGTAGGCCGCCATGCAACCCAGTATCAGGGTAATGGCTGTTGACATTAATGCAATAAATATTGAGTTGCCCAAAGCACGGGAAAAGGTAGGATTACAATAGTCAACATTTACGGGCTCATACCAAAGGACATCACACAAGACAGTCTCATAGTTTTCGAGTGTTGGCGAAAACCACAGGCTGCTAGCATCACTCATAATATCTACATTAAGTTTGAGTGACGTCGTGACCATCATGATAATAGGCCCTAATGACATCACTAATAATGCCACCATAAGCGCATAAAAAGCCGGGTTTTTAGGTCTCCCAACTGTTTTTTTTGTCATGGGCTAGTTTTTCCTATTGCATTGAATGATTTTGCTCTGTGTTGCTCTATAAAGCGGTTGTAGAGAAACATAGAAAGGGTTAACAACAGGAGTAAGATGAGCAAATAGTTAGACATGGCAGCCGCTACTCCCAATTCTCGAAACTCTGAGGCCGTGCGAGAAATTCTTAAAGCAATAATTTCAGTGGATAATCCAGGGCCTCCATTGGTCATGACTAAAATAACTTCCAATACTTTAAAGGCGTCAATTAAACGCAATAATAGCGTCACAATTAAAACAGGCATCATCAATGGAATTTTGATATAGAAGGCTTGTTGCCAGGCATTTGCACCATCCATGCGTGCCGCTTCAAGGGTTGATCTTGGGAGGGACTGTAGCGCAGCAAGGCAGAGGATAAAGATAAACGGTGTCCATTGCCAAATGTCGGCAATAATGATGGATATTAAAGCCCAAGTTGAATCAGATAGCCAGGGGATGGACTCAAACCCAAAACTGTTTAAGGTCCGATTAAATACACCAATACTAGGGTGATACATGTATCGCCACATGAGGCCAACCACAATAGGAGCAATCATCATGGGTAAAATAAAAATGGTTCGCAGCGCAGACATGCCGCGCATATTTCTATCCAATAATAGTGCGAGGCTTAAACCCAAGATCATTTCAATCAAGACGACACTAAAAGCAAATTTGAGAGTCACCCATAACGACTCTCTAAACGCATAATCTTGCCACAGGGTTGAATAGTTTTTCAGTCCAACCCAGTCTGCCTCGCCAATTAACTGACTGGGGTTCCAGTCGAGAAAGCTGGCATACATCATATAACTAATGGGATACAACAACCCAAGGGCTAAAACTAGACCAGCAGGGGCTATAAAAAAATAGGGCGTCAATTTATTTAAACTTGAAGACTTCATTAATAGATACCTAAAAATGCAAACCCTATTTAATTTTAAACCTATATAAACAAAAACAAACGAATATATGAAGACAAACAGAAGATAAAAAAGTTAAGTTAAGTGCTGATCTGCACGATCACTCTTGTGTCAGGCATAGGCGCAATGGCAGCCTATACCTGCACAACTTATCACCCTATTTGGGCACTTACAGTTATAACACTCAATTTAATTCCAAGTGTAATATCCGGCATCCTGCATGATTTGCTTGGCACGCTCAGCAACCCCATCAAGTGAACTTTGAATATCAGCACCTTCTGTGAGTATTTTTGAAAGAGTGGTCCCTAAATCAGCATTTATTTTTCCCCAAACAGGGATGATGGGGCGCCAATCGGGGTCAGCATTTTTAAGTGCCTCACCAAAGGTTTTCATGTGTGGGAATTTAGCATTCACTTCGGCATCACCATGAGTTGAATAGCGCGAAGGGTTGCCACCTTGCAGAGCAATTAGCTTATCTGCCTTTTTAGAGGTTAACCATTGCATTAATAAAAATGCCGCTTCTTTGTTCTGTGCATTTTTTGGGATCGCAATTCCAAAACCGCCCGTTTGTGAACCCTTGCGCACACCCATAGGGTGGGGTGCCCAACCTATCTTACCCACAACCTTTGATTTACTTGGGTCATTAACCTGTCCAGCAAATACGGTTGAATCAAGAAACATTGCTGAACGCCCTTGCAAAAAGGAGGCCCCAGCTTCAGCAAAACCAAAGGCTCTTGAGCCTTCGGCACCACAATCAACAATTGTTTTTAAGGCTTCAGCAGCTTGCACACCCGCTGCATTATTAACAATGGGGTTCCAAGCATCATCAAAAATACGGCCTCCTAAGGGAGATAGATGCAATAAAAATGCATGGCTAGCGTGATGTCCTGAAGCAGCCCTAGAGGCTAATCCACCCATCCCAGGTTCGAGTTGTGGAATCTTACAAGCAAGTTCTAACAGTTCATCGTAAGTCTTAGGCACGCTTAGATTGTGTTTTTCAAAGATGTCCTTACGATAGCCTAAAATTGACGTTTCAGAGCCAAAGGGTAAGCCAAACATAGAACCAGTAGGGCCTGGCAAATAACCTTTATGACCACCAGCAATACCGATATTGGCCACATACCCCTCAATTAAGTCTGGCGCATCATAAGCAGGGTTAGATAGCCGTGGGTTCATGAAATAGCGGGCTAAATTTTCCAGTTGATCGGCATAAACATAATCAGCTTTAGAAAAAACAACATAGGCTAATAGATCATAATCGCCTTTTCGCTTGGTCAACTCCAGCGTCTGCTTTTCTCGCATTTTCATGTACTGAAGCTGGTCCACTTCAACCTCAATACCCGTCTCTTTAGTAAATTCAGGCAACACTTTCATCACTGCATTGTAATGGGGATGGGCTGGAAAATTAACCACCAGGCGTGTGCCTTTATAGGCGTCATAAGGGCCCGCGTGTGCGGCATTGAAAGCACCAGTCGCAAGACCAAGTGCACCCAACACTACCAGAGTAGTTTTAGCAATTTTTAGTATCATAGACATTGGTTTCTCCTTTGAAACACATTTCTAACATCGATAAGTAATAGCCTACATGTCCTGTTTTATATCAGTAAATCGCAAGCTCAGTATTTCGGTCAAACACATAAATATCCGATGGTTTGACCGAGAATTTGATGTTGTCTCCCACTTTAAAAGAAGGCTGAGAATTAACCTCAACCAACACTCTGACACCATTGGCTTCAGCAATCAGTAGAGACTGTGATCCTGTGTATTCACACACTTTTATTAGCAGTGTTAATGTGTGTTCACTGGTTTCATCCGCTGCGACTACTGGCAACAGTGCCGACGGACGAATGCCTATGGTGACCTCACCAGAAGATGGCAGCTGGTGTTTATTGTGGAGATCTTTGACGGGTAAGCTAAAACAAGCAGTATGCGCTAACAACTTATCATTTTCTTCAACCAGTGTGGCGTCCATGAAATTCATCGGTGGCATACCCATAAACCCGGCAACAAATTTATTGGCGGGAGTTTCAAAGAGTTCTTGGGGCGTGCCATGTTGCTGAATGCTCCCCTCTCGCATCACTACAATCCGATCACCTAAAGTCATGGCCTCAACCTGATCATGAGTGACATAGATAATATTTTTTTCAATCTTATCGCGTATTATGGCTAATTCAGTTCTCATCTGTACGCGTAATTTGGCATCTAGATTTGATAAAGGCTCATCCATTAACAGACTAGATGCGTCTCTCACCAATGCACGACCCATGGCAACGCGCTGCCTCTGCCCACCTGATAACTGACCTGGTTTTCTGTGTAATAGTGTTTCTAGACCTAACATGGCAGCTACATTATTAATCCGTTGACTAATTTCGGCCTTTGGGTATTTGGCTAATCGTAGGGCAAAAGACATGTTTTTTGCAACATTCATGTGGGGATAGAGAGCATAGTCTTGGAACACCATAGCCACATCACGTTCAATAGGTTCAAGCTGAGAGATGTCTTTACCATTCATTAAAATTTGGCCCGAAGTCACCGTTTCTAAGCCTGCCAACATTCTCAGTATAGTGGATTTACCACAACCAGACGGTCCTACAAAAACAGTGAACTCATGGTCTTCCATAACAAGATCAATGCCATGGATGATTTCGGCAGAGCCATATGCTTTTCTAAGATTTTTAAAGGTAATTACCGGCATGCATTTTTGCTCATTGTCATTTAGCCGAGTGCGACATGTTTAAGCGAGTGAAATAGGTTGACTTATCAATGCTTTGAGCTAATGTTAAAGCTTTACTATAAAATTAACACGTTAAAATTTCAAAAATTATGATTTAAATTTTTAATGGTCAAATTAAGTAAAGTATTTTGACATTACACTTAAGAGTCAGCTACTTTGGAATAATTTGTTCATTATTTAACGCCACCCAAGCCAAAATTCCAGCTTGGTCTAGTCCGCCAAGATCAGCGTCAACCATCCCTTGCCATTGGCTTAGACAGGCTTGGTTAAGGGGCAAATTAAGTGCACAGTTTTGGGCCAAGTCGGCTGCTTGCTGCAGATCTTTCAGCTGAGTAGTGGCTCGAGCGCCAGGGGTGAATGCCTTGTCGACCATCCGCTGGCCATGCAGCTGTAAAATTTTGCTATCGGCAAACCCACCCCCTAAAGCAGCTCTGACTTTGGCTGGATCAGCCCCATTTTTTTTGGCTAAGAATAATGCTTCCGCCACGATATTGAGGGTGGCTCCAACAATCATTTGATTGGCTGTTTTGGCTAATTGACCACAACCGTTACCTCCTACATGGGTGGTTTGTTTGGCCATGGCATTAAACAAAGGTTGGGCTCGTTCAAGTTGAGCTGGGTGGCCACCTGCCATAATCGATAGGGTACCTTGCTGCGCACCTATTTGGCCACCCGATACAGGCGCGTCTAAAAAGTGTGCGCCTTGCACTTGGGCTTGCTTGGCAAGGGTTTGGGTGAGATCAAAGCGGCTAGTGCCCATGTCAATAACCAAGCATCCGGGGTCAATATGACTGAGTAAACCCTGCGCACCGAGCATGACGTCTTCTAGGGCTGTGGAATCGGTCACACACACAATAATAATATTGTTTTTGACTATTTTTGCTAACTCTACTGGGGTTTGAGCGTAGGTTGCGCCAAGGGCGATCAATGGCTCTGCTTTGCTTGCGGTGCGGCTATGAATGCACAGTGAATAACCTGCTTTTATTAACTGTTTAGCCATGGCGTGACCCATTAAACCAAGGCCGATGAAACCTACAGATGGGATGGTGTTCATGATAAGCTGCCCGAATATGTGAACTGAAGTTAGACCTAATACGGCCATTATCCCTATGCTTAAGCTTTGTGCCAACATTTCTATGTTATTTAATGAATTGCCATTTTTACAACGCTATCAAGCTGCAGCTGATAGTGGCTTTGTGGCAGTGGAATGTTTATTCCCTTATGAGGTTAGCGTAGATCAACTCGCCATTGCGATGGGCAACAGTGGTATGCCTCAAGTGTTGATCAATACCGCCCCTGGCAATTGGCAGCTTGGCGATCGAGGCATGGCTTGTGATGTTAGCCGAATAAAGGAGTTCCAAAAATCTGTTAACCAAGCGTTGGTCTATGCCACAGCCATGGGACAGCCCTTAGTTCATGTCATGGCAGGCTTAATTCCACAAGGGGTCACTCTTGCAGCCGCTGAGCAAGTTTATATAGACAACCTGCGCTGGGCTGCATCACAAGCCTCACAGGTGGGAGTTCGTTTGACCATAGAAGCCATTAACCCCATCGATATGCCCCACTATTTGATATCAAATCAAGCGCAAGCCCTGCGTTTACTGACACTGATTAATGTCAGTAATCTTGGTCTCCAGTTTGATTTTTTCCATTGTCAAAAACATGAAGGTAATGCGCTGCAGCAGTTTAAAGCACTGCTGCCGTATATATTCCACGTGCAGATAGCGGGGGTGCCTGATCGCCATGAACCTAACACGGGTCTACTCAACTATGATCTTGTGTTTGACACGTTAAATGGTTCTTCCTATACAGGTTATGTCGGCTGTGAGTATCGACCTAAAACCGATACCCTTGGGGGGCTTGGTTGGATGTCCAATTATCTGACTAAAAATCTTTGACACTTTCCATGACCACAAAGGTACTGGTTTGCACCACATGAGGGAGGGTGGATATTTTTTCACCCAAAACGGCCCGATAGTTGGCCATATCCTTAGTCCTAACCTTTAGTAAATAATCAAAGCTAGCGGCGATCATGTGGCACTGCTCTATGTCTGCAATAGTGCCCACGGCAGCGTTAAAAGCGGCCAGTGCTTTACTGCTGGTGGATGCTAAAGTGACTTGCACAAACGCGACGTGATCCAAGCCGAGTTTGGTCTTATTGACTAAGGCGACAAAACCCGTGATATAGCCCTGATCTTGCAAGCGCTTAAGGCGAATTTGACAGGGTGTGTTAGACAATCCAACGGTTTGGGCTAAGGCTGTATTTGTCATACGGCCATCTTTTTGCAGGGCAGCGATGATCGCTCGGTCGTGGCGGTCTAAGGTGTACATGGGATTGCCTTTTAGGGTGAGATCGCTTGATTGACTAAGATGAGTTACAACAGCAATCGTTTTATTATATATTTCACTACATATTAATCAATATACTATATATATTATCTTTATTTGTATGCATTTATAGTTTTTTATTATTGTAAATATATTAATTATAGGGAATATGTCTTTTAATATAGGCCTAAAATGGACCATTGAACTCAACTATGTCTTAACTATGTCTTCACTACCCCATGACTGAATCCCTCTTTTCATTGACCCACCAAGATCCATTAACAATCCTTCGCGTAAAGTTGCGCAGCGCCTACATAGCCGATGAGCAAGTGTGTATGGACGCCTTATTGAAAAGTTTAGACCTAAGCCTAGATAAGCGGACTCAAATGTCAGCACAAGCTGCGAGTTTGGTGCGTCATGTACGCAACCACTCTAGTCCCACTATGATGGAAAAATTTCTGGGTGAGTATGGCTTAAGTACCAAGGAAGGTGTGGCGCTGATGTGCATGGCAGAAGCTTTATTGCGAGTGCCCGATAAAGCAACAATTGATGCCTTAATCGAAGATAAGGTGCAGGCAGGGGACTGGTCCAGCCACCTTGGACATTCAAACTCATCCCTGATCAATTCGTCTACTTGGGCATTGCTTGTCACTGGTAAATTGCTTGCACCTGTGGATGCCGAAAAAGTGGGCTCCGCCATGCGTGGCCTTGTGAAGCGGGTCGGTGAGCCTGTGGTGCGCATGGCTGTAGCCCAAGCCATGAAAGAACTGGGGTCTCAGTTTGTATTAGGCCGCACCATGAAAGAAGCCACCTGGCGGGCAAAAAAGCTGACGGCTCAAGGCTACACTCATTCTTACGATATGTTGGGTGAAGCGGCGCGCACTGCTGAAGATGCAGACCGCTATTTTGAGTCCTATAGTGCGGCTATTGTAGACCTCATTCCCCATTGTAATAATGATGACATTCGCAATAATCCGGGTATTTCAGTGAAATTATCTGCCCTACATCCACGTTATGAATGGAGTCAGCGTGAGCGGGTATTAACAGAGCTAGTGCCCAAGGTATTGGCGTTAGCGTTGCAAGCTAAGGCAGCCAATATGGGCTTCAATATTGATGCTGAAGAGGCTGATCGTTTAGATATTTCATTGGATGTTATTGCGGCCGTATTAGCTGCACCAGAACTGTCAGGTTGGCATGGTTTTGGCGTGGTGGTGCAAGCTTTCAGTAAACGCGCTCCTTGGGTGCTGGATTGGCTCTATGAGTTGGCTAGAAGCTTAGATCGAAAGATTATGGTGCGCTTAGTTAAAGGTGCTTATTGGGATGCAGAAATCAAACGTGCTCAAGTCATTGGGTTGACAGATTTCCCTGTGTTTACCCGCAAAGCTAATACGGATGTATCTTATTTAGCCTGTGCAAAAAAAATGCTCGCTATGAATGATCTTATCTATGCACAATTTGCGACCCACAATGCCCACTCTGTTGCGGCTATTTTGCAACTTGCAGGCGACAAACATGCCTATGAGTTTCAGCGTTTGCATGGCATGGGAGAATCTCTGCATGCCAGTGTGATGGCTCAAGGTGGTATCCGTTGCCGAGTTTATGCGCCTGTGGGTGCGCACCAAGATTTATTAGCCTACTTGGTTAGGCGCTTATTAGAAAATGGTGCTAATTCTTCCTTTGTACACCAACTAGTCAATCCAGAGATTGCCCCAGAAACGATTGCTCAAGACCCAATCAATGTTGTTTTAGAGCGTTTAGAACAAGGGCTAAGTTGCCGCAGTCATGCCATTGTGCAGCCGCAAGATCTATTTGCACAAAATCTTGCGAGTCATAGGAAGAACGCCAAGGGCTGGGATATAACCGATGCCCCTACCATTGCCTTAATGCAATCAGCACGCGAGCATCTAAACCCAAGCTATTGGCAAGCGCAGCCGCTTGTGGCTCGTTTTGAAGGCACATTAGAAGCTCCTCACTGGGTCATTAATCCAGCGGTAGGCGGTGAGCGGGTGGGTCAAGTCCACATGAGCTCAAAAGAGCAGGTAGAAGCAGCGTTGCAAGTGGCGCCCCTAGGGCAAGCAGAATGGCTCGCCATGCCCCTAGCAGAGCGGGTGGCGTGTTTTGAGAAAGCTGCAGACTTGTACGAGGATAATGCCACAGAGTTATTTGCTATTTTAGCTAAGGAAGCCGGTAAGACCTGGCTGGATGCAGTGGGTGAATTGCGTGAAGCGGTTGATTTTGCAAGATTTTATGCCCAAGAAATGGCATCAGGGCCTCAGGTTCAAGGTCGCGGTGTGATCACTTGTATCTCACCTTGGAATTTCCCTCTAGCTATTTTTAGCGGTCAAATTTTTGCCGCACTGGCAGGTGGTAATGCTATTTTAGCAAAACCTGCAGGCCAAACTAATCTAGTGGCCTATAAGGCGGTACAGCTAATGCATGCAGCCGGTATTCCTGCTGCTGCGGTTCAGTTTTTACCTGGAGGCCCCCACGAAGTCGGTGTGCCTATTACCAGTGATGCAAGGGTCAATGGGGTGTGTTTTACGGGCTCTACGGCCACAGCACAGCACATCAACACGGCCATGGCGACTAACTTAGCCGCAGATGCGGTGTTGATCGCTGAGACAGGTGGTCTTAATGCCATGGTAGTGGACTCTACAGCCTTACCAGAACAAGTTGTGCGCGATGTGTTGGCTTCGGCGTTTCAAAGTGCTGGGCAACGTTGTTCGGCCCTGCGTATGTTGTACCTGCAAGAGGATATCGCTGACAAGGTTTTGCAGATGCTTTATGGGGCTATGGATGAACTCACCTTGGGCAACCCATGGCATTTACATACCGATGTAGGACCTGTAATTGATGCCCCAGCGAAAACTAAGATCGAGCAATATATTCTGCAACATAGCGTCGCAGGTCGCCTGCTCAAGCACCTCTCAGCGCCGACAAACGGTTTGTTTGTGGGCCCAGCTGTGATCAAGCTGAACGGTATCGAGGATCTTAAAGAGGAAGTTTTTGGTCCTGTTTTGCATGTGGCAACCTTTGCGGCGAAAGACTTAGATCAGGTTGTTAAAAGCATTAATGCTCAAGGTTATGGCCTAACCTTTGGTGTGCATACACGAGTTGACGCACGGGTAGAGCAACTTATAAAAGGCGTGCATGCAGGCAATACCTATGTCAATCGTAACCAAATTGGCGCCGTTGTTGGAAGTCAGCCGTTTGGGGGTGAAGGATTGTCAGGCACGGGCCCCAAAGCTGGTGGTCCACAATATGTCCAGCGTTTGCGCAAGCCTTTCAGAGTTAAGGCATGTGCTCCATCTGGCCATCTAGTCAGTCTAGATCAGGTGCAAAAAGCCATCGATTCGCTGCCGAGTAAAGGGCTTCTTGAGTGGCAAAAATGCAGTAATAGAGTGTCTGAGTTAACCCAAATTTTTGGATCACAAGCAAACCAATTAAAAGACTTATGCCGCAATCCAGTGCTGCTGCCGGGCCCAACTGGAGAATTAAACCAACTCAGTACCGTGGCTCGGGGTGTGGTTTTGTGTTTGGGGCCAAATAGACACTCTGCCTTACTGCAAGCACAAACAGCCTTAGCTCAAGGCAATGGTGTGGTCATGGTGGCTAATGATCTTAATCTACCTAAATGTGACTTACCCCTGGTGGTTATTCAAGGGCAGCTAGCCGCTACTGACATTGTAGCTTTGTCAGGCTATCATGCCGTAACTGCGAACAGTGACGCTGGTTATCAGAGGCAATTAAGGCAAGCCTTAGCTAAAAAAGTAGGGCCTTTACTGCCATTGATTAGCGAAACCGCAGACCCACAGCGATACACCATGGAACGCCATTTGTGTATTGATACAACTGCTGCAGGAGGCAATGCGAGCCTAATTGCAGCGGGGGAATAATTTTTTAACTCGCTGCTTGAGATTTTAAAACATGATACTAGGCGCTTATGGATTATTACTAAAAAACCATACGCGTTTTATCATGTTTGGTCTGATGACCGCTTTTGCCTCTTCTTTTGGACAGACCTACTTTATTGGTATCTTTGGTCATGCCATTCAGCAAGACTTTGCTATGAGCCATACGCAGTGGGGCAGCATTTATATGGCGGGCACCTTGTTGAGTGCTTTTTTATTGCCAATTACAGGTAAATTGATTGATCAAGTGTCATTGCAGCGTTACACGTTTTCTGTGGTCTTGTGTTTAGCTTTTGCCTGTTGGTTTATGACCCAAGTGCATAGTTTGGCTTGGTTAGTGATTGGGGTATTTTTGTTAAGACAGTTGGGCCAAGGGTTAATGAGTCATGTGGCTTACACCTCCATGGGTCGGTATTTTGAGCAGCAACGGGGCAAAGCCACAGCAATGGTGGCTATGGGCTTTGCAGCAGGTGAGGCTATATTGCCCTTAATAGCAGTCATGGCTATTGCTGCTATAGGCTGGCGTAGTAGCTATATGGGTGTGGCTTTGGTGGTATTGTTGATGGTTCTTCCTGCCAGCATGTGGCTGCTCCGAGGGCATCAAGGGCGTCACCAAGACTATGAACTCAACCTCAATCAGCGTGAGGCTATTGGATTGGGTCCCCAAGAGTCAGTGCATGACCTTGGTAAAAGTGTGGTCAGCATACAGTCTTGGCGCCGTCGAGATGTGCTTAAGGACTATCGCTTTTACTTAATTTTGCCAGGGGTATCTGCCTCCTCCTTGGTCAGTACAGCCCTATTTTTTCACCACCTTAATTTAGCTGATGAAAAAGGCTGGTCGCATACCTTTATGACGGGTAATTATCTTCTTTATTCAGTAATAGCCACGGCTATGGCTGTGGTTTCTGGTCAACTAATTGATCGGTTTAGTGCCCTAGCGCTTATGCCGTTTACTCTATTACCCATCGCAGCAGCCTTAATCATGATTAATTTAGTCGATAGTTATTGGGTCATCTGGGTCTATATGGTGCTCCTAGGCATAGGTTCTGGTTTAGCACAAACAGCTCAGTCTGCCCTGTGGCCAGAATGTTATGGGGTGCGTTATTTAGGGTCTATTAAAAGCTTATATTGGACCTTTGTAGTTTTTGCCTCAGCCTTAGGCCCAGTTTGGCTAGGATACTTGGTTGATCTAGGCTATAGTTTTCAGCAATCTGTGCTCAC
>DDCR01000019.1 GCA_002335115.1 Oceanospirillaceae bacterium UBA2001
TCTTTTGCGTTTAATAAACGTAAACCGCTCCAGCACCTGATATCCCATTATTAGCTTGTCCAGTGCCAGCCACCCCGGTTGCATTACTACTTTCCTTCGCCGCTCCAACTACCATGGTAGCTCCAGTTTCATCCATGGCAATTGAAACACTAAACTGGTCACTCGAACCCGTATTAGGAGCCTTTAGAAAAGAAGTTTTAGCCCAAGATGAGCCTGACTTAGTGTAAAAGTACACGGCTCCTGCCTGCGTTAATGAGCCTGAATTATTTGAATCACTGAAGACACCTAAGTTACTGCTGGAGTTCCATATAGTACCAATGGCTAAACTGCTGCCTGTTTTATTAAGCGCAAGCCCACGTTTTCCCCCAAAAAAGTTATCGTTATCGTGATCTGATTTGATGTAAGCTTCTTGGCTCCATGTACCGCTTTCTTTTCTGAAAACATAAACCGCACTGGAACTTTGGGACGAGTTATCTGCACCCTCGGTATTGACGTCGCTGAGGCCTAAGGCATTACTATCCTCGCCCCCTGCTGCCACAGCAATGGTTAAACCATCTTGACTGATCAAAAGACTTTCGTCCCCACCAAACTCATCGTCTGCCTCAGCATTACTGGCTTTAATATAGGCCTCTTGAGTCCAATTCGTACCGTCATATACAAACACATACATAGCACCAGCGTCTGTTGCACTATTATTTTCGGTACTATTGATCCCTGTGGATGAACTGTCTTCATTAAATGCACTAACCACTAGAGTTAAGCCGTCACCACTGAGGCTGAGCTTACCAAAATTATCCCCTGCACCAGTATTATCGGCCTTAATATACTGAGTCTGTTGCCAAACAGAACTACTGCGGGTGAATATATAGACAGCCCCTGCATCAACTGATGTATTATTATTGCCAGTGCCAGTGAATTCTGTCTCACCGCTATCCTCATAAATGGCACCTACAGCAACAATATTTCCATTATCACTGATATCCAAGGCACCAAAAGCTCCAAACTGATCATCATTATCGCTATAGGTTGGTTTTAAATAAGCTTGCTGAGCCCACGATGATGTGGCCTTATAAAACACATAAACAGCACCAGAATTAGACTTAGTGTCACTGTTTCCATCTTCGTTTTCTGCGCCAACAACTAAGGTTTTGCCATCGCCCGACAAACTAATACTTGAACCAAAGTGATCATCAGCTCCCGTATTGCTGGCCTTAATGTAAGCCTCTTGTTGCCACACATTATTGCTTTTGGTGAACACATAGACTGCGCCTGAATCATTTATTATCGTGTCAGTTGCTGTGCTATTAACACCAGTTAAACTGCTATCTTCTCGGGGAGCTCCTACAGCCAATGTGTTGCCATCTGAACTCACATCTAACACATCCCCAAACCAATCATTTAAACCAGTATTACTGGCCTTTAAATAAGCAATGCTATTGGTCATAGTGCTAGACACGGAAAGAGTCGAAGAACTAGTACACCCAAAACTGTTACACGACTTGAGAATATATTGCGCACTTACACGAGCATGCAAAGGCACAATATGATTGGCAACACCGTTACCTTGCACGATATTACTGCCCACCTGAGTGAAACCCGATGCACCATCTGGATTTTCCATTAACTGGTAATAGGTTGCATCAGCCACATCAGACCAGGTAAAACGAAAGGTCTTATTAGATTCAAAAGACAAAGTTGAAGCAGCAGCAATTGCAGGCACTGCAGTAATCGAAGTTGTTGAACCACCACAGCTCAGTAACACAACCCCAAAGGTAAACATGGTTAGTATTTTAAATCGTATGTTAGCTTGCATAATGCCTTTCATACTCGATTTTCAGCGAGCAAATTCAAAAGACAGAACATCAGGTTTATTTCACTTTAAACCTGCTTATCCTGAAATTCCACCTCTCCTAACACACCTTACAACCGCCAGATAAGCCGTGTAAGTCCATCAAAGAAGCACAAAACTCATCATATACCACTATTTAAGTAATGTCTTTTTTTGCATATGCTATTTAAACAAACTCTTGGATAATTCAATAACAAAAATAACAACTTAGCCACTTAAAGCCAATAGGCATCTTCTTGTCCGTTGTCTAAATCTTTATCTAAGTCGATGGCTCTGTCTCGGTCTTTATCTTTATGATGATCTTTATCCAAGTCTCTAAAATGTTTTTGGGTATGGGCCAATGCCCCACTGTGTTGATTTTTTGTATCGATGGAGCCACCTATATGCAGAACACATTGGCCACATAGGTTTAGGCTTTTTCCTAAACATTGCTTACAGTTGCCTGCAACTGTATCGGAGTATTCCATTTGCTTTAATTGATCTTCTAACAAAGCCAATTTATTCGACAGTGTTTTTAGGTATTTAGCTTGATCATTATACCGACGCTGCAACTCCATAAATTCAGCTGGTCTTTGCTGTAAATCAGCATCTAGCGGTTGCCATTGATTCGTTTTTTTAGGCATCAGCGAATCACTTGCGTACCTGACTCTGAGTATTAGGTTGTTCATGTTTATGCCTCACATTGGGTTATGTTAGTTTATTTTAAAAATTAACAACTTATTCTTAATGATAATCATTATCATTAAGAATAACAACCTAATTACATAAAATTTTTACCTTCCACAGGCCCAAAATATTCGTTGCCTCCAAAAAACACCCCAAGGGTGTTTGAAGAATTAAGGTCTTTAAAACAATATGACACATTTATGCATTCTAAAACGCCTTACCACCAACCTAATGTTCTACCATTGCCCGCTATAATGAGAACACAAGTCACCACATGTAATGCAATCCAAAAGGTTCGAAACGCCAGCGCTTTTTTAACATCGGTTTGAGTGATGGGCAAAAACTCTGGTTTATCATCATCATCGACGCCAATGGGCATGCCCACGGTTCTCGCCCACACTTTCAAAAACCGTCTTTGACCGCTCATAATTGATTTTTCATTAATTTGTTCTCGTTGTTATGAATTATGACCAATAATTAACTCTATATTAGAGCCAGAATATACCAATTAAGCGGTAAGAGTCAGGCTTTAGCTCACCCACTTTACCGCTTATATGTTTCGACTTCCCCATGACATTATAATTCAGATGATTATACTGCTACTATAGTGAAAATTTAGTTCTAAAGAATTAGTAATAAGTTAGTTAGTTAGGCCAGCTAGTGCAGCATCAGTGCCCGCTTAACCCTACTGTTTTTAACGCCATTGATAAGGAAGTAATAATGAAAACAAAACTAGTTCTTTCAATCTGTGCAGCAGTTCCTGCCATCGTCGCTGTGGTATTCGCTTCAATTCCTGAATTGGTCACTTTAGCTGCCTTTCCCGAAGCACAGGGTTACGCCTTAGAGATTGGAGTCACACTTCGCTACGCCCTGGCCTCAGTAGTGTTAATGGTGGCAATCGTCATTTTTAGTGTGCGCAACATTGAAGCGATAAATGATCAAAGAGCGATATTAATGGGCTGTGCAATTGCATTTGCGTTCATGTGTACAACAATCATAGCCCTGTCTGTATTCCGAGGTATTCCTCTGCAGCTACCCCCCATGGCTGCTACGGCATTTGTGGCGGTGTTGTGCTTACGGACCCGCAGTAAATTAGAACCAACCTTTAGCGTTTTATAGGCAATTCTCAGTTCAATTAACGAAGGAGCATTAAAATGAAGCATCTATTTAAGCTCGACAATCAACAATCAGTTGAGGTAATCAGTGAAATTTTAGAGGGATGGACCGTTGTAAAGGGCTCGCCTTCCATGAAAACTTGGGTGCTCCATACATCTAATGATGGCCGTATGATGTCTGGGATATGGACAGCCACGCCAGGAACCTATCATGCGACTTATGCTGAATATGAATTTGTTCACCTAATAGAGGGGCGTATCACCATCACACCTGATGGTGGACAACCCATGGACGTAGGCCCAGGGGATGCTTTTGTGGTCGATGTCGGGTTTAAGGGCACTTGGGAAATTAAAGAGTCTGTGGTCAAGCACTTTGATATTAAGCTATGAGGTTTACTGAGGCATGCAGTTAAATGAAGATATGTGTTCATGCATTATTTTGGCAGATCAATGATGAGATTAATGGGGCCAAAGTCAATGGAGTTTCGATTAATATACACACTCCTGATAATTAGGGGCATATTGAAGCCCAATAAGTTTTAATCTACTTTAAGTTAAGTCCATGGGCAGACACGCCTCTAGAATAATTTAAAGCGCATACCATACCCTTTTGATGAGAGATCTTTCCTTGAAAGGCAGCTTAACTTTTGAATAAGTCAGAGCTCATATCCAAACTTTGTTGTCCATTTTTCGATCTTAATAAAATATTTTTTTAGAGAGTCTTGATACTTTACCCAGCGGTTACTTGCAGTTTTATATAACGGCTGAACTACTTGGGAATAGCTAGGAGTACTTATGATGCCTCGATTCAATGCCGTCTGTTGGTAATTTTCTAATTCATCTTCCCAATCTAGTTCTAGAAAGTTGAGAAGATTAGAAACTTCCGTTTTCATATCTAAGACTAAGTCCTCATATCTAATCCTATGGATGGTCAACTGATACCGTTTCTCACTCAGCTCTAAAACAGACATCGCAGCTGCGTAAAAGTCCACAATTCTGCTTAGCTCAACCATATTAGCCATTGCGTCATTAGCTTGAAAAGGCTGCATCCAACAACTCAAAATACTGTCTAACGGATGCCTAAGGGCCAAAATAAACTTTGCAGTAGGAAACAGCTTATGAATCATTGGCACATCAACGATGTTGAGGGGAAACTTGTCAATTACGCAACCACTACGGTTAGTTGAGTCGTGCCTTGATAGTTCCTCAAAATAAACCTCTCTAGCATGTAAGAGCTCTTGACTGGTTAAGTTCTCAATATCAAAGGTACTTAGATTGTTGCCCAAGTATTTTTTTGCCTTTGAGAGCATGTTTTTTTCTTCAACGACACTAATTTTAGAATGGGTTCGCAAGATAGTATCAAGAAGAGTGGTTCCAGATCTTGGAAAGCCAATTAAAAATATGGGTACATCTGCAGAGGACTCCTCCTTCAGATTCTGGTAATAAGGAGCTTCTAAAGCATTGTTTAAGTCTTTAACTCGCACTAAAAGCTCATCAAAATAACTCTGAGCCTGCTTTGCATCATAAACTGGCGAGTTAATATAGGTGTTGTTCATTTCAGTAAAAGAAATAAATGCTGCGTTGTAGTTTTTTTGATGCTGCTCTAATTTGGCCCTTAATTGCCAAAATAAGGACGTTCTTGTTGCCGCAAGCTGGTCAATATTGATCAAGCCAATTAAAGTCTCACAATGATCGTAATTTTGTGACCTGTAATGATAAAGGGCCTCATAATACAGCAGATCACTTGGTAGTTTTTTTAGCGCAGCTTTAGCTATAGAAATGACCTCACTGAGTTCAGCCAACTTATTGGACCTTTCATACAATTCGCATGTATTACTATAGGCATCAGCGTAATCTGGCTTAATTTTTATAGCCCGTTTATAACTATCTATAGCCGCTTTTTGTTCACCTTTATCCTTTAGTGCAATGCCTTTGTTGTAAAAGGCTTCAGCATAATCAGGTTTAATTTTTAGAGCCTTTTTATAGCTGACTATAGCCGCATCAGTCTCACCTTTAGCATTTAAAGCGTTACCAATATTATTATAGACATCAGCAAATTTAGGCTTAATTTTTAAAGCCTTTTTGAAATAGTCCAAAGCTGCATCAGGATCACCCTTAGCATTTAAAACGTTACCAATATTATTGTAGGCCTCAGCATTCCCAGGATTCACCTTTAAAGACCGTTTAAAGCAGACTATGGCCGCATCAAATTGCATTAATCCTGCATTAGAAGCCCCGGCAATATTGCATAGGATAAATGAATTGGGGAACCTCTCCAGCTTCTGATTGGCTTCAACCAAAGCTTGTTGCAATCGCCCTTGATTATAAAGGTTCATGATAGCCTGAAGCTCATCTGCAGGAGGGTGTTGTGGGTTTTTACTTGTTTTAGAAAGCCGTTTTTTTATTTGAGCAAAAGCGTCGCTTTTAAAGCCCTTTTTCGTTGCTTGATGAAATACAGTTTTTGCATCAGCAAGTCGGCCTAACTTAATCAAAGCTTCGATATAGCTTAACCAAAACTGGGCAACATCTGGTTTGGTTTCTAAAGCGGTTTGAAAGAAGGGCAAAGCTTCTAGGGTCTTGCCAATACCGACAGCCAGCACGCCCATATTATGGTTAGCATCTGGGTGTTTGGGCTGTGCCTTGAGGATAGAAGTATAGTACCTATCAGCTTCTTGAACCTGGCCAGCTTTGTGCGCTTCAACGCCCTTCTTTAAGGCTCCGTTTATTGTCAATTCCACAAATCAGTCCGTGATAAATTCGGTAATGCGAGACTATCATATAAAGCACATTTATTTAAATATCTTTGGTATATTAGCTTCCGCATAGGGCCTGTTTAAAAAAAGTTGGGTTTAAGTCATTAGGTGTGTTTTTAATTCCACTTAAAAGACTAGGTTATGAAAACAGTAATACCTGTAAACGAATGTGAGAATCCCTTTATAACGTAAAGAAACTTATCGATAACGTGTGCCAGAGTGTATTTTTGTGAGAATGAGAACTAAAAAATGTGAGGTTTGTAAAAACGCAAATGAAGTCCTTTATAGGTGTAGATATCAAGACTCGGATAATTGGGTATTTCTCTGTGGAAAGTGCCTCAAAGAGGTTAAGACAAGTTTTGTGGATACTTACCAGTACGGTGGCACTTGGAAAAGTAAGAAAAAATAAAGCTCCGCTCATAAGCTTACATAAATACACAGCTATACGTATGAGCAGCTGTGAAAGCTAAAACTGTGAACTGCACAGATCAATTTTACAGACGTGTTAGATTACTACGTCATGCTAATAAACATTATTGATCCCTGCCCATATACCGTAAAGCTATGTAAGCAACATTGTGAGCTAACCAAGGAGCTGATATTTTATTGTCACATTTCAAATCTATACTCACTGCTGTGTTTTAGCTACGAGGTTATTCATAAATTCTGTCGCCGATCTAACTTAAATCCCTTTGCCGACATTGGACTTCGCATGATTACCCTCATAGCCTATTTCGCTGGATTCTTTAATGCGATTATGTACCTTGTATTCACTCTTTCGGCCAAAGGTAGGCATCCAAAACTGATGCCTACCAGCCCTAAATTGAAGGTTTAACATGACCTGATAGGCCTTCAAAATTATAAAATAGAGCACTAAAATAAAGCACGAAAATAAAGACAATAAAATGAAGACAATAAAATGAAGAAAATGGATGAGCCAATCAACGTATTCGGTGAAAAATTAGAAATTTGTGGAGTGGATCCAATTACGGGGTTCTATCGAGATGGCGCATGTAATACCTGCAAAGATGACTTTGGTTCCCACACAGTTTGTATTGAAACGTCGCAGGAGTTTCTAGAATATTCAAAATCTAAGGGCAATGATTTATCGACCCCAATGCCTGCATTTAATTTTAAAGGCTTAGCACCGGGAGAAAGCTGGTGTGTCTGCGCTGGGCGCTGGTTAGAGGCTGAGAAAAACGGCATGGCCCCCAGACTTCATCTTCAAAGTACCCATATCAGGGCTTTGGAAATCGTGCCCATGAGCCTGCTCAAAAAATACGCGATAGATTTAAACTAGCTACAGAAGGCTTAAAAACAAAAAGTCTGCTCATGGGTCTGAAGAGGTCCATGGGTCCGGACTTAATAGGGAACTTGCTGTGATTCGATGCACCAGCCTGAACATTGGTGCACGAGTTGCCGTGTTTCAAAGCCGACAGAGTTGATCAGGTTAAGCGTCTAACGTTCCCATTTAGAAGTGATGCGGGTCAACGAATGTTTTCTTCGCATTTTTGCTAAAATCAGAATTAGGTAGGTAACAATAAAAAATCCAGCGACCCAAGTTAATGTCATAGCCATAACAGTTTCTTCGTTTTCAAAGACTTAACGCAAGCGAATATATCAGCAGATTATGATATTGTCAACAATTTAGCCTAGCGCCCGAAGACCCTGTGGAAGTCTGACGCTTGTGAACCTAAATTTCCCATTTAGGATTGATGCGAGTCAATGACGTTTTTCTTCGCTTCGCTCTCAAAACAAGCACTATATAAGTAGATACTAGAGTAAATACAGCGAGACAAATTATAGTAGTAACCATTGAAACTCCATTGTCGATGCAGAGGTTAATGTTAATAATTTATCAGCAATAGTGTTGCCTAAGAGTATTACTTATGTAGCATTAATGTATCTTAATAATACTTACAATAGGCTTAAGGTTATTATTAGGTAATGCAAACTGTTGCTCATAAAGCACAAGCTAAAGATGTCTACAAGCTAGATATGAGCCTTATACTGCCCTATGAACCTAACCAACTGCTTTGCACACTGGTATGCTATAAAACTTGTGTAAAACCACTTTATTGTGTGTGTGAAAGCGGCCAAAGTGAGCACGAGAACCAATTTCGCCCTTGTCCCCTATGTTTAACTTAGGATGGCTAGAGTTTCGCAGTAATGTCACAGTATTAACTCATACTTTGGTCATTATTTTAGTCGTTATTTTAGTCAATTTACGCCCTTTGACTGTGAATTAGACATCCTTTAGAGTCACTGTTTTATTATGAATTGAGTTGCTTGATGTTCTCTTGAGGTGCCAAAAAATTGGCTTAAGAGCGAGTCTGTTCTATTTGAAAAGCGACAAGTAATATGAAAGAAAGAGTAAATATTGTCTGGTTTAAACGGGATCTCCGTATCAATGATCACAAGCCGTTACTAGAGGCCTCTAATTTAGGACTACCCATACTACCTTTATATGTGGTGGAACCTGATTATTGGCAGCAAAACTTTAGTTCTAGTCGTCATTGGCACTTCATTTATGACTGTTTATTAGACCTCAATATGGCTTTAACACAGCTGGGGCAACCACTTATCATTCAAGTCGGTGAAGTCTTTGATGTCATCACTCGCCTGCATTCAGAATATAATATTCAAGCGATATACGCTCACGAAGAAACAGGCAACCTCTGGACCTACCAGAGGGATATCAGCGTTAATAAACTATGCAGTACGTTGGGTATTCCACTGCATGAATACCCGCTTAATGGCGTCGTAAGGAAGTTACGCTCTCGTGATGATTGGTCAACTATTAGAAATAAGCGTATGGCGCAAAGAATTGCACCAAAACCCTCTAGTGTGCCCCCTTTAGCAAAATACTCATCAGTACCTTTGCCAGATAAAGACCACCCTATGTTTGGCAAAAAATTCATCGGCACAGTGCAGCAAGGTGGTCGTGTTGCGGCAATTGATGATCTAAGAGGTTTTTTAAACCATCGGTCCTGTCAATATCTCTACCATATTTCTGCGCCAGGCTTGTCGTCTACTTATTGTTCTAGACTATCGGCCCATCTTGCTTGGGGAAGTCTATCTGTCAGGGAGGTTGTTCAATCCACCAAAAAAAGAAAACAACAACTCAATGCGGAAGAAAAAAAGCAATTTGGTCGCAATTTAACTGCATTTAGCTCAAGGCTCGCATGGCGCTGTCACTTTATACAAAAGATTGAAGACCAACCCTCTATTGAAACTCACTGCATGCACCCTGCTTTTGAGGGCCTGCGTGAGAGCGAGCATGATGAACTAAAATACAAAGCATGGGCTTCAGGGCATACCGGATACCCATTTATTGACGCCTGCATGCGTAATTTAATTGCCGAAGGGTGGATTACTTTTCGAATGCGCGCAATGCTCGTGAGTTTTGCTAGCTACCAGCTTTGGTTAGATTGGCGCCTTGTTGGCCATCATCTAGCTGGCCTATTCACTGATTACGACCCCGGTATTCACTACAGTCAACTGCAGATGCAATCGGGTGTTACTGGCATAAATTCAATGCGGGTCTACAATCCAATTAAGCAGTCTATGGAACATGACCCCCACGGTGATTATATAAGACACTGGGTCCCAGAGTTAAAAAACCTTCCTAATGCTTTTATTCACGAGCCTTGGAAGTGGGGAAAAAACTTAGTGGATGATGCCTCACTTTTATTAGGCACTATCTACTCAAACCCTATTGTTGACCATGAATTAACAGCAAAAGAAGCAAAAGAAAAGCTAACCAACGTGCGAAAAAGTGACCATTTTAAAGCCATCTCAAATGCGGTTTATAATAAATTAGGAAGTAGAAAAAAAAAGGTGAAAAAATCGACCAAAGTGATCTGTGAAAACCAATTAACGCTGTTTTAACCGATATATTGTTTATGTAGCTTAAAGTATCTAATAGCTGATAGGTCTAAAACTGGAAGCTAATTAAAATTGACCCATGCAAAACAACACATTTGGATCGTGTTTTGAGGCTTTTGACATTTCGTTTAGAACCACACACGGTTCTCATATTCAAAGGGATGCGACGACAGAAGTAATAAGTATTACACGAAGGAAAGATAACTAGATTGGTTTATAACCATGGAGCACACCCCACAAGAAAAAATGATAGAAGTGCATGTATCAAGGGGGCAGACGATTTCCTGAGAAATCAAGGAGCAACTCTGCAGTTGCAGCAATCAATAAGTGGTTGAAATCGGTAGTAGGTTCGGACCCAGTGGAACATAGACTTCGGCATAATTTTAAAGATCTGTTACGGAAGTCAGTGGCTCCGAGTTAGAGACTCCATTTGACATAAAAGATCAGATTGGCGGATGTAGTCTGAAGACTGTTGTACCAAATTATGGCGATGTTTAGAGGTTAAAGCACCTGGGAGAGTGGATGGAAAAATTAGCTTACAGGATAACAGTTGGGATATCCCATAACAGGTAGATTTAGTTAAATTAAATAGATATTTCAACAACTTCAGTTTCACTTTTAAAGCTGATAAGGTTGTCCAATGAAATATAGCGAGCAAGACATAAATAGAATTTGAAAGAGAAAACATGCACCTGTGTCACTTGATATTTTGGGTGTACGTTCATTTTTGGATAATTTAAAACAACATCAAACATTCATCTGTTGACTCAATGAATGCTTTTTCTAGACCACTTGGAGCCATTTTTGGATTGTAAGGTGTTCTGGTTTGCGGATAAAACTGAAACGGGGCTTTTTTAATAGAAATTTAGATCAGTTGCAATAGGGATCTGTCATGAGTGAAGCGAAACTACCAAAACGGGCGCGGTGTGTCATTGTTGGGGGTGGAATTGTGGGCTGTAGTGTGGCCTACCATCTAACAAAATTGGGTTGGACTGATGTTGTTGTGCTTGAGCAAGGACGCTTGAGTAGCGGCACCACTTGGCATGCTGCAGGCCTAGTTGGGCAGCTTCGTGCTCACGAAGGCATGACTCAGCTGATTCGTTACAGTACCCAGTTGTATGCCAGTTTAGAAGCTGAAACTGGACTTGGGACGGGCTGGAAGCAATGTGGATCTATAACCGTGGCTAGAACTGAAGAGCGAATGATCCAGCTGCGCCGCACGGTCTCAATGGCCCGGGCTTATGGTGTTGAGGCCGAGGTTATTACAGCGCAGCGAGCACAAGAATTATGGCCAGTAATGCAGGTGAACGATGTTCTAGGTGCAGTGTGGTTGCCAGGTGATGGAAAGGCGAATCCGACCGATCTTACCCAGGCGCTGGCCAAAGGAGCGCGTACCAGAGGCGCCAAGATTTTTGAAAAGGTTCAAGTTACCGGGATCACGGTTAAGGGTGATGCGGCCGTCGGTGTTGAATCGGCGCAAGGTAACATTGCCTGTGATGTGGTGGTTAACTGTGCCGGTCAGTGGGCCAAAGCATTGGGCCGCTTGTGCGGGGTGACGGTGCCGCTGCATTCAGCTGAGCATATGTACATTGTCACCAAAGAGATTGAAGGCGTGCATCCTGACCTACCGGTGATGCGAGACCCAGATGGCTTTATCTACTTCAAAGAAGAAGTAGGAGGCCTTGTGATGGGTGGTTTTGAGCCCGACGCTAAGCCGTGGGCAATGGACGGTATACCAAATGACTTTGAGTTTTCTTTGCTACCAGACGACTGGGATCAGTTTGAGGTTCTAATGAATAATGCCTTGACGCGGGTGCCAGCATTGGAAACTGCCGAGGTACGTCAGTTCGTTAACGGACCTGAAAGCTTTACTCCTGATAACAACTTCTTGCTAGGCGAGTCGCCTGAGTTGAAAAACTTCTTCGTGGGCGCAGGCTTTAACTCAATGGGCATTGCTAGCGCCGGTGGTGCGGGCAAGGCGTTGGCCGAGTGGATTATTGATGGAGCGCCATCCTTAGACCTGTGGCCCGTTGATATTAGACGTTTCTCTGGGTTTAATGGCAATGATAAGTGGCTGCATGACCGGGTTAAAGAGACGCTGGGGTTGCACTATGCTATGCCGTGGCCGAACCGGGAGTTGGATACGGCGCGACCATTTCGACGTTCGCCACTGTTCGATCGCCTGAAAGATAAAGGGGCGTGTTTCGGTAATAAAATGGGCTGGGAACGGGCCAACTGGTTTGCACCTGAGGGGATGGCACCAGAGACAGAATATTCATTTGGCCGACAGAACTGGTTCGACATCGTGCGCGCCGAATGTTATACCGTCCGCAACCAGGTAGGCATTTTCGACCAAACGTCCTTCTCAAAGTATCAGATGCAAGGTCGCGATGCTATGGCAGTGCTGAATAAGGTTTGTGCTGCCCAGATGGATGTGGCCATTGGAAGTTCTGTCTACACTGGCCTGTTGAATGAACTGGGAGGTTACGAGAGTGACCTGACTGTGATGCGCTTGGCTACGGATAAGTTTTTACTATTGAGTGGCTCAGCACAAACGGTCAGGGACATGGACTGGATTACTTCTCACATCCCCTATGATGCTTGTGCGGTGCTTACTGATGTGACCAGTGCCTATTCGGTAATGGGTGTCATGGGGCCGAATGCTCGTGAGCTATTGTCACGTGTGTGCAAATCAGACCTAAGTAATGAGGCGTTTCCTTTCTCGACTATTCAAGAAATTGATATAGGGTATGCGACTTGCTTTGCTAATCGGATGACTTATGTCGGTGAGTTGGGTTGGGAGCTGTATATACCCACCGAATTTACCGTAGGCGTCTACGAAGATTTAATGAGTGCCGGAGAAAATTTGGGTCTCAAAGATGTTGGTTATTACGCCTTGGAAGCTTTGCGTATTGAAAAAGGTTATAGAGCGTGGAGTCGTGAGTTGACGCCGCAAGTAAACCCTTATGAAGCAGGGTTAGGCTTTGCGGTAGCATTAGACAAAAAGACACCGTTTATCGGTCAGCAAGCGTTACGCGAATTTAAAGCTGCAGGTGGTGAGTTGAAGCGCAGAGTTGTTCTTTTCATCCTCGATGATGCTGAGCCTGTTTTGTGGGGTGGCGAGCTGGTGTTACGTGATGGTAAGGCCGTGGGGGATCTGCGCTCAGCCGCTTATGGATATACGTTTAATTCAGCCATCGGTTTGGCCTGGTTACAAACTGACCAGGTGATCAACAAGGATTATCTGTCATCAGGAACTTGGGAAATAGATATTGCCGGCACTCGCTATCCTGCTACAGCTCACTTGAGAACGCCGTATGACCCCATGAGTGAGCGAGTTAAGGTTTAAGTTCAAAGCCTGTATCAATCCATTCTGTGATGATACCCATCGCTAAAGTTACGATCTCAGCGCAAAAAATACTGGAGGTGAAAGAGGAAATCAAGTAAAACGGTAGCTAGACGAGCAGAAGGTCAGCTTGTCTGGATGACGCCAGTGTCATAGTTAGTGTTACACAAAGACCCTCCTTAGAGGGTTTGCTTCCGACTCTTTGATCTTCAATAGGATCCCAAGTAGTATCATCATCTGATTGACGACCCAATCTCTTGATGGATCGTGATCGAGTGTTGAGGGAAATATTGAGTTGGCTTATGGGAAATGATGGATACTTGGAACATGTTTGACGACTTATCACCTGAGCAGCAGTTACGGTTTGATTTAGCTCT
>DDCR01000184.1 GCA_002335115.1 Oceanospirillaceae bacterium UBA2001
TGTTTTTTAATCTGATTTAATGAAATACTAAAAGTTATGCTAATCTAAATAAGAATGATTTGCATTACGAATAAAGTTTGTTTATTATGTGTCTTATTCAGACGCACTTAAACTTTAATCAACTTTAATCAGAGAAAACACATGAACAAAACACTTCTTTCAATTGCTGTTGCAGCGAGCTTTGTCCTAAGTGGCCAAGCTCAGGCAGGAGCCCACGCAGAAATCTATGCTGACTTTCCTATTACGGTAAAAAACTACACTGGCGCTAAGACCCATTCTGAGGCTTACACTGGCCAGATAGCTCGCCACACGCTGCATAACTCAGCTAAAAAGTTGGTGTCTAAAGGCGCTAGTTTAGAGCAAACTAAAGCTTATTTTAGTGGCAAGGATGAAGGGCGTAAAATTATTGATCCCGTATCAAAAGATGGTTTTCCAATGCTTCAAACTCACGTAGACAAGATTTCAAAAGGCAAGAATTTGTCTGGAAAAGCCTATAAAGGTTTAATTTCTGGGATGCCTGGGAGTCTTACGGGTGCAGAGTTACTGAAGTTAATGCTAGAAAAAGCGGCGGCTACAGAAAAAGGCTTTGATCCCTTAACAGGTTACGACTACACCCAATTGTTTTCTAAATTCGCTATGGGTGCGGTATTTTACAACCAAGCAGTCGATAACTACTTAGATGAAAAACTAGCAGCGGATGTTAATCCTAATAGTAAAGCGTACAAAGAGGGCAAGCCTTATACGGGTAAAGAGCACGTTTGGGACGAAGCTTTTGGCTATTTTGGTGCACCCGCTCACACCATGGAATTAACAGCGGCTGACGTGTATGGCATTGCAAAACAAAAATCAGACAGTTTTGCAAAAGCAGATCATAACCAAGATGGTAAGGTTTCTTTGGTCACTGAAATGGCATACGCCCATGCCTACTATGCGGCATCTTTCGATAAAGGTGGTAAGACTAAGTATCTTCATACCATCGTTCAAGCGTTTATTGACGGCCGCAAGCTGATTACCTCAGCCAATGGTGAAGCACTTACGGACGCTCAGCGAAGCGAACTAATGGGCTATGCGCAAGTCATTAAAACTCAATGGCAGCGAGTTATTGCTGAATCGGTCTTCAAGTATGCAGGTTCCGTTTATGGGGATATAGAAAAGTTAGAGACTATCATTGAAGCTAATGGTGATGCAGCTAAAGCCTACCGAAACTATGTGAAACACTGGGGTGAGTTAAAGGGCTTTGCGTTAGCACTGGAAGCTGGTGGTGTTAATCTAGGAGAGGCTGGGGTGAAGCTCAACAGGCTTTTGGGTTACAGTCCAATATTGTTAGGCAATACTCAGGTAACTGGCTTGGTTGATGGTGAGTTTGTGCAGAGTCCATCGATTAGTATGGGAGAGTATCAAGTGCAAATGATCAAGGTTCAAAAACTCATGGTTGATAGCTTTGGTGTTGAGGCTCGGAGTAAAGACATGACGGCAAACTTAGCCAAACTTGTTGACAGTTTGGGTGCTTCCATGGCTGCAGAAAATGACTAGATGTCTAATTAATTGACCATGGAATGGTTGTTTGAGTTTTTACTATCTTGGCTTTCAGAATTTAGGGGATTAGTCAGCCAGGGTAGTAAACGCGTTTTTCTCGGCTACATGTTGAGTGCTGCTATCATCGCTGTTGTTTGGTTGATGTGGCAGCGCAGGCTCAATTTTGTGGCCGCTTTACGTTGGCTTTTTCAGGGCAAAATTTGGTGGTCTAATTCGAGTCGATCTGATTACCAGATGATGTTCATTAATCAGCCCATCATGCTGCTTTTGAGCCCGCTGATGTTAAGCAAGCTAGCCCTTGCTACCGCCTTGTTTTATACTTTAAATGAGTGGGTCTCTCGGCCTCTATGGCCCGCTAATATATCGACGTTTTGGGTCTCTGTCATTTTTACCTCATGTTTGTTTGTAGTTGACGACGCAAGTCGTTATTATCTGCATCGCCTGATGCACCGTTGGCCTGTTCTATGGAGTTTTCATAGAGTACACCACACGGCACAGAGTCTGACACCTTTTACGGTATTGCGCACACATCCTATTGAAGGCTTATTGTTTGGTCTGCGCAGTGCCCTAGTGCAGGGCTTACTGATTGGTGTGTTTGTGTTTGTGTTTGCTGATCGAGTGACCTTGCTTAGTTTATTGGGTGCTAATGCAGTGACCACAGTGTTAAATATATTGGGGTCTAATTTGCGTCATTCACCTGTGCCCATAAGTTATGGAAAAACCCTAGAAAGGTGGCTTATTTCCCCAGCTCAGCACCAAATACACCATTCCCAAGCACGCCAGCATTGGGATAAAAATTTTGGTGCATTTATTGCTTTGTGGGATCGGATGGGAAACACCTTAGAATATGGATCGAGCAAACAGAAGTTAATTTTTGGTTTAAGTGGTCAAAAGTCCAAAGAACACCAATTATCAAGCTTGTATTGGAAGCCCTTCAAAAGCTGTTGGAGCTACTGTAGAGGCAAAAAGTTAGACCTAGTTAGTACTGCCAACATAACAAATGTAACCAGTGAGCAAGAATAAATGATACCTTTAAATCCTATTAATACCTTCTTATTACCCGTTGTTGCTGCTATTTTCTTTTCTGCCACAACTGCTCAAGCTGGAGGCATCGTCAATGTGTATTCCGCCCGCAAAGAAGCCTTAATCAAGCCTTTGCTGGATGATTTTACTGTTGCCACCGGTATTCAAGTCAACCTAATTACGGGCAAGGCAGATGCCTTGTTAAAGCGCTTGCAAGTTGAGGGCAGTGCGACCCCTGCAGATCTCTTTATTACGGTAGATGCCGGTCGTTTGCATCGGGCCAAAGAGTCGGGCATGCTCAAGCCAGTATCAATACCGGTGCTTGAGCAAAGAATACCTGAAGAACTCAGAGACTCTGAAGGCTACTGGTATGGTCTCACGCTTAGAGCAAGACCTATCATTTATGCTAAAGAACGAGTCAATCCTGACGAGCTTTCTACTTATGAAGCTTTAGTAGACGCTCAATGGAAAGGTCGTCTGTGCTTAAGATCTTCACAATCTGTGTATAATCAGTCTCTAGTCGCTGCTACTATCGATGCCATAGGCCCAGAGGCATCGCAGCAATGGATGCAAGGTATGGTAAATAATCTTGCCAAAGCACCATCAGGTGGTGATACTGACCAGCTAAAGGCTTTGGCTGCAGGGGTGTGTGATGTAACCATTGCTAACACCTATTACTTAGGCCGGTTAATTAACAGTAGTAAGCCTGCTGATAAAGCTTTGGCGAGTAAGTTGTCGGTCTTTTGGCCTAACCAAAGTGGTGCAGGGGCAGTGGGCCGCGGTGCACACTTTAACGTGAGTGGTGCTGGCTTTACTAAATACGGCAAACACCCAGAGCAAGCGCAAGCATTGCTGGAATATTTAGCGTCGGGTCCGGCACAGGCTTGGTATGCTGACATTAATAATGAATATCCTGTGGTACAGGGTGTAGCCATTTCGCCAGCCCTTGAAGGGTTTGGCCGCTACAAGATGGACTCCATTGCTTTGGAAATTTTAGGTCAGAACAATCGACAAGCGGTTCAATTGATGGATCGTGCTGGTTGGAAATAGGTAATGCTATAAATGTTTAGAAGCCATGGGCTGAGTATTTTTGCTGTTGTAATCGCCGCATTCATATCGCTTCCAGTCATCGTTATTGTAAGCTATTTAGTGCAAGCCAATGGTGAACTATGGCAGCACTTGTTTGACACGGTGCTCAACGACTATCTAATCAATTCATTACTGTTGTTGCTGGGCGTGGGTGCGGGGGTGCTCTTACTCGGTGTGCCCACGGCTTGGTTAACGAGCATGTGCAGTTTTCCGGGGCGTCGTTGGCTCAGTTGGGCCTTATTGCTGCCCTTAGCCATGCCGGCTTATATTATCGCCTACACTTATGCGGGTTTGCTAGACTTTGCAGGGCCAGTACAAAGCTGGATTAGAGACCTTACAGGCTTGAGTTACGGCGACTATTGGTTCTTTGAAATCCGCTCTTTAGGTGGTGCCATCATCATGATGTCACTGGTGTTGTACCCCTATGTTTATTTAATGGCTCGGGCTGCTTTTTTGGAGCAGTCTGTGAGTAGTATTGAAGTGGGCTGTAGCTTAGGTTACTCCCGCTGGCAGGCCTTGTGGAAGTTAGCGTTGCCCATGGCTCGGCCTGCCATTATTGCAGGTTTGTCACTGGCTTTAATGGAAACCTTAGCCGACTATGGCACGGTGCAATATTATGGGGTTAGCACCTTTACCACGGGCATTTTTAGAACCTTTTATGGCTATGGTGATACTGCGGCAGCAGCCCAATTGGCAGCGAGCTTATTAGCTTTTGTGATTTTGTTAGTTTTGCTCGAGCGTTATTCCAGACGCCGAGCCCGTTATCATTCAGCAGCAGAGTCTCGTGCCCGTGCCGACTTAATCCCTTTATCAGGTAGCAAGGCGATTATGGCCTGTGTGATTTGTTTGTCGCCTTTGATGTTTGGTTTTATTATCCCTGCAACGCAACTTTTGTTTTGGGCTGTGTTTGAGGCAGAACCCCTAGGCTGGGACTTCGTTGGCCTGGCCTGGAATTCGTTTAGTTTGGCTTTTTTGGCAGCCATCATTGCCGTCATATTGGCCATTATTTTGTCCTATGCCAAAAGAACTAAGCCCATTAAGCCTGTGCGCATAGTGCTTGCGATGGCAGGCTTTGGTTATGCTTTGCCAGGCACGATCATAGCGATCGGGGTTTTAATCCCTTTAGCATGGCTAGACCATCGGTTAATAGATATTTTTGGCAGCTGGGGCTGGGACAGTCCAGGGCTGTTATTGTCGGGTAGTTTAGTGGCCTTACTGTTTGCCTATACGGTGCGTTTCTTGGCAGTAGCTATAGGCAGTGTGCAGTCTGGCTTAGAAAAGGTTAAGCCCAGTTTAGACCAAGCGGGTCGTTCAATGGGCCATAGTCCATTAGACATATTGCGTAAAATTCATGTGCCTTTAATGCGTAGCTCCATCCTTACGGCGGTGCTCATTGTGTTTGTGGACGTACTTAAAGAACTGCCGGCAACACTAATACTGCGGCCCTTTAACTTTAACACTATGGCTGTGCGGGCCTATGAACTAGCTTCAGACGAGCGTCTGGTTGATGCGGCTCCAGCTTCCATTATGATTGTACTCGTGGGGCTTATTCCTGTATTAATGTTACACGCCTCTATTGCGCGTCGCAGGCCCCACTAATATGAGACTGTTTAAATGACCATGTCCTTCGACAACACAGATCAGCATTTGCTGGTGGATAAGGTAAATATAGCCTACGGCGAGCACGACATTGTGTTCGATGTAAGCTTGGCTGTGGCTGTGGGTGAGATAGGTTGCTTATTAGGCCCCAGCGGTTGTGGCAAGTCTACTTTGTTACGAGCGATTGCAGGGTTTGTGCCATTAAAATCGGGCAGTATCAGTTTGGCAGGCAAAACCCTAGCTAAAGACGATTTTTGCCTCGCCGCAGAAACCCGCAATGTCGGCATGGTGTTTCAAGATGTGGCTTTGTTTCCCCACATCAACATTGCCGCTAATGTGGCTTTTGGCTTGCACCATTGGCCTAAGGCTGAGCAAGTGCAGCGGGTGAAAGAATTATTAGATTTGGTGGGCCTTAGTGGTTATCAAGAGCGCTATCCCCATGCCTTATCTGGTGGTCAACAGCAGCGTGTGGCCTTAGCTAGGGCCATGGCGCCCAAACCCAGTTTATTATTGCTTGATGAACCTTTCTCTGGCTTAGACGCCATGTTGCGAGAAGAGTTAGTGCCAGAAGTGAGTGCCATTTTGCGGCATGAAAAAATTCCTGGTTTGTTAGTGACCCACGATCAAACAGAAGCCTTTACCATGGCTGATCATGTGGCGGTCATGAATCAAGGGCGCATTGAACAATGGGACACCTCCTACAATATTTATCATAAGCCCGACGGACGTTTTGTGGCCGACTTTATTGGCGAGGGGGATTTTTTAGCCTGCAATGTGAGTAGCGAAACCTGCGTGGAGTCGCCCATTGGCCATTTGTGCAGCGATCGAGCTCATGGCTTTGTCAAAGGAGATAAAGCCGACGTATTTATTCGGCCTGATGACGTGTTGCATTTAGATGAGAGCCCCATAACAGGGCGCATAATAAGCAAGCGCTTTCGTGGTACTCACTTTTTATACCGTGTTCTGATTGCGGGCAATCAAACCTTATCCTGCTTCGCAGACTCTCATCATAACCATGAGATTGGTGAAGAAATTGGTATTAAGCTGTCCCTTGACCACTTGATGCTGTTTTAAATAAAACGCATCGACAAATCAATGGCACGGCAATCTTTGGTGAGCGCACCAATGGAAATATAGTCGACTCCTGTGGCCGCTATAGGCCGCAAGGTTTGTTCAGTAATGCCGCCAGAGGCCTCCAGTTCTGCTGTTCCAGCGGCAAGCTTGACCGCATCACGCATCTCCTGCAAGGTGAAATTATCCAGCATAATACGATCTGCACCAGCATCTAACGCTTGCTGTAACTCAGGTATGGTTTCCACTTCTACCTCTACAGGTTTGGTGGGTTCTTGGCGTCGTGCAGTGGCAATGGCTGGGCCAATACCACCGCAGGCGGCAATGTGGTTTTCTTTGATCAAAAATGCATCATACAAACCGATACGATGGTTATAACATTGGCCACAAGCCACGGCATATTTTTGGGCTTTGCGTAAGCCAGGAATAGTTTTGCGGGTGTCGAGTAGCCTCACGGATGTGTCGGCCACTAAACTGGCGTAATAATGCGCAATGCTGGCAGTGCCAGACAAACACTGTAAAAAGTTAAGGGCGCAGCGCTCAAAGGTTAGCAGGCTGCGGGCATTACCATGGGCTTGAAACAACACTTGATTAGCCTTGGCTTGGTCACCATCAGCTACCATCCAGTCAAGGGTGATTGTGGGGTCGACTTGGTGCGCCACTTCATTGACCCAGTCCACCCCACAAATGGTGGCATCTTCACGGGTAATAACGGCTGCAGATGCGCTTTCATCGGCGGGTATCAGTCGAGCGGTAATATCGCCATCCCCCACATCTTCTAACAAAGCAGCGCTCACGTTGGCGAGCACATCAGCTTTCAAAAAATGGAAGTTTAAGTCATCGGTCATGGGGTCGTTCCACGCTTAAAATATTGTGGTTTAAAAGAAGTAATTATAACACACCCCTAAGGTTGGTTTAGAGCACAAAGGATAAGGTAATGGGAATGCTCACCAAGGCCATTAAGTTACCAATAAGCACAATAGAGGCCACTCTTTTTGGGTCCTGTTGGTATTGCTCTGCCACCATATAGTTCAATACCGCTGGTGGTAAAGCACCAAACACAACCAATACAGCAAATTGCTCAATAGGAAGGTTGAGGAAGAACTGGGCCATTATGGCCATTAAGATGCCAGAAACTGGACATAAAATGGCGCCGACTAAACCCACTTTCCAATCGTCAAATTCTATGTCGGTTAAACGAATACCCAAAGTGAAAAGCATTAAGGGAATGCAAATTTGTCCCAACATATCAATGGGTAACTGCACACTGTTAGGTAATTGAAAGCCACTAAGGGCCACTAAAAATCCTGCAATAGTTGCCAGCATTACGGGTTGATTAAGAAGGCTTAGCAAGCGCATTTTGGGGTTGATCATAAAAATGCCCAAGCTAAAGTGAAGGGTCATTTCGACAATAAAACACACCACAGCAATGGCTAAAAATTCTTCACCAAAGGCCAATAAAATTAAAGGAATGCCCATGTTGCCCACGTTGTTAAACATCATGGGTGGTATAAAGGTCTTAGCAGACCAAGGCGACAGCGCAATCACAGGCCAAAGCAGTAAGCCTGAACCGAGCACCACGATAATGGCCCCCACAGCCATGGGTCCAAGATGGCTAATGGGAACAGATTGATCAGCAAGAACCACAAATACCAATAAAGGAACAAACACATCCATGTTGATTTGGTTAATGAGTTTTAGATCTGGCTTGCGCCAACGGCCATACCCATAGCCAATGGTAGCGATAGCGACAAGGGGAAAAACAGTGGCGAAAACCCGTTCAATAATGCTCTGATCCATAAATATCTAAACTACCTAGTGTGTGAAGTTAGAGTGGGTACATAAGCCATGGTTGCAAATTATTAAGCACCATGGATTGACTAAAGTCGGTATCATACAGGGAATGTTTAGCCTTGGATAATTGGTCTTGGGTTTAGGTCAGATATAACTATTGGCGCTCATTCAATAGATGGTCTAACATCAGTGGCCCTATATTGGTAATAAAACTTGACCAAAGCAGGAGAAGCGGGTTATTTTTATTTCACCGATAATTGGTATTACCAATATTGCTAAAAATTGAAAACCAATAGTGCGAAAAAAATGCCATAAGGCAATGTATTTCACACCCATGTGTCAGTATTAATAGAGGGCGTTTATGGCGTATCCACAGGTCAAACAACCCAAGATATCAGATGTGATCATGGCGCAACTAGAGGCCATGATTTTAGAGGGAAGCCTAAAACCAGGGCAGCAACTACCGCCGGAGCGAACCTTGGCGACAGAGTTTGAAGTGTCTAGACCTTCACTGCGCGAAGCGTTACAAAAGCTGTCGGCGAAGGGGCTCATAGTCAGTCGTCAAGGCGGAGGCTCATACGTGTCTGAAAAAATTGGCAGCAGCATTGCTGACCCATTAACAGAGCTTTTCTCTACGCATCCAGAAGCACAATATGACTTGCTAGAGTTTCGTCATGCTTTAGAGGGGGTGTCGGCCTATTATGCTGCACTGCGCTGCACCCCCGCCGATAAAACTCGCTTGCAAGCCTGTTATGCCAATTTGCAAGCGGCTCATGATCAAAAGTCTTTTGAGAAAGAAACCAAAGCTGATGCTGAGTTTCATTTGGCCATTGCCGAAGCGTCGCATAATGCCGTGTTATTGCATACCATGCGTTCTTTATTTACCTTACTGCATGAGAACATTTATTCCAACTTGGAAAGTGTGTATCGCAAACGTGACACTCGCCAAGTGATTCATGACCAACACCGTGTGCTATTGGATACGATTGTTGGAGAAAATCCAGAAAAAGCACGTAATGCGGCTCATGACCACTTGACCTTTGTAAAAGAAGCTATTATTGAACAAAGTAAAGATTCAACCCGCCAAGAGCGCGCTATGAGGCGGTCTGGGATATAATTTTTAAATGTAAAATATTTACTCATAGGTATTTTTAGTCACCCAAACTGGCATTTTTTTGGTTATTAATGTAGTATTACTACACAAAATTTTCGTTGCGCAGAAACAAGTTGCTTTTGCAAGAGTGAATAGGGGAAAAACGTGACACAGAGTCTTTCAGATGTAGATCCAATTGAAACACAAGAGTGGTTGGACGCTTTAACATCAGTAATTAAAAACGAGGGTGCTGAGCGTGCTCGATATATATTAACCAAACTTGGTGAGCAGGCCCGTTTACAGGGGGCTAAACTAGACAACTCGCTCACCACTCCTTACGTCAATTCGATTGCGCCAAGTGATGAGCAGCGCATGCCTGGCGACTTATTCATGGAGCGTCGTATACGTTCTTTAATTCGTTGGAATGCCATGGCCATGGTGATGCGTGCTAATGATAATGATGACGGTCTGGGTGGGCATATTGCCAGCTTCTCTTCGTCTGCCACTTTATATGACATTGGTTTTAACCATTTCTTCCGTGGCAATACCGATAAACAAGAGGGAGATTTGGTGTTTTTCCAAGGTCATATTTCGCCGGGTATTTATGCGCGATCCTATTTGGAAGGCCGTCTCACCGATGAGCAGATGGACAATTTTCGTCGTGAAGTGGGTGGCAATGGATTATCTTCCTATCCGCATCCATGGTTAATGCCAGATTATTGGCAGTTCCCTACGGTCTCTATGGGGCTTGGGCCCCTTCAGGCCATTCATCAGGCTCACATCATGCGCTATCAGCAACAGCGTGGCTTGGTTGATAATACGAACCGGAAAGTGTGGGCCTTTATCGGTGATGGTGAGTGTGATGAGCCTGAATCTCTAGGCTGCATATCTCTTGCTGGGCGTGAAAAGCTAGACAATCTTATTTTTGTCATCAATTGTAATCTGCAGCGTTTAGATGGCCCAGTGCGTGGTAATGGCAAAGTTATCCAAGAGCTTGAGGGTATATTTAGAGGCGCAGGTTGGCATGTGGTTAAGGTGATCTGGGGGCGTCATTGGGACCCACTCTTAGAGCGTGACACCCATGGATTATTGCAGCAGCGCATGAATGAAGTGGTAGATGGTGAGTTACAGAATTATAAGGCTATGGGAGGCGCTTATACTCGTGAGCACTTCTTTGGCAAATACCCAGAATTGTTAGCCATGGTGGCCGACTATACTGACGAAGACATCATGAAGCTTAACCGCGGTGGCCACGACCCGTATAAGGTTTATGCGGCCTATCATGAGGCGACTCATACGGAAGGTAAGCCCACCGTGATTTTGGCACAAACGGTTAAAGGTTATGGCATGGGTAAGTCAGGCGAAGCCAAAAACCCCACTCATTCCCTGAAAAAGCTGGATATGGATGAAATGGAAAGTTTCTGCCAACGCTTTAATATTCCTTTAACCCGTGATCAAATTAAAACTGTGCCTTATTATCGCCCGGCGCAAGATACACCTGAAATGAAGTATATGCGCGCCAGAAGAGATGCCCTAGGAGGTGTTCTGCCGAGTCGTCGTAACGATTTTGAGAGTTTAAAAACACCCACGCTAGATTCTCTGGCTGGTCAGTTAAAGTCCAGTGGCAAACGTGAGATCTCGACCACCATGTCGTTTGTTCGCACCCTTACAACACTGGTTAAAAATAAAGACATCGGTGAGCGTGTGGTGCCCATTGTGCCAGATGAAGCGCGTACTTTTGGTATGGAAGGCATGTTCCGTCAGTTAGGCATTTATACGGCAGAAGGGCAAAAGTATGTGCCCCATGATGCAGATCAAGTGATGTACTACCGTGAAGATCAGGCAGGACAGATCTTAGAGGAAGGGATTAACGAAGCAGGTGCAATGGCTGCCTGGTTGGCTTGTGCAACCTCTTACAGTAATAACAATTATCCCATGGTGCCGTTTTACATTTTTTACTCGATGTTTGGTTTTCAGCGAGTGGGAGACATAGCGTGGGCAGCGGGTGACAGTCAGGCCCGTGGATTCCTCATTGGAGCAACAGCAGGCCGCACCACTCTCAATGGTGAGGGTTTGCAGCATGAGGATGGACACAGCCATATTATGGGTAATCTCATACCCAACTGTGTGACCTATGATCCCACCTATGCCTACGAGCTAACGGTGATTATTCAAGATGGTTTGCACCGTATGTATGAGCTAAAAGAAAACAAGTTCTACTACATTACCGTGATGAACGAAAACTACCATCAGCCAGATATGCCGGTGGGCTGTGAGGCTGGCATTGTTAAAGGCATGTACTTATTAAATGAAATTAAGTCGAAAGCTAAAAAGCGTGTGCAATTAATGGGCAGCGGTACCATTTTAAGAGAAGTGGAAGCGGCGGCAGACATTTTGGCAGCAGAGTTCGACATAGGTTCAGATGTCTGGAGTGCGACAAGTTTTAATGAGCTTGGGCGTAACGCTCAGGACGTCAATCGGTGGAATATGTTACATCCCGAGGCAGAGCCAAAGCAAAGTTATGTTGAAGAATGTTTGTCAGGTCATGCAGGCCCAGTCATCGCGGCTACTGATTATGTTAAAGCCTTTGCTGAGCAAATTCGGGAATTTGTGCCGGCTAATTTTAAGGTGCTGGGCACCGATGGTTATGGTCGTAGTGACAGTCGTGAAAAATTGCGAGAGTTTTTTGAGGTCAATCGTTACTACATTGTGGTTGCAGCCCTAAAAGCCCTAGCAGAAGATGGCACAATTAAGGTGAGCGAGGTTTCGCGGGCCATTAAAAAGTTCAATATCGACAGTGATAAGCCAAATCCAGTACACCTTTAAGCTGCTGACGAGACGAGGACAAAGACATGGCAACAAGTAAAATGATGGTCCCAGACATGGGTGGTGCAGCAGACGTAGAGGTGATCGAGATATGCGTCGCTGTGGGTGATGTGATTAGTGAGGGTGACTCTATCCTTGTGGTGGAGACAGATAAAGCGTCAATGGAAATTCCTGCATCAATTGCCGGAGTCATTAAAAGCATTGCATTAAAAGAAGGTGATACCTGTAGTTTAGGTGACCTCATGGTGGAAATTGAAACAGAATCAGTGCCAGATGAAGCTAAAGAGGCAGAGCCTCAAGTTTCAGTTCAAGCTAAAGTTGAAATGGTAGTAGAGCCTTTGGCTACTGCGATCGCTGATGCGCCAGTGCAAGCTTCTGTGGCAGAGTCAGAGCCTGCTTTAGAACAATTGGCCCTGGTGCCAGATTTAGGTGGCGCAGTGGATGTAGAGGTGATTGAGGTTAGTGTTAAAGTTGGTGATGAGTTAGCTGAAGGAGACAGTCTTATAGTGCTTGAGACTGACAAAGCCTCGATGGAGATTCCTGTTGAATTTGCCGGCACTGTGCTGCAGATTAACGTGGCTGAAGGTAGCAAGCTTAATGTGGGTGATACCATTGCAGTTTTGGCAACTAGGGCACAGTCCGTTGCGCCTGAAGTCATGGTTGATGGGAAAGCAGCGTCTGCTGCCTCAGAGGCTTTAGCACCAGTGCCAGCAGTTGACCAAACTCCAGTTGCAGCTCCTAAGGCTGCTCAAGCCCCTAATGTAAGTGTGGCACCTAGCGTTACGGTGGCCAAGGTGGAAGCAGTAGCTGAAGTGGTTAATGCAGGCACTATTGGTGCGGTTCATGCGGGTCCTGCAGTGCGTATGTTGGCTCGGGAATTAGGTGTGGATCTGTCTAAAGTGCCAGCCACAGGGCCAAGAGACCGGTTATTAAAAGAAGATGTACAGGCTTTTGTGAAGCAACAAATGCAACAGCCCGCGGCTCAGTCCATGCAAGGTCACGGCATAGAGCAGCCCCCTGCTATCGACTTTAGCCAGTTTGGCAGCATAGATCGCATTAAAATGACGAAGGTGCAACGCATTACTGCGCAAAATATGACTCGCAGTTGGCTTAATGTACCCCATGTGACTCAGTTTGATCATGCGGACATTACCGATCTAGAACTGTTTCGCAAGGGCCTAAAGGCAGAAGCAGCGCTAAAAGGTACCAAGGTTACGCCTTTGCCATTTATGCTTAAAGCCTGTGCCATGGCTTTGCGTCAGTACCCACAATTTAATGTATCGTTAGATAATGATGGCGAACACATCGTGCAAAAGCACTATATCAATATTGGTATCGCCGTAGATACACCAGCAGGGCTTATGGTGCCAGTTATTCGTGATGTTGATCAGAAATCCATATGGCAATTAGCAGAAGAAGTGATTGCCATGGGAGCGAAGGCTAAAGACAAGAAATTAATGCCAGCCGACATGCAAGGTGGTTGCTTTACTATTTCTAGTCTGGGGGGCATCGGTGGCACTGCATTCACGCCTATCGTGAATACACCAGAGGTGGCTATATTAGGAGTGTCCAAAGCAGACATGCAGCCTCGTTGGGATGGTAGTGAGTTTCAACCAAGGCTAATGATGCCTTTATGTCTGTCATACGATCATCGTGCCGTAAATGGCGCTGACGCGGCTCGTTTTACTCAATATTTAGCCAAAGTGTTGGGTGATATTCGCCATTTAGTGATGTGACTCGGGTCTCGCACACGACCATGGGTTGGGTGTGAGGGGTGGTTTGAACAAGGGCGCGTGAGCGCCCTTTTTTGTGCCTGCTCTCTTTTGGCGCATCCTAGGTGATATTTTGTAATATTTTAGGCCTTATTGGTGTAAACCGCTTGTGCTTTGCCGTG
>DDCR01000062.1 GCA_002335115.1 Oceanospirillaceae bacterium UBA2001
TCCATATCATGCTCGATCATGCAAAAGGTGTAACCTTTTTCTTGGTTCAAACGGACGATGGCCTCGCCAATCTCACGCAGCAAAGAGCGATTGACGCCGGCCCCCACTTCGTCTAGCAACACAACCTTCGCATCTACCATCATGGTGCGACCCAGTTCTAAGAGTTTCTTTTGGCCCCCAGACAGGTTACCTGCTAATTCTTGAGCCACATGATCCAAATTAAGAAAATCAATCACTTCCATGGCTTTATCACGTACTTTAATTTCTTGCGCTCGCACTAATGATGGACGAAACCATGCATCGAGGAGGTTTTCACCGGCTTGCTGCGACGGCACCATCATTAGGTTGTCTAGCACTGTTAAGGTGCCAAATTCATGAGCGATTTGAAATGTTCGCAGCAGCCCTTTATGGAATAATTCATAGGGTGGCACTCCTGTGACATCTTCACCATCGAGGTAAATATGGCCTGAAGTGGGTGTTAGATTACCCGCAATCATGTTAAATAATGTGGTTTTACCTGCTCCGTTGGGGCCGATGAGTCCAGTGATGGAGCCTTTGGCTATTTCGATGGAGGTGTTATTAACGGCATGTACACCGCCAAAACGCTTACTCACTGATTCGACTTTGATCATGGATACCCTGTGGTCTGCAATGTGTCAAAATTGGCTAAACGACTTTAACCAATGCTAATTTTTAGTGATAGATAAACGGTCTGTTGCACGTCAAGGGTGCAAAGGCTGGCTTTTCAAGGCGCAATTATACGGGCTAACGATGAACAGGAAAAGCTGAGCTTGGTTAAAAACTGCGTCAATGACAAGAATATGTCACTTAGAATGATTATTAGGATGATTATCAGTAAATTGCAGATGAACATTACCGGTTGTTTAGTGGCTGCATGTTGGTGATAATGGGATGAAATTTTATCAGGTAGAACAACGATGTCCACTGAACAACCGCATAACCCTCTGCATGGGGTTAAACTTGAACAAATCGTGACAGATTTGGTGGATACCTTTGGTTGGGATGTGTTGGCAGAACAAGTTAACTTAAACTGTTTCAGGGCTAACCCTAGTGTTAGATCTAGCCTTAAGTTTTTGCGCAAAACTCAGTGGGCTCGGGATAAAGTGGAGTCACTTTATGTTTATGCTATCGTGCGAGGCAAACCACTTAAGCCCCAACATGAATATCAAGCACAAACTCGCCCCTCAGCCTCTACCACACCCACAACTCAAGCATTAAAAAAGCCTAAGTCAGCGGCAACCAATAGCCATATTTGGAAAACTTCTTCTTAGCATTCGCTGCTCAGTTTTTGACCTGTTTTAATGCAGTGACTCAGTAAGCGCTTAATGTCACTGGTTTGAGTATCACTGTTGCCCAGTATTAGGCGAATCCCGGTTTTACCTTGGTATTTTGCATAGTCTACAAAGGCGCCACCTTCAGCTTGCATTTGCTTGCATATGGCAATATTCAATTGACGCAGTTGGGCTTCAGTTAATAAAGCGGAGGGGCAAAATTGAAACAAAACATTGAGATAAGGCGCAGGGCCAATCATGTGTAGATGGGGGGAGGTTTCAATGGCCGCAACACAGCCTAGTTTTATGTCTTGCAACTGATCTATTTTATTTTCAAAGCCATTGCTACCGATAGCTTTCCAACTGAGCCACACCTTTAATGCATCCGCTCGGCGCCCACACTGAATAGATTTTTGGCCTAAATTGTGGGCGGAATTTTCATCAGCATGAAACAAATACTCGGTACCACCCCCACCGCAAGTTTGGGTTAAAACATCTGCATGGCGAGTTAAAATAACGGCTGCCGTAATAGGCACATTCATCAGCTTATGGGCATCCCAAGCAAATGAATCTGCTAATTCACAGCCTTCCAATAAATGCTTGTGTTTTTGAGAAAATAATACTGGAGCCCCCCAAGCACCATCGATATGCAACCATAAGTTATATTGGTCGGCAATGGCTCTGCACTCGGGTACTGGATCAAATGCACCTAATACTGTGGTGCCTGCAGTTAGTCCAATAAAAAAGGGGGTATGGCCTTGTTTTATGCTTTGTTCTACAGCTTTTTTGAGTGCAATAGGGCTAAGCCGACCTTGGTCATCAGAAGCGACAGCGATCAAGTTTTCGGTACCGATGCCCAGCACATTGGCGGCTTTTTGAGCCGAATAATGAGCCTGATCAGACACAAAAGCGACTAATACTTGGCCACCAAAGCCTTTGCTTCTGAGTTCTGGGCAGACTTGATGACGGGCCATCATCATGGCGATAAGATTAGCTTGGCTGCCGCCAGACACCATGACCCCATCACCCGTATTTGCGTCGCTGGTAAAGCCCACCAAACGGTTCCACTGGTTGATGAGTTCCTGCTCCATTAATGTTGCTACAGGACTCATTTGGTAGGTGTGCATGTTAGCGTTACTGAGACTAGTGACCCAATCACCTAACAGGGCAGGATTATTGCGCCCAGAATAAAGTAGTTTAAAAAAATCGACCTGAGCACTATCAGGTTGATAGTCTAGATATTGGCCCGCCGCTCGTTTTAAATCGGCGAGTTCAGCACCTTCTGCTCCCAGACTAAAATCCACAATCTGGCTAAGTTGTGCGGCATTAATTGGGTCACTTACTGGACGCTCTTGATGGAAATATTGTGAGGCGAGTTGTTGAAATGTTTCAAGATATGGTAGCACTGTGTGTCCTTTGTAAAAGCAAATGTGATTGAAGAATTAAGGGCTTTGTGTTATTTTTCGGCAACTGCATCAGCACCCTCAATTAGGCTTTCTTAATGGCTTCAACTCCCACAACAATTGATAAAACACCCCTTCCTAACTTTGAAAAATACGGCAAAGTGTCGGTGTGGTGTTCGACCATTAGTTATGAAACTATTCCAGATAGTTATTTTGTGGAGGATGAAGAGGGTTTAGACCCTTGGGCCAAAAACTTTTTGATCAATGAATACGACCATGAAAACATGGAAACTAATGGTGTGGCAAGCGGCATGGCCTCAGTTAAAAGTATTATTGAAGATTGTTCATACTCTAGTGCTTACGGTGAAGGGGTGATCCACAAAATTACGAAGATGGGCCATCCACAGGTGAGCTGGATTATTTTGTTGTTTGATTTTGAATATCGCAATAAACTAACGAAAATTCACGAAGATGAATACGTCCAATATGTGGGTTCTTTCGTGTATGACATGGATGCCATTAGTTTGGCCGAACAAGACCAAATCGCCGCAGCCCACGACGAAAAAATACGTTTAGAGGCGCTAATGGTGCTAGAAACTGAGGCCGCTTTGGCAGCCACTCGAATTAACCCAGTACCAAGAGCTGCCCCTGCACCCACAACAGCCCCTAGTCCAGTCTCTCAAGCATTTGAGCCCGAGTCTGAAAAACCGTTCATTAAACCTGTCCCTAAAGGGCATAATCCTTGGCTAAAAGGCTAGTTTAGTGATGAATTGATTAGTCTCGCAAAACTTGTGTATGGCTTTTAAAACCAGTTAAAGCTATTTAAAGTTACTTAAAGGCTTGCTTGATATTTTTTGTGAGCCAATAAATAAATATACTCAAGTAGAATGGTAGCCCCTGCTAAGGCGGTTATTTCGGCATGGTCATAGGCCGGATTCACTTCTACTAGATCAAAACCCACGATGTTAACGTCTTTTAAACCCCTAATAATTTTCAATGCCTTATCGGTGCTTAATCCGCCCACCACTGGGGTGCCAGTGCCGGGAGCATAAGCTGGGTCTAAACAATCAATATCAAAAGATAGGTAAACGGGCAGTTGGCCGACTCTTTTTATAATTGACGCCACAATATCATCGGCGCTCATATCATTGGCTTGGGCTGCATCAATCACCTTGAATTCATGATCTTCAGGCCTAAATTCTGTACGTATACCGACCTGTATGGAATGCTCAGGGTCTATTAATCCTTGCTTAGGGGCATGGTAAAACATGCTGCCATGATCGATTTCCGTATCGTTAGGGTAGGTGTCTGTATGGGCGTCAAAATGCACTAAAGCCATCTTACCGTAATGTTTGGCGTGGGCCCGCAGCAATGGCAAGGCCACATAATGGTCGCCACCCACACTCAGCATACAAGTGCCTGCACTAATAATAGCGTCTGCGTGTTGTTCTATTTCACGGTTCAGATCTTGTGGGTGACCAGGAATAAAATCTAAATCACCATAATCTGTCACTTTGAGGTATTTAAAGGCATCAAAAGCCCACGGCCAGCGTCGACCTTCCCAGCCTACGTTGCTACTAGCTTGCCGCACTGCATTAGGCCCAGAACGGGTACCTGCTCGGCCTGTAGTGGCTAAGTCAAAGGGTAAGCCCACCAGAGCCGCATCAAATCCTTGTGTCATGTCTCGGCTTAAAGGTCGTGCCAAAAAACTAAATTGGTTGGCGTACATAGAAATCATAGGAACGTCACTAATGAGCTTATTCTTGGCCATGGTCAGGCATTCTCTGCTTTATTATGTTCAAAATATTGCACAATATGGCCAATATACGAATGTATTGCAAGGGCAATAGCATCACTCTCTCCCTTTGTTGCTTGCATCACACCCACTTGATTGCTTTGGGATGCTTTTGACTCACTTTTTGAAGATATTAGAACTAAGTTTACGAGTGTGCTCATGAGTGATAAAAAAAGTGGCAAAGCTAGCTCAGATTTTAGGCGTTAGATTGAGAGGCCGTAATCTCGTTCTACCTTGGCAATTCGAACTTTAAACGAGGAGTACCAAGATGAATGGCCCATTGCTTGCGCGTTTAGGTGCTCAACGTTGGCTTTCCAATGGGTGATTGAAGCCAGATCTGCCCAATAAGATACGGTAATACCCACAGATTCATGAGCTGACTCTAGTCCTAAAAATCCAGGTTGAAGTTGAGCTAGATCAACCATTTTATCAGACATGGCATCATATCCATGCCCATCTTTGGTGCGGGTAGAGGTAAAAATCACAGCAAAATAGGGTGGTTTGGGCGTATTTGCAATTAATGACATAGTTAGTCCTTGGCAGGTTGCTGTGGGTTCTTCTTTATACATTTATTTTATTTATGCTTAAATTTAATTTATTTATTTTACTAATGTCAAAAGAAAACCTAGAATGCATCCGTTCAGTTTTGCCTCTAGTGGTGTCGCTAGAAGTCCAATATTTTAAAGTATAGGTGATCGCCATGAATCCACAAAATATGCCTCGTACCATCGAAATTCCTAACGGCCAAAAAGTGACTGCTACTTTTTCTAAGCAAGAGCTAAGTAACCGTCTTGCGAAATTACGTGCACACATGGCAGACGCCAATGTAGATGCGGTCGTGTTAACTTCTTATCATAATATAAACTACTTTTCAGATTTTGTTTATTGCCGTTTTGGTCGCGACTATGGTTTGGTAGTCACCCAAGACAACTACACCACGGTCACTGCAAATATTGATGGCGGCCAGCCTTTTCGTCGTAACCAGTTGGGAGACAATGTGGTTTACACTGATTGGCAAAAAGGTAACTTCTTTGTGGCTCTTCAAAATCTCATTAAGCCGGGCAGTCGTATAGGCGTAGAATATGATCACATGCCCTTAGCCACTATGGATATCGTGAAATCTAGTTTCCCATCCTCAGAGTTTGCTGACATTGGTGTGCCCACCATGCACATGCGCATGATTAAGTCGGCGGAAGAAATTGCAGTCATTAAACACGGCTCACGCATAGGTGACATCGGTGGTGCAGCCATTCGTGATGCTATTGCTGTGGGGGTGCCAGAGTACGAGGTAGCCATGGCAGGTACGCAAGCTATGATTCGTGAGATTGCTAAAACCTTTCCTGATGGCGAGTTAATGGACACGTGGGTATGGTTTCAATCGGGTATGAATACCGATGGAGCGCACAACCCGGTGACTAGCCGCAAAATTGAAGCGGGAGACATTCTAAGTCTTAACTGTTTTCCGATGATTGCAGGTTATTACACAGCACTGGAACGCACCTTGTTCTCTGAGCATGCAAGTGATCGACATCTAGAATTATGGGAAATCAACTGTAAGGTTCACCGCCGAGGTCTGGAGTTGGTTAAGCCCGGTGTAAAGTGCAGCGATGTGGCCCACGAGCNNGCTTAACGAAATCTTTGCAGAACACGATGTGCTGCAACACCGCACGTTTGGCTATGGCCACTCGTTTGGTACTTTGAGTCACTATTATGGCCGTGAAGCAGGTCTTGAGTTTCGTGAAGACGTCGATACGGTGTTAGAGCCCGGCATGGTGGTGTCTATTGAACCCATGATCATGTTACCAGAAGGCATGGCAGGGGCTGGTGGTTACCGTGAGCATGATATTTTAGTGGTGGGTGAAGTAGGCGCGCAGAACATTACTAAGTTCCCCTTCGGCCCAGAGCATAATATCGTTAAAGGCTAGTCCTATTCAGGGTTAAGGTTAATAAAGCTTAGACGCATTCAAGTGTATGCTGGTATGCAGTCTGTTAGTCTAGATCTGCCTCGTAACAGGTTGTTGATTAAAAAAAGCCAGTGCTTATTGAGCTAGCACCGGCTTTTTTTATGAATGCTAATCACTCACAGTCATACGGGGCTGGCTAGAGTCTTTTTTCTAACATGGCCACACTGATCATATGGCCAAATTTACTACCCACTTCATCAAGTATGGCGACTTGTTTAAACCCCATTTGTTGGTGTAAACCCATCGATATTTTATTTGGCAGGGCAATGACTGCGTATAAACGATGGATACCAAACTGCGCTAAATTTGGTAATAGTGCCTTGTATAAAGCCTTACCTACGCCTTTACTTGCACCTTTATTTTCAGTTTTAACTTTGCCTGTAACGTTGGTTTGTAATTGGTGATGGCTGTAAATAGTCACTTCTGCAGAGCTGTTGTAGGCGGCCTTGGTGCGAAACTGACCTGTGTAAGCAAAGGCCTGTACTTTACTATCCACTTCAGCAACCCACAATTGATAGCCTTTTCCATCAAACTTTGAAAACCAGTCCAGTCGCTTTGTCATGGGCCATGGCTCTATGTCAAAAGTCACATGCGTATGGCAAACATAGTGATTATAAATACTGTTGATGACATCCAAATCACCGAGTAAACCAGGCCTGACTAAAATATCATTCATTAAAATACCTTTTTTACCAACTAATTTTTGCTGCTAAAGCCTTAGCTGCGGCACCATGATGTTGTAATAATGGGCTCACGTCTAAGCCTTCAATCAATCCCTTCTTAACTCGCCATCGCCCAGCCACCATCACATGCTCAGCTTGGTGGGCCCCACACAGTAGGAGTGCGGCTAATGGGTCGTGGCTGCCGCTAAAGCGCATTTCATCAAGTTTGAAAAAGGCAATATCGGCCTGTTTACCGACGACTAAAGACCCAATGTCGGAACGGCCTAACATCTTGGCGCTACCCTCAGTAGCCCAGCGATAGGCATCAAAGTGACTCACCTGAGCACCGTATTTTAAGCGTTGTAAATATAACGCTTGGCGCACCTCTTGGATCATATTCGAGCCATCGTTAGATGCTGATCCATCCACACCTAAACCCACAGGGCAGCCAGCGACTTCTAGTTCTCGCACTGGCGCTATGCCAGAGGCAAGCATCATATTTGAAGTGGGGCAGTGACAGATGCCTGTACCTGCAGCACCTAAACGTTGAATTTCATCGGTGTTAAAATGAATGCCGTGGGCAAGCCAAGTTTGTGGGCCAAGCCAGCCTACACTGTCAAGGTAATCAACTGTGCGTAAACCAAAACGCTGAACACAAAAGTTCTCTTCATCAATGGTTTCTGCCAAATGGGTGTGCAGCATTACTTTATGTTCCGCAGCCAATGTGGCTGAATGCCCCATCAGTTCTGGGGTCACTGAAAAAGGCGAACAAGGGGCTAAAGCCACTTGCATCATGCTGCCTTCTGCGGCGTTGTGATAACGCTTAATAACCCGTTCACTATCAGCTAATATGATGTCTTCTTGCTGTACCGTGTTTTGGGGTGGCAGGCCACCATCATCGGTGCCTAAACTCATAGAACCGCGGGTCATAGTCATGCGCATACCCATGCTGGCTGCTGCTTCAGCTTGAATGTCCATAGCCTCTGTAAGTGCTTCAGGAAACAAGTAGTGGTGGTCGGCGGCGCTCGTACAACCTGACAACAATAGCTCTGCTAAGGCTAAGCGAGTGGCTTGGTAGAGCATGTCTGGCTCTAGCCCCGCCCATACTGGGTAAAGGCTTTGCAGCCAACCAAATAAAGGCTTGTTGAGGGCTTGAGGTAATGCCCGAGTGAGGGTTTGGTAAAAATGATGATGGCCATTGATTAATCCAGGCAGTATCACTAGATCACTGCACTCCATGACTTCACTATAGGCATGGTTAGGATGCTGCCCTTGGGGGACTAATTCAATGATTTTCTGGCCTTCAATGACTAACCCACCCTCGGCGTTGTTGGCGAGTATGGTCAAGGGATTTTTAAGCCAAATGATATGCGGCGATGATGTATTTAATGCCATGATTAATGGATCCAGTTATTTTTGACTGTGTAAAATCATATCGGCCGCCTTCTCAGCGATCATGATGGTGGGGGAGTTGGTGTTGCCTGATGTGATGGTTGGCATAATGGATGCATCGACTACTCGTAAACCACTCACCCCATTCACTCGTAATTCTATATCCACTACGGCTTTTTCGTCTGCCCCCATGCGACAAGTTCCTACTGGATGAAAAATAGTGGTGCCTATTTCACCTGCTACTTTAGCCAAATCTATATCGGATTGGTAAGCTTGTCCCGGCTTTATTTCGATTGGATTATACTTTTCCATCACGGCTTGTTGGGCAATAGTTCGAGCTAATCTAATGGCATTGGCTGCCACTCGTTTATCCCCATCATGACTTAGGTAATTAGGATTAATAATAGGATGTGCTAAAGCATCTGCAGACTCAATATGGCTTGAACCACGGCTTTGTGGACGGAGTGGCACAACACTGGCTGTGAACGCCGGGAAGGGGTGTAAAGGATCACCAAACTTCTCTAATGACATGGGCTGCACATGGAATTCCAAATCCGCAGTTTCAACTTCGGGGCTAGATTTTGCAAATATGCCCAACTGACTCGGGGCCATTGACATGGGCCCCTTGCGTGACCATAAGTATTCCAGTCCTATACCAATGCGCCCCAATAAGGAACCTGCTCGCTGATTGAGGGTGGCTGCATTTTCTACCCTAAAAGCCACGCGTAACTGCAAGTGATCTTGCAGGTTCTCTCCCACTTCATTGGACTGATGCACCACATCAATACCTGCCTTGTTTAAATGAACAGGGTTGCCAATGCCAGAAAGTTCAAGAATTTGTGGGGAACCAATAGTGCCTGCACACAGAATCACTTCACCATGAAGATGATGGGTTTGATAAGTGACAGTTGAGCCTTTAATATTGACTTCTACGCCGCAAGCGCGCTTCCCATCAAAGATTACCCGTTGCGCTTGGGCTTGGGTGACCACAGTCAAATTGGCACGCTGCAGCGCGGGCCTTAAGAAACCCTTTGACGTATTCCAACGCCAGCCGTTTTTCTGATTGACTCGGAAATATGACGAACCCTCATTATTTCCAGAGTTAAAGTCTTCAATTTTGTCGATACCAGCCTCTTGTGCAGCATCACGGTAGGCATCTAATATTTCCCACGATAGACGTTGTTTTTCTACCCGCCACTCACCTCCACTGCCATGATAATCGTCAGCTCCTGCATAATAGTCTTCTGATTTTTTAAAATACGGTAACACATCGTCCCAACCCCAGCCTAAATTGCCCATGTCACGCCAAGCATCGTAATCGTTGGCCTGACCGCGCATGTATATCATGCCATTGATGGATGAACAGCCACCTAGAACCCGCCCACGGGGATAATTGATTTGTCTACCGTTCAAACCTTTTTGCTTGGACGTTTTAAACCCCCAGTCTGTGCGGGGGTTACCCATGCAATAAAGATATCCCACGGGGATATGAATCCAAATGTAATTGTCTTTACCACCAGCTTCTAATAGCAAAACTTTATTCTTTGGGTTCTTAGAAAGTCGATTGGCAAGCACGCAGCCAGCGGATCCAGCACCTACGATGATGTAATCGTAGTCTGTGTTCTGAGTGATCATGTTAGTGCCTATGTTAGTGCNNTTAATGAATTTGTTGGGACTCGGTGGTTTCTGCAGCCATCAGTGTATCAATAACTTGACGCTTAAGACAGTTACCTAATCAAGCTTTCCAAGGTATCAATAAACAATTAGGTAGGGTGAAAAAGTGGGTTGGCAGGCTGATTATTAAAGGGCACAATACTCCCACATAAATTTCGTTTAGGTGATTATTTTTATGCAATTATTTGCCCATCGTGGTGTGAGCGATTTAGCGCCAGAGAACTCTATGGCAGCATTTGAACTGGCGCTATTACAGCAATCTGATGGTATTGAGTTGGACGTGCGTTTGATGTCTGGGGAGGTGGTGGTTATGCATGATATTAGTGTCGACCGAACCACCAATGGAACAGGTTTAGTGCAGCAATATAGTCTTGAGCAGTGGCAATTGCTTAATGCTGGGGATGGTCACGCGCCACCTAGTTTAAGACAGGTTTTAACCCTAGTGGCTGGTCGCTGTGACGTTAATATAGAGCTTAAATCGAATGATTTAGTGCATCAAGTGGCTGCAGAAATCACCTATGCAGTCGATTGCTTAAGCTTTGAACTAAAACAATTGTGCGTATCAGCCTTTGACCATCGTGTATTAATGGCGTTAAGAGGCATTTTGCCTCAAGCCAATATTGCGCCACTGATTGCTTCTTGTCCCATTACATTATCGCAGTTAGCCGCCGACATGGGTGCTGAGGCGTTACACAGTGATGTGGAAACTACTGATACAGAACTGGTGCATGATGCCCATACCCGTGGTTTAGCGATAAGAGTGTATACAGTAAAGCAGGCTGAGGATTTGCTGCGCTTAAAAAAAATAGGTGTCGATGCGGTGTTTGTCAACGATGTAGCGTGGGCAAGGCGTGTTCTTAATGCTGCTGTTTAAGTTTTTTATAACTCCACCAGATGACCATTAACAATAAGCCTAGTAAAGGCAGTCCCATTAAGTTGATTGTTTGCCAGCTAGTGGCCAGTAGCAGCCATCCAGCAGATAATGAAGCGATGGCTTGGGCACCAAATACCATCAGCTCATTAAAGCCTTGGGCACGGTATTTTTCTGCCTCTCGATAGGTAGTGACGATGAGTGATGTGCTACTCACAAAAATAAAGTTCCAACCGATGCCTAAAGATACTAAACTCAGCCAATATCCAGCGACGCTTTGATTAACTTGGCTAACGCTAATGCACACCATTAACGCCCCAATGCCTATGAGCATCATTCTTCTATGGCCATAGTGAGTGATTAAACTACCTATAAATAAAGAGGGTAAAAACATACCCACAATATGCCATTGAATAACCATGCCCGCATGGCTAATGCTATGCCCATCCACTAAATGCATGCTCACGGGTGAGGCTGTCATAATAAATACCATCAAGGCGTATGATGCAGTAGCCGCGACAACGGCTAAAATGAAATCAGGATTCTGGGTAAGTTGTTTAATACTTCTGCCTTGACCTGAAATATTTTTTTGTTTTGGTTGGGGTATGTTGAGCCAAAACAAAATCACTGCGGGTATAGCCACCATGACGGCTAAGGCAAGGTAAGATCCAACAAAAGCGCGCTGTGGAATCCAGTTTTGAGCGTACTCAACCACATTTGGACCGACAAAAGCGCCGGCAACACCGGATAATAAAATGGCCGATATAGCCTTTGGTGCCAATTCTATGGGCACACTTTCTGCTGCCGCAAAGCGGTAATGTTGCACGAAAGCGTAGCTCATGCCCAAAGTCAAACAAGACAGGCCATAGAGCCAAAAATGGCTGTGCCATAATGCGAAAGCGCCAACTAAGGCAGACCCCGAAGCCACAATTGATGCACCAATAAAACCAAACCTGCGGCCTTTTTTACTCATTACTATGGCGGCAGGAACGGTGCCCAGTGCAGTACCTACCACCATAGCTGCAACAGGCATGGTGGCCCATGATAGAGACGGCGCTAATTGGGCACCAATAATACCCCCTAAAAAAAATGTAACAGAGGCGCCGGCAAAAGAAAAAATGTGGGCGATAGACAATAACCACACATTTCTACTGAGTGTTGGAAAAGACATAAAGCGAACCTAATATTTTTGCTACAAATAACCGGGTTTGATGGCGTAATTACTGGCGTTATTAACACGTAGCTAAAGGGTAATTAAACAGTAACCAAGCCGTGATTGTATAGCCACTCACCCGAATTACCTAATGACTAAACCTGTGCCAATCTCTAGTGACTCTGCGCTTGCTAGGGCTGTGCCGTCGTGTTAGTTTAAAACACCTGTTTTAAACATAGACCATTAGCCTTAACTTACCATGACCCACGCTACCACTGACCGGATTCTTGATGCTGCCGAAGTTGAATTTGCAGCCCATGGGTTTGTAGAGACGTCTGTGAGGACAATTACGACCAAGGCCAAGGTGAATCTCGCCGCGGTAAACTATCACTTTGGTTCCAAAAAAGGTCTAATCCAAGCAGTGACAGATCGGTTTTTAGGGCCGCTTTCACAGCACTTACAGATGCAGTTAAATACCTATGAAAGAAGTGCCCATCGGAGCCAGAATAATGAGCACGAACTGCGCATTCTGTTTAATATATTGGCGCAATCTTGCCAATATGTAGCCCAACATAATCACCATAGCCTAGCGGTCTTTGCGCGCCTAATAAACACCGCTTATAGTCAATCTCAAGGGCACCTTCGTAAACATCTTACGAAGCAATACGGTGCTTCATTTTTGTACTTCATGAAAATTTTACGTCAATTTATGCCAGTTATGACGAACGAGCAGTTCTTTTGGCGCTTCCATTATTTGTTAGGAATGTTAGTTTTTTCTCTTTCCAGCAGTGAAGCGCTATTAGCGATTTGTGAAGGAGAATATGCAAGCCACCGAAGTTTAGATCAAATTATGGCTGACCTAGTGCCTGTCATGGCAAGTGCAGCCCAAGCACCAATTTTAGGAGAGAGTTAATGGACATGATGGATCAGTATTTACTTAGTTTAGGTTTAGATTCCTCACCATCAATCTTGCTGAGTAAAATATTTTTACTGGTATTCGCGGTGCTTCTATTTAACTTTTTGGTGCGTAAGCTATTTTCACAGTTTGCAGTAAAACTCCAAAAAACAGAAAACGAATGGGATGACGCATTATTAGATGTTGCTCGTAAGCCCCTAGCTTGGGGCGTTTGGGTAATCGGTATGGCATGGGTGGTGGGTATTGTTAGCCACGCCTTTGATGCAGATACGCTTAATTTCGTCGCGACCTTGCGTGATACTTTGTTAATTATGTTGGTCTCTTGGTTTGCAGTGCGTTTGGTCAACGTGGTGGTCGCCATGTTAGCCCGCCCTGGGAAAAATAGAGATGCCTGGGACAAAACTACAGTAGAGGCCATGGGAAAGTTGGTGAAAGCGTCAGTCATTATTACGGCCATCTTAGCCTTGATGCAACACTTTGGTTTTTCTATTTCAGGCGTTTTGGCCTTTGGTGGAGTGGGTGGTATCGCCATTGGCTTTGCTGCTAAGGACCTTCTGTCTAATTTTTTTGGTGGTTTAATGATCTATATGGATCGCCAGTTTTCAGTGGGTGACTGGATCCGTTCCCCTGACAAAGAAATTGAAGGCACGGTAGAGTATATTGGGTGGCGGATCACCCGTATTCGAACCTTTGACATGCGTCCCCTGTATGTCCCTAACGCAACTTTTGCTAATATTTCAGTAGAAAATCCCTCGCGAATGACGAATCGCCGATTTTATGAGACCTTTGGCCTGCGCTATCAGGATCAATCCAAAGTTCAGGACATCACGGTGGCAGTGAAAGCAATGTTACTCGCCCATGCCGCCATTGATACTCATCAAACTCTTATGGTTAATGTGAATACTTATAATTCTCACAGTGTGGATTTTTTTGTATACAGTTTTACCAAGACCACCCAGTGGGCTGAATTCCATGAAATTAAACAAGAACTTCTTGGATTAATTGGAGACATTGTTGCGCAAAATGGCGCGGAGTTTGCATTCCCCACACAAACTATCCAACTGTTGCCGCAACAGGAAGCAGGTGCCAACGGCGTATGAGCAAACGGCACTATATTTTTGGCTACGGTAGCCTAATTAATAGTACCAGTCGACGTTTGACTGGCATTGCGGGTGACTCTCTAGCGGTTCGAGTTCAAGGGCTCGAGCGCACTTGGGTTGGGTGGAAAGGTATGGGTATGAGGGCTGTTGCTGCACGACCTATGCTGGGGGCTTGTTGCAATGGTGTGTTATTTGAAGTGCCTGAAACTGAATTAGAAAAGTTTGATGCAAGAGAGCATCACTATGTCAGAGTTCAACTAGATCTAGCGCAAGTTGATTACCTAGAGGGTGCGCAAGCATTGACTGTCAATGCTCAGGTATGGGTGTATTTATATAACCACCAAGAGCAAGGCTTAGTCAGTGCGCCTATCGTCCAATCCTACCTTGATGTCATTCTTTTGGGATGTCAGGAAATTAGCCCTCAGTTTACATTGGAATTTATCCAACATACGCTTAATTGGGAATACTGGCACAATGATCGTCATCGGCCCATTTATCCTCGACCTCAGTCTCATACCGAAGCTGAACAGCTAGACCAGCTAATGGCCAAGCAACTGCCTCAAGCCTTCACTCTAAGACGTTTAGCACCGTAAGATCCACCAATGTGGGCGTGTCCTCAGGAGTTGCCTCTAAAACAATCTCTGCTTCTAGTATTGGCTCTGCTGGCTCATAAGGAATAATTTTAACCAAAAGTACGAGTTTAGGGTGATCTAAATAATGTAGTTCTTTGCTGCGCATCTTGCGCCTTTGGATCAGACTGTAACGCCTTTCTACTGTGGGTACCCAGCTTTGCCATGTCATTAAAGATCTGGCTTGCTCAGGCAGATCACTTTTATCGACTATACTTGGGAATTGGTTTAAATGTAATTGACTATGAACGTGTAAAAAACGTCCTTTACTGAATCCTAAACTCCCTTCAAGGTGATGGTGCCCGGCCCAAGTACTGCCTGCCTTAATGTCGATCCAGTTAATGGCTTTATTACCTTGGAGGATTTGGCGCCAGCTTTGGTGCATCAAAACTTGATAGCTTTTATTATTATGGAGTGTTTGAACTTCATTGTTGAGCATGCGTTGCTCTGATGGAAGGGCTATAAATTCAACATTCTCTAGTTCGGTAAAGTCGCTTGTGTCTGGGTCAAAGGGAAGCAGAATTCGGCCCTGTGGCCAGGCTATGGAGTCTGGCCGAAATGCAAAGCTTTCCAAAGTTTCAATGTTAGCACCTCGTTTAGCGATAATGACTTCTATTTGATACCAAGTTTCATCTTTCTCTTCTGCAGTCCAAGCCAATGTTGACTGGAGCGTTAAGAAAACGCTCAGCAACATCCAGGTGAGTTGCGAATGTGAAAAGGGTTTAGCTTGCATGTTTAGCTCAATTGTTTAATTAGGTCTTCCATCCGTTGGAAGCGTGTTTCTGTTTTTTCCATGGGTAAAGTAAAACGTAAAACGGTGCCACCTTCAAGTCTAAAGTTCTTGGGCTGCATTTGTACGAGTTTGACTAACACCATGGGATCTATCTGCGTAGTCTTGGCAAACTCCATGCGCCCGCTGCTTGATGATGCTTCAATTCGTTTTACACCCATGGCTTGAGCTTTTAACTTCAAGCGATTTTGACGGAAAAGATTTTTTATTTGATCGGGTAGTAGGCCAAAACGGTCAATCATTTCCACTTGCAGCTCTCTCAGTGCACCATCATGTTCAGCATTGGCAATACGCTGATACATGACGAGGCGATTATGCACGTCGGGTAAGTATGTCTCAGGAATAAGGGCGGGCAAATGCAAATTAACTTCAGTGCCTCGAGATAAGGGTTGGTCTAAATTTGGAGTTTCCCCTTTTTTCATAGCTTCAACGGTTTGGTTAAGCATCTCCATGTATAAGCTAAAGCCAATACCCTGCATCTGGCCACTTTGCTCTTCACCTAAAAGTTCACCGGCACCACGAATTTCTAAATCATGACTTGCTAGAGTAAAGCCTGCACCAAGGTCAGCAGTGGCTTCAATGGCTTCGAGACGTTTGGTGGCGTCTTTACTGAGTTGTTTTGGATGGGGTGTCATCAAATAAGCATAAGCTTGATGATGAGATCGACCCACACGACCCCGTAATTGATGTAATTGTGCTAAACCAAATTTATCTGCACGTTCGATAATAATCGTGTTAGCAGTGGGAATGTCAATGCCAGTTTCAATGATGGTTGAGCACACAAGAACGTTAGTGCGTTTATGGTAAAAATCACCCATGACCTCTTCTAGCTTGCGTTCACGCATTTGCCCATGAGCTACACTGACCCGCGCTTCAGGCAAAAGCTGGCGCAATTTTTCAGCACTATGCTCAATCGTTTTAACTTCGTTGTGCAAGTAATAAACCTGTCCACCTCGCAGAAGTTCCCGCAATATCGCTTCTTTGATGAGTTTTTTGTCATCTTGACGAACAAACGTCTTAATAGAAATTCGCCTAGCAGGGGGTGTGGCGATGATAGATAAGTCGCGCATGCCTGCCATGGACATATTTAATGTTCTGGGAATAGGCGTGGCTGTGAGGGTTAAAATATCGACTTCTGAACGTAGCTTTTTAAAGGACTCTTTTTGCTGCACGCCAAACCGATGTTCTTCATCAATAATAAGCAAGCCTAGGCGTTTAAAGTTGAGTTTACCTTGCAGGATTTTGTGGGTACCCACCAAAATGTCTAATTGGCCATTCTCAGCCTCGATCATGGTTTTATTTTGTTCAGCAGTCGTTTGGAAACGTGACATCACTGCGACATTGACAGGCCAATTGGCAAAACGATCTCGGAGGGTTTCGAAGTGCTGCTGAGCTAGTAAGGTTGTGGGCACTAAAAGCGCCACTTGTTTGCCACCATTGATGGCCATAAATGCAGCTCGCATGGCCACTTCGGTTTTACCAAAACCAACATCGCCACAAACCAATCGGTCCATAGGTTGATCAGCCATCATGTCACTGAGCACAGATTTAATGGTTTGTTCTTGGTCTGGTGTTTCCTCATAAGGGAAGGCGTCACAAAATGCTTGGTAACTCTCATCTGGTTTTGGAAATGCATATCCATCCCGAGCTTCACGCAGTGCATAAATATGCAGCAATTCAGCTGCTGTATCTTTAATTTTTTCTGCAGCTTTGCGTTTAGCTTTGGTCCACTGCTCGCCACCTAATTTATGTAGAGGCGCATTTTCACCACCTGAATAACGTGACAATAGTTCAATGCCAGAAACGGGAACATAAAGCGTGGCCTCATTGGCATAAAGTAATACTAAAAACTCCGCATCTTGGCCATCTATGGTCAGGCTCTGTAAGCCATTATATCGACCAACACCATGGTCTTGATGCACCACAGCATTGCCAATGTTCAGTTCAGCTAGATCGTGAATGGCTGTATTGGGGTTTTCTGTGGCCTTATCTCGGCGTCGGCGTTGAAGTACTTTTTGCCCAAACAGTTGTGCTTCACAGACCACCAAAAGCCGATGTTCAGGTAAGTTCAAGCCTTGTTCTAAAGGCGCAACACAGATTGCAAACTGAGGTCTTTTAGTTAGAAAATCGAGCCAATCTTCGGCGTCTTCTGGGGCCTCAGGTAGGGTCTTAAATAAGTCCAACAGTGCTTCTTTTCGGCCTGCTGATTCAGCGCAGATCAAAACGCTTTGTTGTTGAGTTTGCAAAAGAGTGGCTAACGCTAGCAAGGGTTTAGACAATTGATTGTTAATCGCCACTAAAGGCGACTGAGCCCCTCCTAAATTATAGCGGCCTTTATTTTGGTCTGGAGCAGTTAAAGCGCCTTCTTGAAGATCAATGATAGGGAATTGATTAAGCCCAGAAAACATTTCATCAGTGAACAAAAATAGTTGTTTAGGTGCTAATAGGGGGCGCTCAATGTCATGGCTATAATCATCATATCGGGCTTCAATATCTTGCCAAAAATGGATGGCTTGAGCTTCTATATCACCTTGCTTTACCACTAAGGTGGATGCAGGTAAATAATCCATCAGAGTCGACATAGAGTTAAAAAATAGAGGGATATAATATTCAATCCCGGCTGGAGCATAACCTTGGCTTACATCTTGATAAACGGGGCAGGCTTTTGGGTCTAGATCAAACTGGCTGGTAAAGCTTTGCCTAAAATGGCTAATGGCGGCTTTTGTTAATGGGAACTCGCGTGCGGGTAATAAATTAAATTCGTTTATAACGGCTGTCGTGCGCTGACTATCAGCATCAAAATATCGTAAACTTTCAATTTCATCGTCAAATAACTCGATGCGCAATGGCGCATGACTGCCCATTGGGTAGAGGTCAATTAAGCCGCCCCTTAAGGCATATTCACCTGCTTGTGATACGGTCTCTGTCAGCAAGTAACCGGCTTGATCTAAGCGCTGGCGAAATTGTGTTTGAGGTAGCTCTTGCCCGGTGGATAAGGTAAAGCTATTACCCGCTAGGTAGTTCATTGGGGGAAGACGGTGCAAAAGAGTAGCCACGGGAACAATGACTACTCCTTGGCTTAAATGGTTGATTTGATTAAGGGTACTGATGCGCTCAGACACGATGTCGGGGTGGGCTGAAAAGCTATCATAGGGAAGTATTTCCCAATCCGGTAGCATCAAACAGTCGAGCCCTGTGCCAGTCAGGAAAAAGGTGAGTTCAGCGCAGAGTTTGAGTGCGGCATCAGTATCTTTGACTAATGTGAGAATGGGTCCTTGATGAGATTGGGCCGCTTCAGCAACGGCTAAAGCAGAAGTCGCGCCATGGGTTTGGCCCCAATTGGACTTATGACCGATCTTAGAGGGTATATAGGTAGGTTTTAATAACACGGAAAGTCCTAAAGCGTGGGCCTTATTGGCAAAAAATACCCCGCTATTGTAATGACTTATGTTTTAAGTTGCATTAAAAGCCTGCAAAAGTCAGTGTGGATTAATAAAATAAAAACTTGCTGCAATTGAGTCTAATATAAATGCCATTTTTGGCTTCTTGGTATTAGCGTAAATAATGTTAAATATAAGTCTGCAGCGTTTGCCAAATATGGTTATTTCTAAGATAATATGCGCTCCCAACAATGGGAAATTAAAGGTTAGCCGCCTGAACCAAATCTAAGCCGCTTTTGACCGGCATAAAAAGGGACTCATTGTGAGCCAAGAACAAGTGTTTTCAGACTGGAAAGAACGTGAAGCATTAGCCGAAGCCATGATCCCCTTGATTGGCAAAGTGTATCGAGAGAATAACGTTGAAGTGTCGGTATTTGGCCGCTCTGTTGTCAATCGCTCTGTCATTAGTATTTTAAAATCTCATCGTGCTGCGCGCATGTTAGAACACACTAAGCTATCTGTGCACGAGACTTTTCCGGTGGTTGAGGTGTTGCAAGCCTTACCTTTATCGAACGTGCATGTGGACATCGGTAAGTTGGCCATTGGTTTCCGAGATCATGGCAAGGGTCAAAGTTTGCAACGTTATGTGACTGATGCTTTAAAAGGAGCGGTGAACAAAGATAGCGCTAAAACCCAAGCCGATGTGGTGCTGTATGGTTTTGGACGCATAGGCCGCTTGCTAGCTCGTTTATTGATTGATAAAACGGGTGGTGGCCAGAGCTTGAGATTGCGAGCTATTGTGGTGCGTAAGGGTGGTGACAACGATCTTGCTAAACGGGCGAGTCTGTTGCGGCGCGATTCAGTGCATGGAACTTTCCAGGGCACGATTACTGTGGATGAAGAACACAATGCTCTGATTGCTAATGGTAATGTGATTAAGGTGATCTATGCGAGTTCACCCGATGCCATCGATTATACTGACTATGGTATCAGTAACGCTGTCGTGATTGATAACACAGGCAAATGGCGTGATGAAGATGGGCTGTCTTTGCACCTGCGAGCCAATGGCGTGTCTAAGGTCATGTTAACGGCTCCTGGTAAGGGCATTAAAAATGTGGTGATGGGGGTTAACCAAAACGACATCGACGACACAGATACGATATTGTCAGCGGCTTCTTGCACAACAAATGCCATTACGCCCATTTTGAAAGCTTTAAATGATAAATATGGGGTGGCTAATGGGCATGTTGAGACAGTGCATGCTTATACAAATGACCAAAACCTGATTGACAACTACCACAAAGGTGATCGTCGCGGACGTGCGGCGGGGTTAAATATGGTGATTACAGAGACGGGTGCAGCCAAAGCGGTGGCTAAAGCCCTCCCCGAATTAGAAGGTAAACTGACAGGTAACGCTATTCGAGTTCCGACCCCCAATGTTTCTATGGCCATTCTCAATCTAAATCTAGAAGCTGAAGTTGAACGCGAAGAGTTAAATGATTATTTGCGTCATATGGCGCTGCACTCTGATTTACAAAAACAAATTGATTACACCGATTCTCCTGAAGCTGTTTCAAGTGACTTTGTGGGTTCTCGAGCTGCGGGTGTGGTTGATGGTTTAGCAACGGTGGCCACGGGTAAGAAAAATTGTGTTGTTTACGTTTGGTATGATAATGAATTTGGCTATTCTTGTCAGGTGATTCGTATGTTGCAGCATGTTACCAGCACCGCCTTACCTGCATTTCCTATCGAAGATTAGACAGCCTCTTTAAGCGGTTGCGCCTTAAAATGACGATTTAAGCTATGTCATTGAAAGTCAAGTGACTAAGGTCATAAAAAAGGCTGCCTGAGGGTGGCCTTTTTTGTCAGAACGCTGGAAAAATTTTGCGAATTTTCGTATAATAAAGCCGATTTTTTTAAGGGCTTTAGTTGGGTGTGGTATTTTCCGCGCGATAATCCCTAAAGCTAACCAACAACTCTCAATTGGGTACGACTTATGATCAAGATCAGACGCGGTCTGGATCTGCCATTATCTGGCGCTCCACAGCAAAGCATCGACGATGCAGCAGCGGTGAGCCAAGTGGCTGTGATCGGTACTGACTATGTGGGCATGAAGCCAACTATGCTAGTCAGAGTAGGTGATCGAGTGAAACTCGGACAGGTGCTTTTTTCTGATAAGAAAACAGTGGGTGTTAATTTTACGGCACCTGCTGCTGGCGTAGTCAGTGCAATTAACCGTGGCGCCCAGCGCGTGCTCCAATCCGTAGTAATCGACGTTGATGGTGATGGCGCCATCGAGTTTGCCACTTGTGCTGCGGATGATTTGGCTCACTTGTCAGGTGAACAAGTTGCTGCTAATTTGCAGGCTTCCGGTTTATGGTCTGCTCTGCGCACGCGACCATTTAGTAAAGTACCTGCTATAGACAGCAAACCTCGCTCTATTTTTGTTACCGCCATTGACACGCATCCGTTAGCTGCAGACCCAGCGCCTATTTTAGCTGCTGAGCAAGAGGCCTTTGCGCAAGGCTTGCAATTATTGACTAAGCTCACAGATGGCCCAGTTTTCGTCTGTGCAGCTGCACAAACGCAAGTGCCAGAAGTTGATGGTATTCAAGTTGAACGATTTGGAGGAGTTCATCCTGCGGGCTTAGCCTCAACACACATTCATATGTTGGATCCTGTGAATGCTAGCAAGACCGTATGGGTGGTGGGTTACCAAGATGTCATTGCCTTCGCAAAACTTTTTGCCACAGGCACATTGCCTACAGAGCGCATTGTCGCTGTGGCTGGTCCCATGGTAACCAAGCCACGCTTAGTTCGCACGCGCCTAGGTGCCTCGACCAATGATCTTTTAGCCGGTGAAACTAAGCAGGGCGAGTTCGACAACCGAATTATTTCGGGTTCTGTATTGGGTGGTTTTACAGCCTCTGGTCCGATGGCGTTTTTAGGCCGTTATAACAATCAAATTACAGTGCTTGAAGAAGGTAAAAAACGGGAATTTATGGGTTGGATGAGCACGGGCCGCAAAAAACACTCGATGTTGAATATTTTTCTGTCTTCGTTCGATCGGGCAAAAAAAGTGGCACTTAACACCTCTACTAATGGTTCGCAACGGTCAATGGTTCCCGTCGGTACATTTGAACGCCTTATGCCCTTAGATATTTTGCCAACCCAGCTTCTGAGAAGTTTAGTAGTGGGTGATATCGTCAATGCACAAGAGCTTGGTTGCCTAGAACTTGAAGAAGCTGATCTGGCCTTGATGACCTATACCTGCGCTGGCAAATATGAGTATGGCGCTATTTTGCGTGATGTTCTAACTCGTATTGAGAAGGAGTGCTGATCATGAGTTTACGTAGCATGTTAGATTCCGTGGAGCCCCACTTCCATAAAGGTGGTAAGTATGAAAAGTTTTATGCCTTGTATGAGGCTGCGGACACCATTTTTTACACCCCAGGCTACGTCACTAAGGCTGGCGCCCATGTGCGTGATGGTATCGATCTTAAGCGAATGATGATTACCGTGTGGTTATGTACCTTCCCCGCTATATTTTTTGGTATGTACAATTTGGGCTATCAAGCTAACACAGCCATGGAAGCAATGGGCATGGTCCAAGCTGAAGGTTGGCGTGGTAGTTTAGTGGCGACTATTGCTGGCTTTGATGCAGCAAGTGTATGGGACAATATGATGCTGGGAGCCTCGTATTGGCTACCCGTGTATATGGTGGTGTTTTTAGTTGGTGGTTTCTGGGAAGTCTTGTTTGCATCCGTGCGAGGCCATGAAATTAATGAAGGCTTCTTTGTCACTTCTATATTATTTGCTCTCATTCTTCCACCAGACATCCCCCTATGGCAAGCGGCCTTAGGCATTACCTTTGGTGTGGTTGTGGGTAAGGAAGTATTTGGCGGCACGGGTATGAACTTTCTGAATCCAGCCCTTACAGGGCGTGCATTCTTGTACTTTGCCTATCCAGCCCAAATGTCGGGTGATGCTGTATGGACTGCCGTGGACGGTTTTTCTGGTGCCACTGCACTGGGTCTAGCTAACGCGGGTGGTGTTGCTGCTATGGCTGATGCAGGCATTACCTGGGCAGATGCGTTTATTGGCAATATTCAAGGGTCTGTGGGTGAAGTATCTACCTTAGCCATTTTTGCAGGCGGTGCAGTGCTACTGTGGACCCGTATCGCGGCTTGGCGCATTGTGGCTGGTGTCATGGTCGGCATGATTGCCATGAGCTTTTTACTCAATTTAATAGGTTCTGATACTAACCCACTATTTGCTTTGCCATTTTATTGGCACCTAGTATTGGGTGGTTTCGCCTTTGGTATGATTTTTATGGCCACAGACCCAGTGTCCTCTTCTATGACACACACGGGCAAGTGGTATTTTGGAATTTTGATTGGCATCATGGTGGTATTGATTCGTGTACTTAACCCAGCCTTTCCTGAAGGTATGATGTTGGCCATTTTATTTGCCAATTTGTTTGCCCCTTTGATTGACTACTATGTCACCGAAGCAAATATTAAGCGGAGGGTTGCACGTCATGTCTAATTTAAAAGATTCGGTCTCACGGACTGTTTTGGTGGCCTTAGTGCTGTGTGTGGTTTGTTCTGTCATTGTTTCTGCGGCTGCGGTTATGTTGCGGGATAAGCAGCAAGCTAACGCAATTAATGAAAAGAAAATGAACATATTGGCTGCAGCTGGTATTGAAGTCATTGATGGTAATTTAGATGCCGCATTTGCCACCATTACACCTAAGTTAGTCGATATGCGCACGGGTCTATTTAGCTCAGCCGAAGATGTCGCAACATACGACATGCGCAAAGCGGCTAAAGATCCTTCTAGAGCGCGCGCTTTAACGGGAGAGCAAGATATTGCCAGCATCCGCAAGCAGTCTTTGTATAGCACAGTATACTTAGTTGAGGGCGACCAAGGCATTGAACGCATTATTTTGCCAATTCATGGTTATGGATTATGGTCTACTTTGTATGGCTTTATTGCCTTGGAAAGTGATTTAAACACGGTTTCTGGCTTAGGTTTTTATGAACATGCTGAAACGCCAGGGCTAGGTGGCGAAGTAGACAACGCGAAATGGAAGGCGCTTTGGCCGGGTAAGAAAGTCTATGCAGATGGATCTTATGAGCCAGTCATTGGTTTAATTAAGGGTAAGGCCCCCGCAGGCGATATGCATAAAGTGGATGGCTTAGCAGGAGCTACATTAACGAGTAATGGTGTGACCAACCTTGTCAAATTCTGGTTGGGTAAGAATGGCTTTTCGCCTTTCTTGGCCAAACTTAAAGTAGGAGAGGCATAACCATGTCTAACACACGAGAAATTTTGTTAGGGCCTATTTTTACGAATAACCCGATAGCGTTACAAATTTTGGGTGTCTGTTCTGCCCTTGCTGTCACCAGTAGTTTGAACGTCACCATTGTTATGTGTATTGCACTCACAGTGGTGACTGCATTTTCAAACTTCTTTATTGCTTTAATCCGCAACCATGTGCCTGGCAGCATTCGAATCATTGTACAAATGATCATCATTGCTTCTTTAGTGATTGTGGTCGATCAGGTGCTTAAGGCATATGCTTATGAAGTGAGCAAGCAGTTGTCAGTATTTGTGGGCTTGATCATTACCAACTGCATAGTCATGGGACGTGCAGAAGCATTCGCGATGCAAAACCCACCCATCCCGTCTTTCTTTGACGGTATTGGTAACGGTCTAGGCTACTCGATAGTGTTGTTATTTGTGGCGACAGTGCGTGAGTTGACAGGCTCCGGTAGCTTGTTTGGTTTTGAAATCCTACCCTTGGTTACTAATGGTGGTTGGTATTACTCCAACGGTCTTATGTTGCTGCCCCCAAGTGCTTTCTTTGTCATTGGTGGCTTCATTTGGTTACTTCGCAATGCGAAAGTGGATCAAGTTGAGGCCGCTGAATATAAACTTGCCTCGCACACTAAATAGGATCTGAAACAATGATGGAAGATTATTTAAGCCTATTCGTCAAAGCCGTGTTTGTAGAAAACATGGCTTTGGCATTCTTCTTGGGCATGTGTACTTTTTTGGCTATTTCCAAGAAGGTTAAAACTGCCATTGGCCTTGGTGTTGCCGTAATTGCAGTGCTCACTATTACGGTACCAGTGAACAACTTAATTTATACTTACTTCCTTGCAGATGGCGCTCTTGCTTGGGCAGGTCTGCCTAACGTTAACCTAAGTTTCTTAGGCCTGATCTCCTACATTGGTGTGATTGCAGCCATTGTGCAAATCATGGAAATGTTGCTTGATAAGTATATGCCAGCTCTTTATAACGCCTTGGGTGTATTCTTGCCCCTGATCACCGTAAATTGTGCGATCATGGGAGCGGCCTTGTTTATGGTCGAACGAGATTATAACTTTGGTGAATCGGTGGTTTATGGTTTTGGAGCGGGTGTAGGCTGGGCGTTAGCTATTGCCTCCCTTGCTGGCATTCGTGAAAAACTTAAGTACTCAGACGTCCCTGCTGGCCTCCGTGGCCTAGGAATTACCTTTGTGACCGTAGGGTTAATGTCACTTGGTTTTATGTCTTTTTCTGGTATCCAATTGTAACGCGCACTATACAAGGTATTAACGTATGAATAACGAAATCACCCTCGGTGTTTTAATGTTTACTGCAGTGGTTCTCTCTTTGGTAGCG
>DDCR01000025.1:0-3296 GCA_002335115.1 Oceanospirillaceae bacterium UBA2001
GGCTTGCATCTGTTCATCAGTAAGCTCTGCACGCGCTGACAGTTGCACGGCTGCATAGGATAGTTTTTCTCGTGCAAACATAGACAACTCCTCGTTAATACTGCGAAGTAATACCAATGGTGATCATGCTCGAGGTCCAATCAACATTGTTGAGGCGCTGGCTAGCAACAGTACCATTGGCAAGGTAAAAATTATGCGTACCTGCGCGGGTAGAGTAGCGACTTTGTTTGAAGCCAACATTAAAAAAGCTATTGGGCGTAGTCAAGGCGTAAGACAGGCCCACACCCATGTGGGTACCTCGACCACGGGCTGTTTGGGCCTGGCTAACAGGGTGTTTTAAGTCACTACGTAAATTCCAATTGGCCTCTGCGTCGTAATAGCTGTAGTGGTACTCAAACTCGGCATAGGTGGTCCAGCGTTTAGCGGTAGCTGCACGAAAGTCTAACCCTAGCCATGGGCCGCGCCAATGGGTTTTAAAACTGCTGTTTAAACCTGCAATAGGCCCAATGCCACTACTGCAGCTGTTTGGGGAACCGCTGGCACAGACTGTTTGTTGGCCATTGGTCATGGTGAAGTTTTGTCTGTGGCTTGAGTAGCCCACCAGAGGCGTAATACCAAAGCGGTTATCAATGCGAATTTGCTGGCCAAGGGCAATGCTAAAGTCTTCTGCGGAGCTACGATCTGAATCTGCTGTGGAGCGTGAATACTCTAAAGTGCGGTTATCACCATTATAATCTGAATCCTGGCTGGTGCCAGAATAACCCCAGGCTTGCGAAGTGTAGCCTTTCAGGTACCAAGTGTCGTCACCAATAAAACGAAAACCCAAATTGGTTTGGTGAAAACCCACATTACTCCACTTGAGTTCAGAAATTACATTGGGCCCCGTGCCTGCTAGGGTGCCGGCAATGTTCCAGTTGAGTTGGTCAGAGCGCATACCATAGTCTAAATCTAGCTTATATTCCCAATTGTCGATGGCCTGAACTTGAGTAGAAAGTATCAAGCTTGTTAATGCCATAAAACCCAAAATGCGAGCTAACAACGCATTCAAAAAGGGCGTGACTAAAAGTATCTTCATAAATGATGGGCTCACAAGGTATAGGCCGTATTAAAACTGTAATCGCCATTCTGGAGTCTTTGCCCCATCATGTCTAATAGTTTAGTTAATTGCGGGTCTGTTTTTGGACTGGATTTAACCACATACTGCGACTTGATGTTGTGACTTGTTAACACTGAATAGCCGCTTATATTTAGTGGGCCTAGGCCAGACTCTAAGGTAATCTTATAACCTTCCAGCTATTGTGTCCTACACTGCGGCAGACATCCCGACTGTTGCCCTCACTTGGTCTGACCTCCCCACTGTTTCAGCTGCCAATACGATCAAGTACATTCATGGAGTTGAGCAGTAGTAAAAACTTGCTCGGTCAACTATCCTGAGATTAAAGAGAGTCTAAATCCAGAACATGCGTTGTGTGTTCTGGTTTTTTTTGGCCCGATAAGTTACCAGATTGACTCTGAACTCCTTTTATTTACTAATTATTTTTATGGTTAGCCATTCTGATTTAAAGCTCTGGTCAATGACTATTTGTACCCACGATTCGCCAATTGTGATGGCGCATCACAATTTCCAGCAGCCTAACTCAGAATTATTCTTAAAGCGTGTCTATTTCAGCCACACCAATGTAACATGACGACTATGAAAAAGAGTGAGTTTGTAACTAAAGGTGCAGTGTGAAGTCAGAAATACGTGTCATTTTGATGGACGATCAGGCGCTTATTTTAGAAGCCATTGCCGCTTTACTGCGGGCACATGGTGCTGAACATGGCATCAAGGTGGTCGCCTGTGCGAAAAATTACCACCAAGTTTTAGAAGCGGTGCAGCAACAGCGCCCCCACCTAGTGTTGTTAGACATGCACATGCCAGAGATCAATGGCAGTGAAGTGGCTTATAAACTAAAAAAACACATGCCAGAACTTAAAATTGTCATGCTCAGCAGCTTTGAAAGTTTACAAGAGGTGGCCCAAGCCAAAGCAGCAGGCGCTGATGGCTATGCCTTTAAGAGCGATCCCACGGTCGTGTTAGTCAACACCCTATTAGAAGTCATGGCAGGCCAAAACCCTTTTGTAAGTAATGTGAGCCCCGCAGAACTGCTGCCAGCAGCCTTAGACTATGGCTTAACCCGTCGCCAACGTCAGGTGCTTAAATTATTAGCCCAAGGTGAACACAACAAAGCCATTGCTCAGTGTTTAGGCATTAGCGTGCGCACCGCCGAAAAGCACCGAGCCCAAGTGTTAGCTAAACTCAATAAACCCAGCCCCGGTGCGCTTTCACATATTGCTGTGGAATTGGGTTTGACCCACGACTAAAAGATATTAGCTGTATCTTAGCCACACATTAACCATGGCTTTCATAGGCCTTGAGTTGCTGCTGCGCCAATAACATTAGCCGCTCTAACTCCCTGTTATTCATGGTTTTAGTGTGGTGCTCTGCCCATTTCTCTTGATTTTCCAAAGAGTCTGTATCTTCCCCAGAGTCTTCAACTTTTAAAGAATCTTCAGCTTCCAAAGCGATTGACTCTTCTAAAGAATTCACGATTACATTCATTTGGGTGAGTGTGGCATGCAGTTCATGGGCGCCAAACAAGCTGGTACTGCCGATTAACTGGTGCAACAGCGCGGAAATATCGCTCATTGCATGAGTTTCTAGATGGTGCACACATTGTTGTAAGTGAGTGGTTGTTTGTTGAAAGAACGCCCCTTTTAACGCCTCTAAACTGGGGTCATTTGCTAACCTAATGGGCGTGTTAGGCTCTGACTCAGAATCCAATATTAACCCTGATTCTGTTTCTGAAGCTGACTCTGNNCCTGAACCTGAACCTGAACCTGCATCAGGTCTGTTAATCGCCAAAGAAAGCCCCATAGCCTGCAGCAGTTGAGTTTGGGTGTAGGGTTTGAATAAGCAGTAATCTACTCCAGCTTTGGTTGCCGTCACGATGATTTCAGGACGAGAATCTGCCGTGTGCAAAATAATGCCACACTTGGGCCGCTGCAAACTTTGTTCTATAAGTCGCATTTGCCGGCAGACCTCAAGGCCATCTAATTCTGGCATTTGTAAATCGATGAGTACCATATCCACTGGCTGAGCCTGAAATTCTTTGAGGGCTTGCTGGCCATTATTACAAAGGGTGAGATGGGCTTGTGTTGTTTGCAAGTAGGCCTGCGCAACTTTAAGGTTAATGTCTGAATCATCCACAATAAGTATGCGATTTAAGCTAAGTTGAGGGAACTCGATCGGGTTT
>DDCR01000025.1:3309-8684 GCA_002335115.1 Oceanospirillaceae bacterium UBA2001
TTAAATCAAACTGGGATCCTTGATGCAACTCAGAAGTAACCCTAATGTGGCCACCCATGGCATGGGCTAGCTGTTGTGAAATGGCTAAACCTAAGCCGGTGCCTGGGCTATGTTTTTGTTGGCGCTGGCTCACTTGATGATAGGCATCAAACACAGAGTTTAGCTCCTTAGTCGTTATGCCTATGCCCGTGTCTGTGACCCTAAATAACAGTTTTTTAGTGTTGTTTAGAGGGGCAGTGTTTGCCGCTGTGAGATCCATGGTGACTTCTAAATCCACACGGCCTTGGCGGGTGAATTTGATCGCATTGCTCATCAGGTTCAATAAAATTTGTCGAAGCCGATTTTCATCACCTTGCCAATATTGGGCGACGTTGCTACCAAAACTCACGCTCAAGTCGATAGACTGAGTTAAGGCCTGATGCTCAAAGCTTTTCTTAACCTGTTCAATGAGCGCAGGCAGGTCAAATTGGGTGATATTTAATTGCAGCATGCCTTGGTCAATTTTAGAAAAGTCTAAAACATTATTCACTAAACTGGTTAACTGTTGGCTGGCGCCATCAAGTGTGGCCAGGTGGGCTTGAGCGGTGCTGGGCAAGACAGACTTTTGCAGCACTTCAATCATACCCAAAATACCATTTAAGGGTGTGCGTACTTCATGACTAATGGTGGTTAAAAAATGGCCTCGAGCTTCATTGGCCTGCTCGGCTTGCACTTTGGCCTCATGCAACTCTAGGGTGCGCTGGGTGACGGTCTTTTCAAGCAAGGCTTGGGCATCTTGGGCCATTTTTACCCACTTAGCATTAGCCTCACTGATCTCAGTATTAAGGTTGATCATTCTTCTAAATAAGGCCAAAGAAAACATCACCATTTCTGCCAAGGCGCCAATAAGTGCCCCATGTTCAGTCAACACGTTGGAAGCAATCAAGCCAAGATTAACCAATTGCACGCAGATAATTCCACTGAGGAATGTGGCAATACCGATGGCGAGTAAGTTAGCATTCGCTTTGCCAGCAACGCTCGCATAAATTAGGATGCCCAGAAAGAAAGCTGACACAGGGACAAAGGCCACAATGGTGTAGGAGAAATAATTGCCATCAAATAATGTGGCTAAGGCCATAATAACCGCTAACCAGCGGCATACCCTTAAGATAAGGTCGATCTTAGGCATCTCCAGCTTGGTATTAAGCACCTCACTAATAAACAAAGAGATGAAAATAATCATACTGTGATAGGTCAAAAACAAAAAACTACGGTCTTTTATAGGCCAATTAAAAAATTGGTCAAAGGAATTAATTACAAAGGTGGCGCCAATAAAACTGAGGATATAGGCACTGTAGTAAATGTAAACCCGTTGCTTGAACGACAAGTACATGAGTACATTAATTAAGGAAATGAGCAAACCAGCGCCAATAAAAATATTGACCAAGGTAAAGTGAACGTCACCCACACTAGTGCTATCTTTTGCTTCACCAAGGCTAATGTTGAACGGCAAAAGTTTTATTTTACTGTGCATTTCAAGGTAGAAAGTTTGGCTCTGGCTAGCTTCTAAGGCGACATTAAACACGGGTATAAGGGTGTTCACTTGGCGTTGATGTATGGCAACGTCAGTGCCACTGAACCTGCTGATCCATTGGCCTTGCTGCTGGTAATGGAGGTTCACTTGGTGAGCATAAGCTTTGTCAATGAATATGCTTGGGGTGAGGGCTTCATCAGTGGTGTTAGTGAGGGTAAAAGCGAACCAGTGTGAGGCTTTTTCCAGAGGCACCATAAAGTGACCAGTCATGATTTTGCTGTCTGATAGCTTAACTTTAGCTTGGGTGGGCGTCGCAGAGTGGCTGCTATCAGCCCATTGCAAACGTGATATCGATGCGAACTGTATAGGACTAGCTAAATTGTAATTGGGGATTTTCTCAGCCGTGGCAGGGGCACTGGTTAATAAGCATAACATTAGACTTAGTTGGTGCCAGAAGGGTGTTTTGGTGCTGAAAAAATTCATGGGATGATTAAACTCGCCAAATAATCATAAAAAAATGCCCTTTGCACAGCGCCTTTGCTGAACCAGTCCGTATGCTTCGCCATCGCTTGCCGAAGTATAGCAGTCTGCTATAGTTACTGGATAATTTTTAAATTCCTAACTAAGCTAAAACTTAGTAGCAGAATACAGGGAGTCGTTTTGGCTTTATTTAACTTACCTATAGCAACTCGTAAACACCTACTCAATTTAGGTTTGTGTCTGGCGTTAATATGGGGTGTTTATGACGCCCTGATGGGGCCAGATTTAGTGTCAGATTTACGCGATTTCACAGGTCGTTATGGGGCTTATTTATTACTCATTAGTTTGCTATTTACCCCCCTTAGCCAACGCTGGAAATGGGTTAAACGTCATTTAGCCATGCGCCGTAATATTGGCGTGTGGGGGTTTATCTATGCAGCCTTGCATGTGCTCATTTGGATCATGTTAGAGTTTTATTATGATTGGTCATTGATGCTCGACGAAATAGCAGGTAACCTGTTCATTTTATTGGGAATTTTAGCGTTTTTTTTGCTTTTGCCATTGGCCCTTACCTCGACCCATAAGGCGATTAAATACTTGGGGTACCGTAAGTGGCAGTTAGTTCACACCCTGACCTATGTGGCCATTCCTGCTGTTATTGCGCATCATTTTATGGCCCAAAAAACGGCCACCCTAGAGCCATTATTGATGGGTTTAGTGTTATTTCTAGTATTGGTTTGGAGATACCGTCATGTCCGTTAAGTCATCTGAAATAACCCCAGAAAAAGTATATAAACGCCGACGCACATTGGTGGCAGCTGGAGTAGGGGTGCTGGCTTTGCCACTCTTAGACAGTGCCTATAGCTTACTGACTCAAGAACAAGAATCGACCAATCAAATGTTTGAGCCATTAGCCGCATTACCTGATAGCCAAGATCTGCCCCTAACCCCCACGGCCTACGATACAGTGACAGGCTATAATAATTATTATGAATTCGGTTTTGGTAAAGAAGACCCCGCTCAAGCAGAAAAAACCTTAATTACCTCCCCATGGAGCCTTGAAGTGGGTGGTGAGGGCGCAGACAAACCGGGTGTTTATGACATCGCTGATATTAAAGGTGAACACGCCATAGAAAACCACCTTTATCGATTTAGATGTGTTGAAGCTTGGTCTATGGTGATTCCTTGGAATGGCATTAAGTTGGCAGACGTGATCAAAAGAGCTGCACCCAATAGCAAAGCTAAGTTTGTGCGCTTTACCACTATTAATGATGCCCAACAAATGCCCAATGCAGATTGGGCAGGTGGGCCCTATGTGGAAAGTTTAACCATAAACGAAGCCATGCATCCGCTCACTTTACTGGCGACTGGTATTTATGATCAACCGTTAGAGCAACAAAATGGAGCGCCTATCCGTTTGGTGGTGCCCTGGAAATATGGCTTTAAATATGCCAAATCTATTATTAAAATTGAATTAGTGGAAACTATGCCCAAAACCACTTGGTGGTTACAGAATCCGCGTGAATATGGCTTTTACGCTAATGTGAATCCACGCTTTGATCACCCCCGTTGGAGCCAAGCCACGGAAAGAGTGATTGGTGGGTTAGGGCGCAAACCCACGTTACTGTATAACGGCTATGCCAAACAAGTGGCGCATCTATACCCAGATTTAGACAATCGTTTGTACTTTTACTAAGCCTTTACTAGGCCTTCACTAGGCCTTAACGAAGCGCGCATTAAACCCAAACTAAAGCTGAAATAAGCGCCATAATGGCTCGCCCCAGAGTAAGTAAACTAACCCCCCAGCAGACAAAAAGGGACCAAAGGGCATTTGTGGGTCTGTGGGAGTAGATCTAAGGCGCAGTACTAAAGCCACCACTATGCCGGCCACAGCAGACACGAGCACAATCAAGGGTAGTGCCTGCCAGCCAAGCCAAGCACCCAGGGCTGCCAGTAGTTTAAAATCACCATAACCCATGCCATGGCGCCCTGTGGCTAAACGAAAGCCCCAATAAATTAGCCACAAGCATAGATAACCTGCAACGGCCCCCCAAAAAGCATCTTCTAGACTGGTGATGATGCCCAAGGCGTTGACAATTAAACCCAACCACATTAAGGGTAAGGTCAGTTGATCTGGCAATAGTTTATGATCTAAATCAATCACTGCGAGGGCCACTAACATGTACACCAAAATTAGGGCCATCAAAGTGCTTACATGGGGCCCTAACACCCAAGCCACTAGCAAACCTAAGACAGCGGTTAACAATTCAACCAGTGGATACTGAGAGCTTATCTTTATGCCACAAAAAGCACACTTGCCACGCAATAAAACATAGGAAATAACCGGTATGTTATGCCAAGCTTTTAATGGAGTAAGGCAACTTGGGCAGTGTGACGCTGGCCAGGCAATAGCTGCCAAAGTGGGCGCTAAAGGCTCATGCTCTTGTTTGGAGGGCTGCAGCAATGCTTGGCATTCTTGCTCCCACTCTGCCTGCATGGCCTTGGGCAAGCGCAGAATGAGCACATTAAGAAAACTGCCCACCAGCAAACTGAACACACTCGCAGTGATTAGCCACACGGCATTATGTTGGGTAAAGAGATCAAACAAGGTGGAAGTAGTCATGAGCTATATTATGCACTATCAATAGAAATATAAATAAGTTTTCACACTGACCTTAATATAGACCCTAATGCTTAAAGTGGTGTGATGGATTCAATTTGAGGCATGATTAAGGCCTCGTTAATTTCCAACAGCGCGGGAGATTGACCTTTAGCCGCTTTTTGTAACTCGCTAGTCAGAGCCTCGAATGAGGTTAGGTAGGTATAGCGAATGTTATAGGCTTTTGCCAGAGCATCTATTTTGGGTGGTTTAGGGCTGACACCCACGGGAGTGATACCCACATTTAACATGGAAGACTCAATTTCACCATACCCTTGGTTGTTCCAAACAATAAATATAATGGGCAACACCCAATCCTTGGCCGTGGCTAACTCAGCTAAACAAAATTGCAGGCCACCGTCACCCGTTAAGGCAATGATGGGCTCATTATTCTGCTGTAGCCTGCGTCCTAAAGCGGCCCCGATGGCGGCAGGCACCGCATAGCCTAGGGTGCCAAATCCGGTTGCAGAGTTGAACCAAGTTTTAGCCGCAGGTGCTTCAAAATAACAATTGCCAGCATAAACGGGTTGGGTGGAATCACCCACAATGATCGCTTCAGGAAGCGTTTGTATTATGGTGGTTAAAAAACGGTGATATTGTTGATAAGACTCAGGCAGTTGGGTAAAGGCTGTCTGCCTAGTCATGGCCGCGCGGGCTTCACCTGAGCTCACAGAAGGTAGCTTATGCGTTAGCAATGGCAGTAGGTGAGTTAACGCTTGGGAC
>DDCR01000143.1 GCA_002335115.1 Oceanospirillaceae bacterium UBA2001
CGCAGACTGGTGTGACTTAGTGACAGCATGGCCATGTAAGCTCAAATCATCACGCATTTGTTGCACTAGATCTGCCATTGCTGCACCTTGGTCGTAGAGGGTTTTCCTGCCCGCTAAGTCTAAAGCCTGAATACCGGTCGTACCCTCATAAATGGTGAGTATGCGAGCATCCCTTTGGTGTTGTGCTGCTCCTGTTTCTTCAATGAAACCCATGCCCCCATGTATTTGCACACCCAGGGAGGTCAATTCTTGCGAAATTTCAGTACACCACCCTTTTACAATAGGAATAAGTAACCCAACACGCTTGTGAGCTAAGCCTCTAGTGGCTGCATCCGGTGACAGCTGGCTTAAATCGATTTGGGCGGCATTAACATAGGCCATGGCTCGGCAAGCTTCAGTCAAACTGCGCATCGTCATTAACATGCGGCGCACATCTGGATGGTGAATAATAGCACCTCGTTCCCTAGTGCCGGGGGCAGCACACTGCACTCGATCCCGCGCATACCTAAGGGCTCCTTGGTAAGCTCGATCTGACAAGCTTACGCCCTGCAAACCGACGAGTAAGCGTTCATTATTCATCATGGTAAACATGGCGGCTAAACCCTGATGGGGTTGACCCACTAAATAGCCAACAGCACCTTCGTTATCGCCGTAACTCATAACGCATGTGGGACTGCCATGGATACCCATTTTGTGTTCTACATTAATGGCATACACATCATTATGCTCACCTAAACTTCCATCTGCATTGATTAAGAACTTAGGCACAAGAAATAAGGAAATGCCTTTGACGCCATCAGGCGCGTTTGGCAATTTAGCCAGCACTAAATGAATGATATTCTCAGTCATACTGTGGTCGCCCCAAGTGATATAAATCTTTTGGCCTTTAACTAGAAAGTGATCTCCATCAGGAGTTGCTGTGGTGGTAATGACTGCCAAATCTGTGCCTGCATGAGGTTCAGTGAGGTTCATGGTGCCAGTCCATTCACCGCTAATCATTTTACCTAGGTAAATATCCTTTAAACGATCACTGCCATGGGCAGCGATTGCTTCCGTAGCTCCTGCGGTTAACATGGGGCAAAGTGCAAGTGCCATGTTAGCCGCATTCATCATCTCTGACACGGGCATAGAAAAAGTGAACGGTAACCCTTGCCCACCATATTGTGGATCAAAGTAGAGGCTATTCCAGCCCCCTTGAGCGTATGCTTGATAAGCTTCCTTAAAACCTTCGACCGTTTTAACGCCACCTTCTGTTAAAGTCACTCCTTGTTGATCACCAAAGTGGTTGATGGGAGACCATACTTCGTGAGCTAACTTATCCGCTTCGGACAACACCGCCTGCAACAAATCTTCGCTGGCATCTTGGTTGTCAATTGCTAAGGCGAAATTAGGTAAATCAAGCAAACGATTAATAACAAAGTTCATTTCTTCTAAGGGGGCTTGGTATTCACTCATGTTAGGCGCTCTTTTTGGATCAGTTGCAATTTAAGGTGTGTATCATAATTAAGGTAATTTTAGCCTGACATTTGTAGCCAAGCGAAATAATGCCTATCATGCTGACCCACGGGTTCCACTAAGAACTCACGAGGCAACTTTTAAAGGAGTAGTATGTGAATAACCAACATGGGTATTATTTAGAAGATTTAACCATAGGTATGGAATCAAGCTATCAAAAAACGATTACAGAAACGGACATTGATGCCTTTGCAGCGCTTACTGGCGACACTAACCCAGTGCACTTAGACTCAGAATATGCCGCCACGACTCCTTTTAAGGCACGCATTGCGCACGGTATGCTTAGTGCAGGCTTAATTTCAACGGTGTTAGGTACTCAACTGCCAGGCCCTGGATGTATTTATTTAGAACAGCAGATTAAGTTTAAGGCCCCTGTGTTTATAGGCGATACTTTAGTGGCCACAGTGACCGTAGCGGATATTAATCAACGTCGTGGCAGGGTAAGCCTGAAAACTCAATGTTTTGTAAACACCAAGTTAGTTGCAGACGGAACTGCTTCGATGATGGTCGACAAAAAAAGCTGACGCTGATTATAATTTAGCCGTTAGACGTCTAATTTCTTCCTCGCGGGCAATCAATGTGCGTTGCAGACCTAGGAGGTTATTATTAATTTCAAGACCTTCAACTTCTCGGGCTTTGATTAATTTGCGCAGGTCTTTCTCTCGCCTTGATGCATCAGACTTTTCTACCATCGCTCGTTTTTGTAATTCTTTAACATCAAATTCACGTTGTTGCAGAGCATCTTCTAAACGTTTTACTCTGTTGGTCGATGCTAAGGCTTGACTATTAGATTGTGACATGTGGCGAGACTGATTAGTAATCTCCCCTCTATACTTACGCAATTCTTCTTCCTGACTGCGAATCTGACTAAACTGGGTGTCTTGGGTCACTGTGCCTCTGGCTGCCACACCCTGCAATTCTTGAACCTGAGAGTTTAATCCGGCTTCTTTTTTGCCCCAATCATCCCTCAGTTTATCCAGTTGATGGCGATAGTAATTGACCTTGGATTCTAATTTACCAATATTTGTATTGTTTCGGGTTGTCTCTTCTTTCATGCGATTATCAAGCTGTTTCTTAGCTTCATCACTACTTGAAATGGCCCGCTTCATTTCACTTTTCGCCTCAGACACCGTGTTTTTCATGGAGCTAATGGTTTTTTCAGCAGACTGTAAATTGCTGCGCAACATGGCTCGCTCTGCTTCTAATTTTTTTAAATTATTTTGGCTATCTTTTAACTGCACACGCAAACGCTGGTTGGAACCTTCAACTGCTTCTAACTGAGCTTTAGCTAAATAAATTTCGTCTTCCAGAGCAATGCCTGTCGCATTAACGAGTCTGTCACTATTGGCATTGAGTTCTAATTCTAAACGAGCATCCCTAAGGGCATTATCCCAAATCATTTGCACTGTTTGATAAACGGTTTCTGGAATATCAGGCCGATTATTAGGCTGAATAGTGCGGCGAAAAGCAACTCTGCTTTCTTGCTTGATCCACCAATGCTCTAGCTGCCTGCCTAATTCTTCAGAGGGTTTAATACGCATTATATCTGCAATAGCTTGCACACTGATCTGTTCTCCTGATGACAGTAGGTCATTGGCAATTTTGTGCAACTTAACTTTATCGATCTGATCGTCCATTAGGTACATTTGTCTCTGAGAGTTATAATAGGCCAAAAATTAATCTTGTTAAAACCTCCAAAATTCTACCCTAATTTAGCTAAACAGGCACCATTTTACGCAGTACAAATTTTTGTATTTTACCTGTCGCTGTTTTTGGCAAGGAGCCAAACACAACATGCTTGGGTACTTTAAAGCGCGCCATATTGTCCCTACAATATTCAATCAGTTCTACTTCTGTTGCTTGGGCATCAGGTTTTAAAGACACAAAAGCGCACGGGGTTTCTCCCCATTTCTCATCAGGCCTTGCCACAACAGCAGCTTCAAAAACTGCTGGATGGCTGTAGAGCACACTTTCTATTTCGATTGAAGAAATATTTTCTCCTCCTGAAATAATAATATCTTTCGCACGATCCTTAATTTCCATGTAGCCATCGGCATGCCAAACGGCCAAATCACCAGTGCGAAACCAGCCGCCCGCAAAAGCATCAGCTGTTGCAGATGGATTTTTAAGGTAACCTTTCATGACCATGTTGCCACGTAAACATATTTCACCAATCGTTTCACCATTTTTGGGGACAGGTCGCATCGATTCTGCATCCATGACTGAGTGATCTTCTTGTGCTGGGCTTCTTACTCCCTGGCGAGACTTTAACGCCGCTTGCTCTGACTTGGGCAAATGGTCCCACAAATTTGGCTGCCACTCACAAATTACACAAGCGCCATAAGTTTCAGTTAGGCCATAAACATGTGTCACATCAAAGCCTAATTTTTCCATCGCTTCAATAACAGCTGCTGGAGGAGCTGCACCTGCAGTCATTACTTTAACTTGATGGGTAATGCCAGTTTTGTCTTTTTCATTAGCATTATTAAGCATATTGAGTACGATCGGTGCCCCACCAAAATGCGTTACTTGCTCTTGTTTAATCAGTTTAAGTAGAACTTCTGGTTTCAAATGTCTAATAAAAATATTAGTTCCAGCCATTAAAGCTGTGGTCCATGGGAAACACCAGCCATTACAATGAAACATAGGCACTACGGTCAGAAATTTAGGGTACTTGGGCATATCCCAGCTAAATGCCATACTCATAGCGGTTAAGTAAGCCCCACGGTGATGGTAAACCACTCCTTTAGGATTGCCTGTGGTACCCGATGTGTAATTCAGACTGATGGCTTGCCACTCATCTGCTGGCATATGCCACTCACTGTCCTGATCCCCTTCATCAATAAGCTGTTCATAAGTCAACTCCCCAATAAGTCGCCCGCCTTCAAAGCTAGGATCATCTATGTCAACAACTAAGGGGTTTACCTGACACAAAGTCAATGCTGAGGCCACAGTTTCAGAAAATTCACGGTCTACAAACACCACTTTAGTTTCAGCATGATCAAAAATAAAAGCAATTGTTTTCGCGTCTAAACGAGTATTAATGGCATTAAGCACGGCGCCAGACATGGGTACTGCATAATGGGATTCAAATAATTCTGGACCGTTATGAGCGACTAAAGAAATCGTATCACCCAGCTCTATACCCCGACCTTTGAGTGCATCAGTCATAGCACAGGCTCGTTGATATGTTTGCAACCAAGTGCGACGTATCTCACCATATACTTGGGCTTCAACCGCCGGATAAACCTCCGCAGCCCGTTTGAGCATCGACAAAGGCGATAAGCTTTGAAAGTTGGCCTGATTTTTATCTAGATCAGTGTTATACATAAAGGACACCTGCTTTGATTTTTAAACGGTCTGGAGCATAACGAAACAATATTGATAGTGCCAGCCACAGTACGCATGAGTCTGATTTTAGCACAAACGCTCAACAGCGCTTTGTAACCGCTGATCTAAGGGCGCTCGCACATCGATTTTTTTATCCGTACTTGGGTCGACCAAACGCAACTGAGCAGCATGTAAAAATAGTCTATTTAGACCTAATTGTCGCTGCATTAGATTAACATCGTCTAAACCATATTTAGGATCACCCACTATTGGATGTCCCATATGCTGGCAATGTACCCGAATTTGGTGGGTTCTGCCCGTTATGGGTTTAGCCTCAATGAGGGTGAATGGGCCTAAGTTTTGTAGCACTCGATAACGTGTAATACTGCGTTTACCTTCCTGCGCTACGCGCACCATGCGTTCACCAGACTGCACGACGTTTTTCATTAGTGGGGCATCCACTTTTTGACAAGATCTGGGCCAGCCACCAATAACTAATGCTTGGTAAACCTTATCGATACCACCTTCTCTAAGTTGGGCGTGAATGGCTCGCAAAGTGGAGCGTTTTTTAGCCACCATAATACAGCCCGAAGTATCTCTATCTAGGCGGTGAACAAGTTCTAAAGACCGTTCATTTGGGTATAATTGACGCAAGCTTTCAATTAAACCAAGGTTGATGCCACTGCCGCCATGCACAGCTAAACCATGGGGTTTATTGATAATCAGCAAGCCCACACTTTCGTATAAAATGGCCTCACGCAACTGTTTTTCTAAGCCTTTGCCTACCGCTGGTGGCGCGTTCGGCGCTGGTAACTTAACGGGTGGCACGCGCACAAGGTCACCATTTTTGAGTTTATAATCTGGTTTGATACGGCCTTTGTTAACCCTTACTTCCCCCTTCCTTACAATGCGGTAAATTAAGCTTTTAGGAGCTCCTTTGAGCTGAGTCATGAGAAAATTATCGATACGCTGCCCGACCCTATCATCATCAATAGGAATGAATTTAACAACCGATGCGGTCAATGGAGGTGGGGGGGTTGGCTTTTGTGGCATAAACAATAAACTAGTGGCTTAATTATTTGCGGGACAAGGCCTTAAATGGTAACATATGATCACTGAAACTGACATTGAAACAGTCAGTGGGCACAAAGATAATGGCCCAGTTCAGTTAACCAATTTTAGGTGGGGCCTGACAAACCTAGCCTGTTGATTTTGACGTTATGCTTGATTCTTACCAGCACCTCAAAATCCGAATGAAATAGGCTGTAACTTGGGGTATTCCCAGTTATTTAACGTAAAACAAACCGTTTTACCCAGTTACGGCGAATTAATTTATGCTTGGTGTTTAGGTGGAGATGTACCCTACCCATGGACCGGTCTGAACAAATGATGACAGTGCTGAGGCAGGCACAAAGGGGCAATGTCCCAATCTATAGAATAAACAGAGCCTTTTCATATGATTTGAGCTGCTGGTGAGTGAACTTGTACGTTAGCCTATATGATTGATATTGCTAGATAAAACAGACCAATAACATAATGTAAATTGTACAGTTGAATTTACATTTATCCGAGAAGGTAATGGTTTCCCCCACCGTTAGGGCTCTAGCGAGCTCTCGTGCACCCGTAAAAATATTAATTGCCGTTGGGTAGATGGGTTTCAAGAAATTTGAACACCATGAAAAGAATGCTTATTAATGCAACTCACTCTGAAGAGTTGCGCGTTGCGCTGGTTGATGGCCAGCGTATGTTTGATCTAGATATTGAATCTGGCGCTCGTGAACAAAAGAAAGCCAATATATACCGTGGCCGGATCACCCGTGTAGAACCTAGCCTAGAGGCTGCGTTCGTAGACTATGGTTCCGAACGCCATGGGTTCTTACCCCTCAAAGAAATCTCTCGAGAGTACTTCAAAGACCAGTCCCAAAGTAGTCGTTCTAGCATCCGAGAACTGGTGAAAGAGGGTCAGGAAATTGTGGTCCAGGTCGACAAAGAAGAGCGCGGTAACAAGGGTGCTGCGTTAACTACTTTTATAAGTCTGGCTGGGCGTTATTTGGTATTAATGCCCAATAACCCTCGGGCAGGTGGCATTTCTCGCCGCATTGAAGGTGAAGAACGCTCTCAGTTGCGTGATGTAATGAATCAATTGACTGTGCCAGCAGAATCGGGCGTTATCGTGCGCACAGCTGGCATTGGCCGCAGTGCTGAAGATATCCAGTGGGACCTCGATTACTTGCAGCAGTTGTGGGATTCTATTACTGTCGCTTCGGACAAACAACCAGCCCCTTTCTTAATTTACCAAGAAAGCAATGTCATTATCCGTGCGATGCGCGACTATTTGCGTCCAGACATTGGTGAAGTGCTAATTGATGAACCTAAAGTGCACCAAGACGTGTTAACTTTTGTGCAACAAGTCATGCCAAGCTATGAGAATAAGATCAAGCTGTACGACCAAGAAACTCCCTTGTTTAATCGTTTTCAGATTGAATCTCAAATAGAAACTGCGTTTCAACGTGAGGTGACCCTGCCATCCGGTGGAGCCATCGTTATTGATCCCACCGAAGCTCTAGTCTCAATAGATATTAACTCAGCTCGAGCAACTAAAGGCAGTGACATCGAAGAAACGGCGCTGAACACTAATCTAGAAGCAGCTGAGGAGATTGCCCGCCAGTTGCGCTTGCGTGATATGGGTGGTTTAGTTGTGATCGATTTTATCGACATGGGGCCTATGCGCAACCAGCGTGCTGTAGAAAACAAACTCCGTGACAGCCTCAAGCTTGACCGTGCGCGTGTACAAGTGGGTCGTATTTCTCGGTTTGGTTTAATGGAGATGTCACGCCAGCGTTTGCGTCCATCTTTAGGGGAAACTTCAGGCATCGTTTGTCCTCGTTGTAGTGGTCAAGGCAGCATTCGTGATGTAGGATCTCTTGCCCTGTCGATCATTCGTTTAATCAATGAAGAGGCCAGTAAAGATCGCTCCGCCGAGATTAGGGTCGTATTGCCAGTCAACATGGCGACTTACCTTCTCAACGAGAAGCGTGCAGAAATATTAGAAGTTGAAAAAACTGCGGGCGTTCGCATTGTGATCATTCCAAACCCACAAATGGAAACGCCACACTTTGAAGTGAGCCGCCTTAGGGATGACCATGAAGCAGCCCAAGCCAGTGAGACGAGTTACGAGATAGATTTAGCTCAACATCACTTTGATGCCAAGGAATTTGATGCTAAGACCCCTCTTGCCACAGAAAAGCCAGCGGTTCAAAGCATTCAGGTAGCAAAACCCACTGCGCAAGACTCAACTGCCCCAGTTAAGGCCAGTATTGCTCCAGTTAAGCGAGCTTCATCGGAGAGTCTAGGCTCACGCATTATCAGTGCCCTAAGTCGTTTAATTAAGGGTGCACCGAAGAACAAGGTCGCTGCAAAAGCGCCAACTAGACCAACATCTGCTCGCAACGATTCGCGCAATAGTGCTCGGAACACTCAAAACCGTAATCAAAATGATGATCGACGTCGTGGTCGCAATGGTAATAGACGCAATGAGCCACGTAATGAGTCTCGAGACGAGAAACGTAACGAAGTGAGTTCAGACACTCGCAACGACAGTCGTAATGCCGAGCGCAAGAAGGATCGTAACACAGACGAAAAACGCAATAATCGCCGTCAGGAAACTCGCAATAAAAATCGAGAGACTAAAACGGTTGAACCATTAGACGCAGTGATGCCAACCCCAGCAGCACCAGAGGAGGCTTATGAATCGAATGCTAACCGCAGTCGTGATCAGAAACGTCGTCGTGATCGCAGCGGTAAGCGTAGCAACGCTAAATCAACAGTTGAATCAACAGTTGATCAAGCTTTAGAAACGAATAGCACAGCAGTTCCTGTCGAGCTTATGACGACTGAAATTGTAGCTCAGCCAGAAGTCGTGGCTGAAATCGGGATTGAAGTCGGGATTGAAAGTCCAACTGTGGCAACTGATGAAACTGGTGCTGATGCAGAACAGGCAAGTAAAGAAGAAACCACCAAAAAAGACACGGCTGATAAAAAGCCACGCCAACGTAAACCACGTGAACGTAAGCCTAAAGAAACTAAAACGAGCGAGGCAGTAGTTGAAAACCTGAGTGAAGAAACCACTGCAGATAAGACTAGTCATGCGCTTGAGACAACTCCAGAGGTGGCTGTGGAAGCAACTTCTAGTGCATCCCAACAAGTTGTCAAGGAGTTGAGTCCTGAAGCAGTGATTGAAGGAACGCCTGCCCCAGTTCAAGTCGAGGTTACTAAAGCGCCAACCAAAGTAAAGAGCAGAACTCGAGTCAAGGCTGAAGTTGCTGCGCCAGTTACTGAATCAGATCCTGAGTCGGTTACAACACCGGTCAAAGAATCTGGCGCTGCTGCTATATCAGAGCAGCCTCCAGAGGCTAAGGCGTCCCCCGCCTTAGCCGAAGTTAAGCCAACTGGTGATGGAGAAAACGCAGCCCCTAGCTCACCTCGCCAAAGAGCCCACAACGATCCGCGTGAGAAACGTCGCCGTGAAAAAGCAGCGGCAGAGGAAGCTTCCGCTAAAGAGGGCTAGACTATAGTTCTAGGTAAAATTCACCTCGGCCATCAAACAGCCGAGGTTCTACTTCTAACATGACACCAAAATTTTCAGCCACATCAGCTTTGATTCGTTGAGCTAAATCCAAAATTTCCTGACCTGTGGCGACACCTGAACCCACCAATACGAGCGCTTGATGTTCATGCACGCCCACTTCACCTTGTACAAAACCCTTCCAACCTAGCTGGTCAATTAACCAAGCTGCTGCCAACTTATGCTCATTAGAGCCTATTGCGTAGGCCACAAGTCCCGGCCACTGACGGGCTAACATTTTCATTTTACTATCGCTGACGATAGGATTCTTAAAAAAGCTACCGACGTTAGGGATATCTTTTGGATCTGGCAATTTAGCGCGGCGAATGTGGATCACAGCATCTCTTACTTGCTGGGGAGACGCTTTAGCGGCCACTTCACCAGACAGAACTTTAATGGTGTCTGCAATAATGCCATAGCCAACTTGTGGTTTATAATTAAGACTTAAACGTAATTGGATTTGGGTGATGATCCAACTTTGATGGCGTTTAAATATACTGTCTCTGTAGCCAAATTCGCAATCCACTGCAGCCAAGGTGAATATTTTTCCCGTATCAAAGTTAAACACTTCAACACTTTCAAGAGTGTCCTTGAGCTCTACCCCATAAGCGCCAATATTTTGTACCGGAGCGGCACCGACTTGCCCCGGTATTAATGATAGATTTTCGAGCCCACTCGCACCTCTCAGTAATGACTCTGCAACCAACAGATCCCAATCATAACCCGCTTGCACCATTACAGTAAAATGATCCATTGGCTTAGTTGATGCAGCCTCGACTGGCCAGAATACTTGATTCATAGACATAAACATTACTAACCCTTCAAAATCTTGGGTTAATACTAAGTTACTTCCACCGCCTATGAGTAGCCAGGGACACTTTTGATCAAGACAAAATTTGCGTACAGCATCTAAATCATGCAGGTCACTGATGCAGACAAAATAGGCAGCTTTAACATCTAAACTGAGGGTGTTATAGGGTTTTAGGCTAACATCGTATTGCAGATCCATTAAGAATCCAACACTGCTGCATTTAGAGAAGCGCGCACTCGCATTAGATCTTCAGGTGTGTCTATCCCAGCAGGTATGCCCTCAGGCGCTAAGTCCACATGGATACCTTCACCGAAGTGTAAGGCTCTAAGCTGTTCAAGACACTCAATGTTTTCATAATTCGTCTGTGGCCAACTCACATAACGGTGCAAAAATCCCACCCGATACGCGTAGAGGCCAATGTGACGTAAGTACACATTTTTTTGTGCTTGCTTCGCATCAACTTGATTCCATTTTCTATCCCAAGGCAGAGGTGCTCGGGAGAAATACATCGCCATATTAGCGTCATTACGAACTATTTTTACTGCATTAGCATCAAACACCTGTTCAATATCGTCTATGGCCTCAGCTAAAGTCGCAATAGACGCATGAGACTGGTACTGCAGGTTACTGGCAACTTGATTAATTAAACTTGGGGGTATAAATGGTTCATCACCTTGCACATTAACCATGATGTGATCATCGGCCAAAGACAAATATTGAGCAACCTCTTGCAATCGATCAGTGCCTGTAGGGTGATCTTGACGCGTCATGATCACTTGTTCGCAGAACTCCTTTGCATGGTGCAAAATATCGCCATGATCTGTAGCGATGTAAACTTGGGATGCATCACTCTTGCATGCTTGCTGGTAAACTCGTTGCAGCATGCTTAAACCACCGAGGTCCAATAACGGTTTACCTGGTAAACGACTAGATTGAAAGCGTGCAGGAATGACCACTGAAAATGCCATTAAGCTTGCTTCTCTTCATCTGTAAGTGGCCTTGCTTGAGCCTCTAACAAAACAGGAATGCCGGCATCAATAGGGTAAGCTAAGCCACTGGCTGGGCAAAATAGTTCATTGGTGTGGGCATGATAAAACAGCTGGCCGTGGCTCACAGGGCAGGCAAGAACTTCTAGTAATTTCTTATCCATGGAGATCCTTATTTTGTGGATTAGTGTGGTTAGGTTTTATACCCAACTTTAATAACAGTGCATCAATTTGCGCAGGTGCTATGGTTAATGCTTGAGTTGCATATAACCACTGCAGAGTTGGTTGTCCACTCGTCCCTTGGGCTAACGGTCGACACTTAACTGCATCTTTAGCCGTCATAATCAGCCTACCTTGAGGTAAATCGTGGGCTTTGAATAGATAATGATCAGTATAGCCTTTGCCATGGACCTCATAACCACGATCACGTAAGTCATCAAAAAAGCGCTGAGGATGTCCTATAGCAGCAATCGCATTTATGATGTGATTAGTATCAGGCCAAGGCACCATTTCATCATCACTCACCCGCCTTAATTGCTCCAGTTGAGGTTGAATGTTGCATACCAGTTGATCTGGCATCTGTTGCTGCAATTGTTTGCCCACTTTGTTATCGGCCACCCCAGTGATGAATACCTGATCTACCTGAGTGAGCCTAATGGGCAGCTCTCTAAGGGGGCCTGCTGGGATACACAAACCATTTCCAAGACCACGCTTGCCGTCAATTAAACACCATTCTACGTCACCTTTAATGGCACTGTGCTGTAAACCGTCATCACTGATGACTAAATCAAATTGTTGCTGCTTTGCCAGCCACGCAATACTGGCTTTACGGCACCATCCCACAACAACAGGCACCTGCGTTAACTGGCTCAATAACAAAGGTTCATCACCCACCATAAGGGCACTATCCCCTGCACTCACACAATGAGGTCCTGCCCCTATCTTACCACCATACCCACGACTGATAATTGCACACCGCAAGCCTTGCTTTTTTAAAGCTGCGACTAAGGCCACTACTAATGGTGTTTTACCAGTACCGCCAATGGTAATATTGCCAATCACCACTAAGGGTAGCGGATTTTTCCCCACCTTAGGTTGTCTTGCAAGGTGCCAATGCCTGAGCCATAAATACAGGATAGAAAAGGGTTGTAGTAAATATAACCACCAAGCACCCCTATACCAAGCGTTGAGTATCTTTTGTGTCACCTTTGTTCCATATTGCGCTTGCACCTAGTGAACGTTTGTTTTCTATTTGGCGATCAAATAGCTGGTCTGAAGTTGATTTTGTACAGAGTGCCACTAAATTGAACAATACATACCTTGATGACTTCATTATAACCCACACCGGAGCGCTATCAAGCACTTATATCAAACACTTGTGTTCAGTTCACTTCACTTATCTAGGGCTTATCTAGGGCTCATTTAGGGTGAACCTATGGTGAAAATGGCAGCACTTGATATTCACCACTGGGGTTAAACACCATCTTTATTTGGCCTTGGCGCCCTGTGTTATACCATTGACTACCCTGTTTCCAATAGGCCTTGGTTTTACTTTTATGAGGGTGGCCATAAGGGTTATTTTTACCTGCAGACACTAACACATAAGCTGGCCTTACATGAGTCAGAAAGGCTTCAGTAGATGAAGTTTTACTACCATGGTGAGGCGCAATAAGCACCTCACTCGCCAATGAAGTCAAATCTAGGTTATCAATCATTTCTAACAGCTTGCCTTCCCCCTTAGCTTCAATATCTCCAGTAATTAATACCTGACGCCCAAAAACATGGAGTAATATGACGCAGGAGGCGTTATTACCCTGCAAACCTTGTTCGACTAAAGCAATTTGGCGCCACAGAAGTTGACTAGAGCTATCTTGCCAAAGATTTTGCCAAGCTGTGCTGGCGCATCGACTGGTGTTTTCGGCTATAGAGCCTAAGTTCTGTTCGCGTTTTAAGTTAAGCTCAGAGGGCAATAGGAGTCGCTGCACAGTTTGTTGCTGCAATAAGGTTTCTAGACCACCACTATGGGCCATATCCCAATGACTGATTACGACTAGGTCAAGTTGATGGACCCCCTCCAAACGCATCTCGGGTAAGATCACAGCATCAACAAAATTAAAGCCACTAGGGTAATAATTACCCACATCATAAAGCATATTGTGTTTGCCTTGGCGCACCCACACACTCAAGCCCTGACCTACATCTAGAAGCGTGATGACCACAGGCAACTCATTAAGGCGTGCATAGTTAGGGTGATTAATTTGTGAGACTTCAAAAGTTTTAAAAAGCACCAGAGGCAGCAGCAAAAGCAATAGTGGCCAATGCCATCGTCTCATTAAAAGGCACAATAAAGTTACCAATAATAGAGCGACAAATATGGCAATAGGCAGTTGGCCAACAAAAACCGTTGCCCACGCTAGGCTTGCGACAGTTTCAAGCCCTTTCCATAGCCATACAAAGGTCACATCGATGCCCATAAAAAAAACGGGATCAAGAGGCATAAATATTGCCATAATACTAATAAGTAGTAGAGCTGGAATAAACAATAAACTAAAAAGAGGTACTAAGAATAGGTTTACTAAGGGGCTAACCAAGCTTATATTACCCGTGCCTATGGCAATCACCGGTAATACCAACAAAGACAAGGCTGCTTGGGCAGCCAACAACGACATGATTCGATGTCGCCAACCTTGGCTAGAAGACCCATACCATACTAAACCTAAGGCCAGAACAGCAGTGTAAGATAACCAAAATCCTAGACTAAACGCGCTTAAGGGTTGTAAGACTAAGGTCACAAAAAAGGCGATAAATAAGCGCTGGGGAAAACTCAACTGTAAGCCCCACATCAAACCCCACATGAGACCAGCAAGCATTATAACCGCACGTTGAGCAGGTAATCCAAAGCCACTCAGTAGCGCAAAACCAATCGCTGCTCCAAGACCAACCCAAGCACCTACTCGAAGACCCAGACTACTTTTAATACCAAAAGGAAATGTTAATAGACGCATCAATAGCATGACTAACCCAGCAACTAAACCCACATGGAGTCCAGAGATGACTAGCAAATGGGTAGTGCCAGAAGCAGCTAAAATTCGCCATTGCTGTGCACTTAAAGCAGAGGTCTGTCCCAACATAAGAGCCCCCCAAAGCGAGACAGACACAGACGACATGGCATGTATTTCAGCAAAGTCTTGGATACGCTGCCATAGGCTTAGACGTAGTTTATCCAAATGTAATTTTGGCCAGTTCCAGCTATTGCAAGCACCCCCAGTAGCAAGCCATTGTTTCACATACCCAGACGCCACTTGCCCACTTAACTGACGCCACCGCACATAATCGAAATACTCTGGGTTTTGTAAGTTTTTTGGCCCTTTTAAGCGCACGATCAACTCTACTTTACGACCCATTAAATCCCTTAGACCCAAGGCTTGGTCGAAACCATTTAGTTGAGGCTGAGCAGCCTTTGTAGATGGGTAAATCGTCACTTTTACATTGCCATCTAACACTTGTGGCCTAGCTAAATAAGTGGGTTTAGCAGACTTATGCATTTGCAGTGAGGGAATATCGATTTGTGCATCACTTAACATCAGGCTAAGGCCAGCCTGACTTCTACTTAACCCCGTCACACAGGCCTCCATTCTCAGGTCTTTGCGCACCCATGGGAGGGGGTATTGAATGGAAATAAGATGATACTGAAGAACACTGGCTAGCAAAAAAATGAACAGTGCTACAACCGCTTGGCGGCGGGTATCACCGAATAAAAGTCCAACCAATAAAAAGATGATTAGATATAGGCTATTTATAAATCCAAATTGCGCCCAACCCAGACACCAAAAAAGTAACAAAAACAAACCATTAATATACATAAAGTCTCATCCTTGAGCACCCTAAACCTTGGTTTAGTTTGTATATAAGCGCATAATTGGTAGGCTAAGGCTTACGCTCGAAATCAACGCCTTTCCTCCCACTTAGAATAAGGTTAGTCCATGCCGCGTAAGTTTTTCAAACGCATTAGCCCAGATCCAAAAAAACTGAGCCAATATCAGTCGCTGAGATGGTTAAATAGGGTAATGCACGATACAAAATTGTGGGGATTCAAACGCACGAGTGTGGCTAGGGGCTGCGCTATAGGCCTTTTTTGTTGCATGATCCCGATGCCCTTACAAATGTTGCTAGCTGCTGCCATAGCCTTGGTGTGGAAAGCCAACATTCCGTTGTCCGTGGCTTTGGTGTGGGTCAGTAATCCACTCACCATGGCGCCCATACTTTATGCCAATTACAAGTTTGGAGCTTGGATGTTGCAAACTCCAGCTTATAACTTGGATTTTGAGTGGTCTAGAAGCTGGTTATTTCATCAATTACACATTCTATGGAAACCCCTTTATGCAGGTTCTGTGGCGGGTGGGTTAATCTTAGCAGTGGTGACTTTTTTTACCGTGCAACTGCTGTGGAGCTGGCAAGTCAAGCGTAATTGGCTCAAACGTAAACGTTAACGTTAACTTTATTGATATTGTTATTGGTAACAGACTAAGACACCGTCTTGTAAGCTTAACTGAGAGTCTAGCTGACCCGCTAAATGAAGGTCATGAGTGACTGCCACAAACGCCGTGCCCAGATCTCCTTGGAGTTGTTTCAATAGACTCAAAGTTTGTTGAGCATTGTGCCTGTCTAAATTACCTGTGGGTTCATC
>DDCR01000191.1 GCA_002335115.1 Oceanospirillaceae bacterium UBA2001
CTATATCCAGACGTTGCCCATCATAGTATTTGGATGGGACCTCGATTTAAAGAACTGCTTGAAGAAATTTTTGATGCCAAGCACATGAGCGAAGATTTCTCTCTCTATGTGCATCGCCCGACGGCCACAGATAAGAGCTTTGCACCGCCTGGATGCGAGTCATTCTATGTGCTCTGCCCAGTGCCTAACTTACAAGGTAACGTGAACTGGGAGACTGAAGGCGAAGTGCTCCGGGATCGCATTGTCAGTGCTTTAGAGGAAACAATATTACCAGAACTGAGTTCTGTGATTGAGGAAGTCTTTTGGATGACTCCAGAGGACTTCGCGAAAGATTATCGCTCCATGCATGGTGCTGGTTTTTCTATCGAGCCACGGCTCACGCAATCAGCTTGGTTTCGCTTTCATAACCGTGACAAGGCGCTTGAAAATCTCTACTTCGTGGGTGCTGGCACCCATCCAGGGGCTGGATTACCAGGTGTAGTTAGCTCCGCTAAAGTGGTTGAGGAATTGCTCACTGGGGTTGAGGTAGGGTCAGGGTCAGGTGGCTAATTGATGACATCTTTGCAGCCTAACCGTGTTAGCTCAAGTCATTCCCAATCGCAACAGGTGTTGGCCCGTCATGGAAAATCTTTTTACTGGGCGAGTAAGTTTCTCGGGGCTGAATTAGCTGAGCGGGCCGCACAGTTGTATTTGTTTTGTCGATATGTGGATGATTTAGCCGATGGAGACCTACCCGACCGGCAGGAATCACTGAAAGACATTCGCCACCGTCTAGGAGGCAATGTAATTGCCGCTGGGCCTGAAATTGAAGCCTTTATGGAATTAGCCAGTGCTTATAATATTCCTCTGAGTGCAGCGACTGAGCTGTTAGATGGCATGCTTAGCGACCAAACGCCCACTGCTGTCGCTGATGAGGCTGAATTGTTAAGCTACTGCCATGCGGTTGCAGGCACAGTTGGGTTGATGATGTGTAGGGTACTGAACTGCGATGAACCGCGGGCAGATAGCTTCGCTATCGATCTAGGCATCGCTATGCAGCTTACTAATATTTCTCGTGATGTGCTTGAAGATGCCAAAATGAACCGGCGCTACCTGCCGGCAAGTTGGACCAATGCCACTCCAGAACAAATCGCTGCTGCTGATGTTGATTGTCAGCAGCAGGTGGCACAGGCCATCAGTCGGCTGCTGGATCTGTCAGAACAGTACTATGCCAGTGCACAGCTTGGTATTCGTCTATTACCTTTTCGCTCAAGATTATCCATAGCTATTGCTTTGAGGGTGTATCGCCAAATTGGTTGGGTACTTAAACGGCGCAAAATGGTATGGTGGCGGGAAAGGGTTATGGTCACAAGTTGTGAAAAAGTATGGCTTAGCTTGCGCAGTATCGGTGATCTATGGCCTAAAACAGTACCCCCACACCAAGCTCAATTACATCAATATTTACAGGGATTAGCCGGTGTCCAGCCCAGATGAAACTATTCAATTAGACATTGCTATTGTGGGTGGTGGCAGTGCTGGAATGACACTTGCGACTAAACTAGACGGTGTGTCGGCAACGATATTTGAACCTAAAACAGCTACTGAACGTGATTGCAGTTGGGCCCTTTGGGCGCAGGCACCGCAATTAAAAGAGCTGGCCCCAGCCATCCGTGGTAGCTGGAATCAATGGCGCTTAATTGATCATGCGGGTGAGATCATCCATCACAGCCATGACTATTATTACGCTAGTCTCAGCTCCGCAAAATACTTGCAGCATTGTGAAACCTTACTTAAAAGTCCAGAAATGATGGTTAGGGCCCCGGTGGAGAATCTGCTTGGTGAAGGTGGTGGTGGACGATTTAGTGCTAATGGACAAAGCTATAACGCCAAGACTATATATGATAGCCGACCACCTAAGTCAGAACCTCAAACTTTGTGCCAGCATTTTATAGGCTGGGAGATTAAGCTTACATCGCCCATAGAAAACCCTCATATAGCGACCCTAATGGACTTTCGGGTGGACCAGTCACGTGGGCTGCACTTTATCTATGTGTTGCCTTATTCAGATCGACACTTATTGATTGAATCGACCATGATATCAAACCAGCTTGAAGATAAAGACTGGTACCGTAGCGCCATAAAGCGATGGCTTTCTGAGCATGGGCTTGAGGTGGAGTCCCAGTTGAGTGAAGAATATGGCGTTATTCCTATGGCCAAGGTACAGCCTCAAAATCCTGATGTTAATAACATTGGTGCGGCTGGTGGAGCAGTGCGTTTATCCTCTGGATATGCCTTTAGTACCATTCAAGCACAGATGACTATGCTTGCTGCATCTATAGCCGCTGGCACGCGTACTCCGACCAAACCATTTTCTAAGATCTTGATCTTTTTAGATAACGTTTTTAACCGAGCCCTCAACGACCAAACTGATCATGGAGTGAGTTTGTTTATGGCCACTGCTAAAGCCCTTAATGCAGAGCAATTTTCGCGCTTTATGTTGGGTAGGGCCGGCTTAGTTGAGTGGGTTCGAGTGATATTAGCCATGCCTAAATGGCCGTTTATCAAATCAGCGTTGCAGCAGTTATTGGCTCATGACTAGCTTTGATCTAGCTGCTATTGGTGCAGTATTGCTTGTTGGAGTGCCGCACGGCGGTCTTGATGGGGCAGTAGCGCGCCGCATTGGCTGGCCCAAGGGTGCTCTAGCATGGATGGGGTTTAATCTTAGCTATGTATTACTTGCTGGTCTGGTAGCTTGGATTTGGTGGCAGTGGCCTATACTTAGTTTGTCTGTTTTCCTTATTATTTCGGCATTGCACTTTGGTGCGAGTGATATCGCTCTCACTGAGTCATCTAGTGCAGAAACATCCTTCATGCGATGGCTTCCACTAATCACGCACGGTGGTTTGGTGTGTATTGCGATTCCCAATTTTCAAGCCATTGCGGTGCAACCCCTGTTTACTTTATTGGTGGGTGACATAGGAGCGGTTATGCTCATTGATAGCATCGGTATGCTCTTTCTACCCTGGCTCCTGTGTTTGTCTGCCTACTGTATTTACGCTCTTATATATCCTGTATGGCGCCAACCACTGCTCAACTTGGGTCTATTATTACTACTAGTTTGGTGGCTGTCGCCCCTCATCAGTTTCGCTGCCTATTTTTGTTTATGGCACAGTCGTAGTCATATGTTACGCATATGGCACAGTCTCAAAGAAGAAGGTGAGCGCCAGCGCAGTTTCATTGAAGCCGTGGTCTATACTCTTTTAGCATGGGCGAGTGCGTTGGTCTTTGTTCTAATGTCTGAGGGGGCGCTCACGACGGTGTTAATGCAAATCACCTTTATCGGACTTGCGGCGCTCACGGTACCCCATATGTTGCTAGTTGATCTGGCTGACAAGTTGCACGACTGGGTTTTAAACAAATAAATAATAGTTATAAATTTAGCTTTTAATAACCTATGCGCAGTCTGCTATCGTGAGTAGCTATTCAAAATATAAGCTTTATTTTATCAACCAAAAAGTTAAATGATTTCCCAATGATGCCTATCGCCTTTAAG
>DDCR01000115.1 GCA_002335115.1 Oceanospirillaceae bacterium UBA2001
CTGGTTTTTTGGTACCAGCCCGATGCATGTAATTCTTCCATGAAAATGGCATCAGCTAAACGCAGAATGTCGGCGTATTCTTGTTTCACTTCACCTAAGATGCGCACCCCAAGACCCGGGCCTGGGAAGGGATGCCGGTAAACCATGTTGTATGGTAGGCCAAGTTCTAAACCAATTTTTCGTACTTCGTCTTTGAATAATTCCCGCAGTGGTTCCACTAACTCAAAAGCCATGTCATCTGGCAAACCGCCCACGTTGTGATGGGATTTGATAACATGGGCCTTACCCGTTTCTGCAGCCGCAGATTCGATGACATCCGGATAAATAGTTCCTTGGGCGAGCCATTTTACATTGGTAATTTTAGCAGCTTCAGCATCAAATACATCGATAAAAGTATTGCCGATAACTTTACGTTTGGCCTCTGGATCTGAGACGCCCTTAAGGTTATCAAGAAACAATGCTTGTGCGTCTGCTCGAATGACTCGCACACCCATATTTTCAGCAAACATCTGCATGACTTGGTCGCCTTCATTAAGACGCAACAAACCATTGTCAACAAATACACACACCAGTTGGTCACCAATGGCCTTGTGCAGTAATGCCGCCACAACAGATGAATCTACGCCACCCGAAAGACCCAGCAATACCGTGTCTTTGCCGACCTTACGACGCACCGTCGCAATGGCATCATCAATAATATTACTGGCAGTCCATAAACCTTCACAACCACAAATATCACTCACAAAACGTTCAAGAATCGCTCCACCTTGGTTAGTGTGAGTCACCTCTGGATGAAACTGTAAGCCATAAAAGCGTTTTGCTTCGTTACTCATGCCAGCAATAGGCGCACTGTCTGTAGATGCCATACAGGTAAAGTCTTCAGGCATCTGCGTAACTTTGTCACCATGGCTCATCCAAACGTTTAGATTGCATGTATCGGCCTGCAGGTCGTCATGAATGTCTTTAAGCAGTGCACCTGCTGTTTCTACTTGCACGTTGGCATAACCAAATTCGCGCTCGTCTGATGCGCTAACCTTGCCCCCCAACTGCTCTGCCATAGTTTGCATGCCATAACAAATGCCTAGCACAGGCACATTCATTTGAAAAACAACTGCCGGTGCACGCGGGCTATGAACTTCGGTCACAGACTCTGGGCCGCCAGCCAATATAATACCTTTAGGGGCAAAATCAAGAATCGCCTGTTCGTTCATGTCATAAGCACGGATTTCACAATAAACACCAATTTCCCGAACTCTACGGGCAATTAATTGTGTGTATTGGGAACCAAAATCCAAGATGAGAATCCGTTGTGCGTGGATGTCCTGCATCGTGTGTCACTCCGTGAATGGGCTTTAGCTCTATGAGGAGTCTAGAACCGTGTTAATTAAAATCATCAGCTAATTACTTAGCCAAGTTGATTAGTACGGCTTATTTAGCCCGATAGTTGGGCGCTTCTTTGGTAATTGTCACGTCATGAACATGGCTTTCGCTCATACCCGCACTGGTAATGCGGGTGAAAGTTGGAATGGTGCGCATTTGTTCCATATTGGCACAGCCTGTGTAGCCCATGCTGGCCCGCAAACCGCCCATCATTTGATGCACAATCGCAGCCATTGGCCCCTTGCAGGCTACGCGACCCTCAATGCCCTCTGGGACAAGCTTCTCTACACCCTCATCGGTACTTTGAAAATAACGATCACTAGAACCTTGGGTTTGGCCCATGGCTCCAATCGATCCCATACCACGATAAGCTTTATAGGCACGACCCTGAAATAGTTCAACCTCACCCGGTGCTTCATCTGTTCCTGCCAACAAACTGCCAGCCATCACGACACTCGCACCCGCGGCAATGGCTTTGGCTAAGTCACCAGAATAACGGACGCCCCCATCTGCAATCACAGGAATACCAAGGGGACTCATCACTGCTGCTACATTGGCTACGGCCGTAATTTGTGGTACACCAATCCCCGCTACAATACGCGTGGTACAAATAGAACCGGGGCCAATACCTACTTTAACACCATCTGCCCCAGCGTCAGCGAGGGCCTTGGCAGCCTCAGCGGTGGCAATATTTCCACCCACTACTTGCACGTGGGGAAAGTTAGCCTTTACCCAGCGAACCCGCTCTATCACACCTGCGGAATGACCGTGGGCGGTATCAACAATAATTAAATCAACCCCAGCCCCAACTAAGGCCGTAACCCGAGCTTCAGTTTCTGGCCCCGTACCTACTGCAGCACCCACTCGCAAGCTACCTTGTGCATCTTTACATGCATTGGGATAAGCTTTAGCACGGTACATATCTTTCACTGTCATCATGCCTTGCAGGGAAAAGTGTTCATCCACCACTAATACGCGCTCTATACGGTGCCTACGCAGTAAGTTACGCACCGTATCCTGATCTACTCCGGGTTCGACGGTGACCAAGTTGTCTTTGGTGGTCATAATGGTATCTACGCGCGCATCAACATGGTTTTCAAAGCGCATATCACGACTTGTCACAATACCAACCAACACACCATTATCCACTACCGGAAAGCCCGAAAAGCCTGTTTTGGCCGCCAAACTCTGGAGGTCTCCAACCGTCATGTCAGATGAACAGGTGACTGGATTTTTGACTACACCACTCTCATGCTTTTTAACCCGCAAAACTTGTTCGGCTTGTTCGGCAACAGTAAGATTTTTGTGAACGATACCAATGCCACCTTCTTGAGCCATAGCGATAGCTAAGCGTGCCTCAGTCACAGTGTCCATAGCAGCAGAGGCAAGGGGGATATTTAAGGGTAAGTCTCGGGCAATATGAGTTTGCAGACGAACGTCTTTGGGCAGCACCTCCGAATAACCGGGTACTAAGAGTACGTCATCAAACGTGAGGGCTTCTTCGGCAAGTCGTAGCATGGGTGCATCCTTTTAATAGGTGAAAGGAAACGCCACATTATACTGGAAAAGCCTAGACCATGACCATAGGCTTAGGATCTTTTCTTAGTGCTTTTGGTGTATCATTTATAGCTCAATTCCATTGCTCAGATCAAGGCCTTACATGAGTAGTTCAGACACCCCCATCGAGCGTATTTGGCAAGTAAGTGAGCTAAATCACGCTGCCAGAACTTTGTTAGAAAGTCGCTTTGGTATAGTAACGGTTATTGGTGAAATTTCAGGCTTTACCGCAGCGAGATCTGGGCATTGGTACTTCCGTCTCAAAGATATGGACGGACAGGTGAGTTGCGCCATGTTTCGTAATCGTAATTTGTATTGTGACTTTAACCCAAAAGAAGGTGATTTGGTGCACTTCCAAGCCAAGGTCAGTATTTACCCTGGGCGCGGCGATTATCAACTCATTGGCGAAAAAATTCAGCTCGCAGGTAGTGGTAACTTGCAGCAGGCTTTTGTGGCCTTAAGGCAAAAACTGTTGGATGAAGGCTTATTTGAAGAACAACATAAGCGCACTATTCCATCTCATTGTCAGCGCATAGCTGTTATCAGTTCCGCTGACGGTGCTGCTATTCACGACTTTTTAAAAGTGTTACAACAACGCATGCCTAGTTTAGCTGTCGACCTGTTACCTGTAACAGTGCAAGGCCCAAATGCCGCTTTGGAAAGTGCTAATGCCATTGAACTTTGTAATCTTTTAGGTCAACACGACGTCATCGTCCTCACCCGTGGTGGTGGCTCCATCGAGGATCTTTGGAGTTATAATGATGAGCATTTAGCTCGCACAATTTATGCCAGTCGCATTCCCACAGTGAGTGCTGTAGGTCACGAGACTGATTTTACCATTGCTGACTTTGTGGCAGATTGTCGCATGCCAACTCCCTCAGCAGCCGCCGAGCTCGTCAGTCAAGACCAAGGTGAACTTGTCCACAGAGTGATTCAACTTGAACGCCAGTTACGCCAACAGTGGCACAAACATTTGCAACATCAACGATTGGATGTCGCTCGTTTGCGGGCGTTGCTCAAACACCCAGGCCAATCTCTCAACGATCAGAGCCAACGCTTAGACCATATTCAAGCAAGGTTAGAACAAGCTGCGCTAAAAAACTTACAGACAAAGCATGGAAGGTATAAACAAAACCAGGCTAGCCTGTTAAGTAGTAATCCAAATGTATTTATTAAGTCTCATACTCGCCATGTCATGCAGTTATGTCAACGCTTAACAACGGCTCAGAAATCGTCATTAAGTCAACAATCACAAAGGTTTTCGAGCCTTGCGACACAGCTTAATCAGTTAAGTCCACTGCACACTTTGTCGCGAGGTTATAGCGTCACCCAAAACGAACAAGGCACGGTCATCACAGAGACAGGGCAGATCAATGCGAAGCAAAAATTAAAGCTTAGCTTAGTGGATGGTCATGCAATGGTTAAGGTTGAGCAGGTAATACCGCATTAACTAACTGTGTAAGTAAGTAATTACACCGTATGTATTGCTAGGTTTCGATGATGCTGCAAGGGACTGCAGGAGTTGCGGCA
>DDCR01000057.1:0-22758 GCA_002335115.1 Oceanospirillaceae bacterium UBA2001
TTTCGTGCTAATCTCGTTGTCAATAATCACACGCCTGATATAGAGGATAACTGGAAAAAAATTCGTATAGGAGCGTGTGAGTTAGAGGTATCCTACCCCTGTGAACGCTGCGTATTGACCACCATCGATCCTGTGTCCCTTGTGCAACATAAGCAACAGGAACCGTTGCGCACGTTGGCACAATACCGGCGTTTAGAGACGGGTGGTGTTGGGTTTGGTATAAACCTTACGGTGTCTTTAGCGGGTCCTATTGCTGTTGGTGATACGGTTGTGATTTTAGAATAGGATAATGGAAATAGATTAAAAGCTTTGCTGCAGGCCAATGATGTCCGCGATCTACAGTTTTGCTTTCGTGTTGAGACAATCGCTACTGCGCTTCTATAAAACGCAGTGACTGTTTAGCCTATCGATTTAGTTTCAGTATTGATTTAGGTATTGTGACAACGCGGCTTTTTGGCTAAGTTGGACGTCATAATAATGCAGCTTTGGAGTTTGATTTGGTAAAGGTATTTAATAGTGAGGGCCAAGCCCCAATTTTGCTAGTGTGTGAACACGCTACTAATTTTATTCCAGCTCTTTTTAAAGACTTGGGTTTGACTCCGACACAGTTGCAAAGCCATATTGCTTGGGATCCTGGTGCCATTGAGACGGCTGAAGCGATGGCTGAAATACTTGATGCACCCTTGATTTCGGCCACTGTTTCACGCTTGATTTATGATTGTAACCGGCCGCCTGATTCGGCCACAGCCATGCCTTTGACATCAGAAAACCAGATCATCCCTGGTAACGTTGATCTGGCAGAGACGTCAAAGCAGCAGCGCGTGACCAACTATTATCGTCCATTCGAAGCCGCTTTGTCTGAGCGCGTGGTGTTAATGGGCATGCCCCTCATGATCACGGTGCACTCCTTCACACCTGTTTTTTTAGGCGAGCATCGACAAGTAGAAATAGGGGTGTTGCATGATGAAGATAGCCGTTTTGCTGATGCATTTTTACAACAGACGCTCACAGATAGTCGCTTTAATATTCAGCGGAATCAGCCATATGCTCCTACCGATGGTGTTACCCATACATTAACACACCATGCCTTACCCCATGGATTAGCTAATGTGATGTTAGAAATTCGTAATGACCTAATAGCATCACCTTTACAACAACAAGAGATGGCAGCTTATCTTGCTAAACACATCGTCTTGGCGTTAGAGAGAATATAAATGTCCAACAAACAGCAGGTTATATCACCCATTGACGGTAGCGTTTATCTTGAACGAAATTATGCTCAACCTAAACAGGTCGACCTTGCCTTAGGCCTAGCTAGTCGGGCACAAAAACAATGGTGCCATAGCTCCCTTGCTGAGCGTAAAGCTCTGTGCCGTGATGCTGTGAAAGCTTTTGTATCAAACAAAGAGACTGTTGCTCAAGAGCTATGCTGGCAAATGGGACGCCCGATTAGGTATGCAGCAGGAGAGGTGAATAGCTTTGCTGAACGAGCAGAGTACATGATTGATCATGCTGATATGGCCTTAGCTCCCTTGCAGCAAGAGGAAAAAGCCGGGTTTATACGCTATATTCGCCGAGAACCAGTGGGTGTGGTCTTAGTCGTAGCACCGTGGAACTACCCCTTACATACTCCTATCAACGTCATAGTGCCGGCTTTGTTGGCAGGCAACAGTGTCATTTTAAAACACTCTAGCCAAACGCCCCTGTGTGCCGAGCGAATCTGTCAAGCTTTTGCTCAGGCAGGCCTGCCGGAGGGTGTATTACAATACTTACACATGGACCACCAATCGACGGAAGCACTGGTGGCATCTGGTCAGGTCAATCACGTAGCCTTTACGGGTTCGGTGGCAGCGGGTCGAAAGATTGAAGTGGCAGCTGCTGGCCAGTTTATAGGTCTGGGCCTAGAATTGGGTGGTAAAGATCCGGCCTATATCCGTGCAGATGCAGATTTGGACTATGCCATTGAATCTACCGTTGATGGAGCCTTTTTTAATTCTGGACAATCATGCTGTGGTTTAGAACGTATTTACGTACACGAGTCAGTTTATGACGCTTACGTAGCTGGGTTTGTTGCCTTAACCAAGGCTTTTAATTTGGGCCGTTCCGATGATCAAAATACAACTCTGGGTCCCATGGTGCGCGCATCGGCTGCTGACTTTGTGCGCCAGCAAATTGTTGAAGCCCTTGACCAAGGCGCAGAAGCTCATATTGATCCCAAAGCATTTCTGATGGACCAGCCTGGGAGCCCCTATATGGCGCCTCAAGTACTGACTCAGGTTGATCACCGTATGCGGGTGATGACTGAAGAGAGTTTTGGACCTGTGGTTGGTATTATGAAAGTGGCTAATGATGAAGAAGCCATCGGCTTGATGAATGATAGTGACCTAGGTCTTTCTGCCGCTATTTTCACCCAAGATATCGACACTGGTATGGCCTTGGGTGACCGAATAGAAACAGGCACGTTTTTTATCAATCGTTGTGATTATCTAGATCCTGCGTTGGCTTGGACTGGGGTCAAAAATACTGGACGAGGCTGCACCTTATCAAGTTTAGGATTCGAAGCCGTGACGCAGCCTAAGTCCTACCACATTAAAATTAAGCTATAGAGTGATTTATGGACACATTTGATTACATTATTGTCGGTGGCGGTTCAGCGGGTTGTGTGGTGGCTAATCGATTAAGTGCGGACCCAGACGTGAGCGTCTGTTTGATTGAAGCAGGCGGCAATGGCAAAAGTCCTTGGGTGAGTATTCCTGCAGGTATTTTTGGCTTATATGGTAATAAGAAATACGACTATAGCTTTGTCACTGTGCCACAAAAGCATTTGTGTAATAGGGTTATGGATGTCAACCGGGGTAAAGCACTGGGTGGGTCTAGTGCGATTAATAGCATGGTTTACATGCGTGGTAACCGTAATGACTATGACGGCTGGGCTGCCTTAGGTTGTGAAGGCTGGTCTTATAATGAGGTATTACCTGTCTTTAAAAATATGGAGGCCAATCAGATTGGTCAAAGTGCTGAATACCATGGATTTGAGGGCGAGTTAAGCGTGTCTGAACAGCAGGACGCAAATTCTGTGGGCAAAGTGTTTGTTGCGGCGGGTCAAGTTGCGGGGTTACCAGAAAATACAGATTTTAATGGCCCGTCGCAATTGGGCTTAGGCATTTATAATGTTAAACAAAACCGTGGTCAAAGGGTGAGTAGTTATACGGCCTTTTTGCAGCCCGTTGAAAACCGCAGTAATCTCACAATAATGACTCACACCCAAGTATTGGAATTAGACATTGTAGACCAAAAAGTATTGGGTCTGACAATTGAAAAGGCGGGTGTAAAGCAGCAGTTGCAGTGCAAAAAAGAAGTCATTCTTTGTGCAGGTACAATTTTGTCACCGCGTATTTTAATGGCTTCAGGCATCGGTAATCGTGACGAACTGGATCAATTAGGTATTGACTGTAAACATCATGTGCCTGGAGTGGGAGAGAACCTTCAGGACCACATCGACAGTATGGTCACCGTTAGGTCAGCTAAAGCTGAGTCTATCGGGGTGTCGCTTAAAACTTTATTACCTCATGTGCTGCCAGCACCCTTAAAGTATCTTTTGGGTCGCAAGGGCTGGTGGACCACTAATTATGTTGAGGCGGGTGGTTTTGCCAAAACTAAGTTAGCTGAGGCTGACGACACAGACGCTGATGTACAGTTTCATTTTACACCACTATATCGTAGTCATCGAGGCAAGAAGTTTGAATGGGGCCATGGCTATTCAGTGTTTACCTGTGTTTTGCGTCCCCTTAGTAAGGGTAGTGTTAAATTGGCAAATGATGGGAGTAGGCGCAATGTTGAGATTGATTATAATTTTTTTGCCCACTCACATGACCAACAAACGTTGGTAGAGGGAGTGAAAAAGGCGCGTCAAATACTGGCGTCATCTGAGTTTGATCATTTGCGAGGTGAAGAGATGGCACCCGGAAAGGCGGTTCAAACAGATGCTCAAATTCTTGAGTATCTGCGCCGCACTGCCTCGACTGTATACCACCCTGTGGGTACCTGTAAAATGGGAACTGATGCCATGGCCGTAGTGCATCCAGCCACCCTAAAAGTGACGGGCATGGATAATTTGCGGGTGATGGATGCGTCTATTATGCCAAGCTTGACCAGTGGGAACACCTCCGCGCCCACCATGATGATTGCTGAGCGCGGCGCCGCTATGGTGTTGGCAGAACAGCAGGGTCAATGACAGTGATAACGACATGAATGAGCTTCCTTCAAAACCACAGGACGTGATAATTATTGGTGCTGGCTTTGTCGGTATAGCCACCGCAATGTGGTTACAAAAAAGTGGCCATAAAGTCACGGTAGTGGATCCAGAGCCTTTTGCTCAAGGGGCTTATTTTGGTAATGCCTGCACCATAGCAACCTACGCTAATATTCCTGTGGGTACGCCGAGTACCATGAAACAGTTACCACAATTATTGTTCAATGCTAATAGCCCTTTGTCGATTAATGGGACTTATCTGCCTTGGCTTTTGCCATGGTTGTTAAGGTTTGCTTGGGCTAGTCGTCCTCATAAAGTAGCGTATATTGGGTCTCAATTAGGCATGTTGCTAAGTCAAGCACATAGTGCGTTAGTACCCCTGATTGAAGCGGCACAAGGTTCTGATTTGGTTAAAAAAAATGGAACTTTATATTTGTATGCTAGTGAGGCTGGTTTGGTTAAAGCCCAACCAGACATTGCCTTAAGGCGTCGCAATGGGATCGCTGTGACCGAGTTAACTAAGTCTGAGATTAGCGATTTAGAACCCCACTTGAATCCAATCTATGAGCGTGGGTTGTGGTTTGAAAATGCCCAACACCTGCTCAACCCCTTAGATTTGTTAAAACGCATGGGGGCATCAGTGGTGGCCAATGGGGGACAAATTGTCACCAACAAGGCCATGGGTATTAAGCGCATTAGTATTGATACGCTTAGAGTGCAGTTACAAGACACCAGTATTCAAGGCCAAAAAGTGGTAGTGGCCGCAGGTGCCTGGTCAAAGGGCTTGGCGCAGCAAGTGGGGGATACATTGCCTTTAGATACGGAGCAGGGGTATCACCTGATGTACAAGGGCGCAGAACAATTACTTAATCGGCCTGTGGGTTGGGCTGACGTGGGGTTTTATATGACGCCGATGAACGAAGGCTTGCGGGCAGCGGGCACAGTGGAATTGGCAGGCCTTAACAATGCAGCCAATCCAAAGCGTTTACAGCTCATCGCTAAGACCATGAAAACTCTTTTGCCACAGCTTAAAAGTCACGACAGTGAGTGGACTGGTTTTAGGCCATCTATGCCCGACTCTATGCCTGTTATAAGTCAATCTAGTAAAGACACGGGGGTTTATTACGCTTTCGGTCATGGCCATATCGGGGTGACATTATCCGGTATTACGGGCAAGTTGATTAGTGAAATGATTGATGGAAAAACACCGAGTATGGACATTGCTGCCTTCTCAGCGCAGCGTTTCTAATCTGTGTGTTAGGTGTTCAAGTTGGGGTCCTTCTTTGGGTGACAGGTAATCCTGATATGGTCCCTTCTTTGATGACGGTTGGTGCATAGGCTTTGCGACTGAATACGCGCTCTAAAAATGGTTTAAAAAAGGCTAAGGGTTGGCTGTCATAATGTGGGTCAAAGCAGTTTTGATCCCAGCGTTCACAAAAATCAACCGCAGTTTGATAATAAGCATGACTATGGTAACGATCACGTTCATTGGGGTTCCAGCCTGCTAAGTGATGGGCGTAGTAGATCATTTGAAAAGCACCATGATGCTCTACAACCCAAGTGACTTCCTCACTGACGAAAGGTCGTATTATTTCTGCTGCCATGCGGTCGTGATTCTGTGGGGCCAAACCGTCGCCGATATCGTGTAGTAAAGCAGCCACAACCCAATCATCATTAGCTCCCTCGCGCCAAGCTCTGGTTGCAGATTGCAAACCATGTTCCAAGCGGCTTATGGCATATCCCTCTATGCTTTGGTGACCCTGTCGCTCGAGTTGTTCATATAATCGATGTGCCGTTTTGGCATTGAACTCATGCTCGAACTCTTGCAATATGGCGTAATCTTCTTGGGTGCCATGTTTCATTTCGGTAAAGCTGACGGTGGCCATGGCCTATACTCCAGATCTTTTATTGATTATCACCTTGAATACGCTTAAGTTTTGTATGCAGAGATTGCTGCCTTAGCCATGCTTTTTTATCAAAATTGCTGAGGGCCGGCTGGTCTGTTTGAAAGTGACCATAGTCATCCACGCCACGCACTAATATAGCAGAATCTTGTTGCTGTTTTAATTGTTTTACCACGGGATTAATGTATTGAATATTGAGTCCAATACGACGGTCATCACTGACATTGGGTTTGGAGCAATGCAGGGTCCACCCGTGATGAAAAGAGGCTTGGCCCGCAGTGAGGCTAACCACTACACTTTCGTTGGCGTTTACGCCTTGGACCGTTTGGCCACTTAGCAACACATTATTAGCATCTTCTGTGGTGTGATGCTTTTGTTGCCCATTGATGTGGCTGTTGGGTATCATATGCATGCAACCGCTGGCCTCGCTAGCTTCAGATAACGCCAACCAAACACTGACCTGAGCGTCAGAATCTAAGCCCCAATAAGTCAGGTCTTGATGCCAACTGACGTGGCTTTCAGTATGGGCTTCTTTGATGATATAGGTGGTGTTGTAAAGCAATATATTTGGCCCTATCAACTGTTCAATAACATCAAGTAGCTGAGGTAAGGTTGCCAGTTTAAAGGGTGAGTTCATGGCCGTGTGAATTTTGAATTGGTAGTGCATTGGACCACGCTCGGCTTCAACGGCTTCCAAAATGGAGCGATGGGCCAAGGCCTCCTTTGGATTAATAATGGGCACCGCCGTTAAAAAACCTTGTGCATCATAAAGTGACTTTAAACAATCTTTCACGGTCAAACTCCATTGCCATTCATGTAGGATACTGCCATTTTTCCAAATAGCTGACAAGAGTCGCTAGTCAGGGTAGTTGATAAGGGTAGGACATAGGAGCACCTATAGACGAAGTGACAGGGCCCAATAACCACCCACACTAGTTAAGGTGGGAGATGCTGTGCAGAAACTTTGATGGTCTGTATGACGCATAGTGCTGCGCCAAATGCTGGTGGGCATGCGCCAACTACTCTGACGCTTTAATCAGTGTTAAGGTAGAGGATGGGTTCATTTTACTAAGGAACTTTTGCGCATGACCAGCTTGCATCAAGACTTGCTTCGAGAAATTGGCATTTTGCAATTAGAATTGCAAACTGCTGGGCTATGGAGTGATCTGGCTCCTTCTGAGGATGCCTTAATGAGTAGCGAGCCTTTTTGTTGTGACTTGATGGGTTTTGCCGAATGGTTGCAGTGGATTTTTATTCCGAGGCTGACTTATTTGATAGAAACAGAGGGTCAGTTGCCTCGTAAAAGTAGTATTTATCCTATGGCACAAGAGGCATTTGTGCATTTAGAAGACAATATTAAAGGTCTGATGGGTAGCATTAAACGACTAGACACTATACTCACTGAATAAACCTTTAAAAGATGCTCCACTCAATGCTGTATGGAATTGCCTCTCACTGAATAACGCTGACCTATCCAACCACCAATGACCAAAGCAGGTAAAAAAACCAAAGCTTCAATTGGGTTTATAACGGCGTTAATAATGCCTGGTCCAGGACAATATCCACTCAGCCCCCAGCCAATACCAAATAAACTTGCGCCTATGATTAAGGGTCTGTCGATGCTAGTTTTAAGGCTTATGTAAAATTGATCAGCAAATATGGGTGCTTTACGTTTCATGATAAAGCGTGATGTGCCTAAAGTGACCATCACAGCGCCACCCATAACGAAGGCTAAACTGGGGTCCCAATGACCAAACGGGTCAAGGAAATTTTGTACCTTTACTGGATTGGCCATTTCTGAGATGACTAGACCCGCACCAAAAATGAGACCTGACGCTAGAGCGATAATTAAACGTTGCATTTGAAATCCTTAGCTATCCAATAAAGTTGCGCAAAATAGTGACGGTCAAGATGCCGCTAATCATAAAAGCGACTGTCGCAGCAATTGAACGGACAGACAACATGCCGATGCCACAGACCCCGTGACCACTGGTGCAACCATTACCGATACGGGTACCTATGCCGACGGCCAAGCCTGAAGCGATAAGCAAAACTGGCGAATACCCCTGTCGCAATTCAAACTCAACAGGCAGCATGAAATAGGCTCCCCCAACGAGGCCAGCCATAAAACACAAGCGCCAATTGCGTTCAGTGCCACTTAGTGGGTTATATAATAAGTTGTATAAGATACCGCTTATGCCTGCAGTGCGGCCGTTAAATGCCAACAATAGTACAGCACTAAAACCTATCAAAATGCCCCCAAAAAGCGCTTGTGAAGGAAATGTTTCTAGCATGGCTAATCTCTTATATTAGAATTTTCTAATTCAATTATACTCTTAAAAAACAACTTTTGTCAATTACTAATGCTCTAAATGAAAATAGGTGTCTTAAAAAATATAGCTTTGTTGGTGAATTACAGTGCTCTCAGTATCAACAAATGACTCAGATCATGTTATGTTTAGTATTATCAACTTGATGCTAATAAACTGGATGTCCTGCAGATGGCAAGAAATGAAGATATGGGTGATTTACCTAGCTTAAGACCTGATTCGGATGAAATTAAAGGGGCTGGGAAACAATCATTTTCAGACAATAAAGGAGCCAATGCCTATGCTGATGTTGATGAAGGTACATTGAGGCGCGGCAGTAGAGATAGCAACAGGCCAATAGCAGCACCTCGGCCAATGCAAACAGGTTCACCCCAAGTTGCAGCCAACAGTAATGGGCTTTTGTGGTTTTTAATGTTGATCATGGTGGTGGGTCTCTCAGGCGGTGGATATTGGTCCTATAATAAATTAACTGATGTGGACCTTTTGCTAACCGTATCAAGAGGTGAACTCGAGCACGCTCGGAAACGTATTGGTGAATTAGAAGCTTTAGTCGTGGCGACGGATGTTAACTCAAATAAGTCAGGGACAGTGATTCAAACGCAGGTAAGACTGATTGATAATAGAGCGAAAGAGCGTAATAAATTTATAGATACAGAAATAGATAAGCTGTGGGGTGTTACCTACCGTACTAATCGTCCAGACATAGAAGAAAATCAAAAAGCCATAGATAACAATACCACCGCAGTGAAACAGCATCAAGAAAGCCTTAAAACACAAGCTGAGCGTGCACAATTGCAACAATCATCCATTACCAAGCAACAAGCTCAAGTGGAAAAAATCAGTCAAGCTAGTCAACTCGCAGCGCAAGTTCTAGAGGATCAGCTATCTCAGGTAAAATCGTTACAAGAAAAAATAGCAAAGGTATTGAGTCAGGTGGCAGTGCAAGAAAGCACCTTGGCAGACCAGAATAAAACAGTCCTTGGTCAAGCTCAAATTTTTGATCAACATGCCCAAGATATTGCTGATCTAAAAACCTCAGTGCAAACCGTTTCTCAACTAGTTGGGGGCTCGTCTGTAGGAGAAGACATTGATGTACTCGCCAAGAGCCTAGTTGAACTTGAGAATAAGGCCAAGTTGCTTGACGTTATGGAACAAAACACCAATCAATTGGATGATCGCGTTTTTGTGGTCGAGGCGTCCATTGGTTCTGTTGATGCTTTTCGAAGAGATACTAATCAAAAATTGGATCAATTAGAGAAGCAAATTCGTAAATTATCCTACAGCGAGTAGATCAACCGGATTAACTGGATCAACTGGATCAACTTAAGGGACTAAGTATGCAAAATTTATCCCATCCGAAAATTCAATTGGGCCATTGGCCCACCCCTCTTGAGCCTTTACTGCGCATTAATGAGATGCATAAAGGACCCGAGTTGTGGGTCAAGCGAGATGATTGCTCAGGGCTTGCCTTTGGTGGTAATAAAACCCGTAAATTAGAATACTTGTTAGGGGACGCTCAGCTAAAAGGAGCGACTACACTGCTCACTGCTGGAGGCTTGCAATCTAACCATGCTCGGCAAACGGCTGCCGCTGCTGCTCGAGTGGGTCTGGGTTGTGAGTTATTTCTGGAACATGTAGAAGGAGTATCAGAGAAGGATTATAACCACTCTGGTAATCTGCTACTGGATCAATTGCTTGGAGCACGACTGCATCGTTTGCCAGCAGGGCAAGATTTGGATGCCGCCATGGCTTTGCGTGCTCAAACTCTGGATGCTTTGGGTCAAGTGCCCTATGTGATGCCTGTAGGTGGCAGTAATGTGATCGGTTCAATGGGCTATGTTGAATGTGGTTTAGAATTGACCCAACAAATACAACGACAACAACTCAGCTTTGATGCCATTGTTTTAGCCACGGGCAGCGCTGGAACTCAAGCGGGTTTATTGGCAGGTTTGGCGTTGGCTGGAATAGATATACCCGTATTAGGAATAACCGTCAGTCGGGCGAGTAGTGAGCAATGTGAAAAAGTGTTGACCTTGCTGCACCAAGTCCAAGAGTCACTGCAGCAACCTGAGTTAAATGCAGATCATGTTATTTGTTTCGACCAATATTATGGTTCAGGTTATGGTGACCCAACGCCCGCTATGATCGAGGCTGTTCGCCTTGCGGCAAGCTTAGAGGGATTGTTGTTAGATCCTGTTTATTCGGGCAAAGCCTTTGCGGGCTTACTTGATTTAGTTCGTCATGGCTATTTTGATACCTCCGAGCGTATTCTGTTTCTTCATACAGGTGGTGCGCCAGGGTTATTTGCCTACAGCGAATGTCTAAGTGAACACTAACGAGATGACCACCTCGTTCAAGTGATTAGTTGAGTTGGGTTTTCAAGGTCTTTGGTCCTGCGCTTAAAGGTGTCAATAATAATGCTCTCAAGGGCTGCTGTGGCTGGCATTTGTTGATGATGGCGGGATTTCATGAGTGCAATCTGACGTTGGACTGGGGGTTCTTCAATTAACCTAAAAGCCAGTTCATGGCTACCTCTAGGGAAAGCTAACCAGGGCAACGTTGTAATGCCTGCTCCCCCTTCTAGCATGGCAACTAGGGAGGTCATGTTAGTGACTTGCATGGCTGCAAACAGAAACCCCTGAGCTGGAGTCTTATCAACCAGTGGGGTTGTGCCATTGCGAATTAGCTTCTCTTGGCTGAGTTGGTCCCAGTTAATTTGGCTGCCTTTTTGCATCCAAGGGTGGCTTTTTCTGGCCACAATCCCCACTCGGTCAGCACACAAGTGGGTATAATTTAGATCTGGTTCAGTTTGCCAAATACTACTGATGGCTAAATCAACCCTTCGGTCGAGTACCTTGTCTCTCAAATTGTCACCGTTGTCATCCTGTACTTGCAAATGCACTTGTGGATGCTGGACTAAAAAAGCCCGAATAATGTGAGCTAATACGGTTTTAGCGATCGAGGGTAAAACGCCTAACCTTATACTACCAGACTGCCCTTGAGCCATGCTCATACCATTATGTAAAGTGGTTTCATAAAGTTGATACAGTGCCTTAGCCTCAGGTAAAAAAGCGGCACCAAAGGCGCTGAGCTCGCCATGACGCTCAGAATCAAATAGACATGCACCTAATAATTGCTCTAATTGTTTAATGGCCAAACTAACCGCAGGCTGAGATCTGTAAAGCACAGTCGCAGCCTTGCGAAAATTTTTACAGTGGGCTACCGTAAGAAACGTATTAATCTGTGCTATTTTTATATCAGGTAGCATGAAAATCCTCGCCGTTGATGTGGTGGGGTATAAAATTAAAGTCTATTATAATAAAACTTATCAAATAAAGCATTCAATTAATTATAATTATCAAGCCTGAAAGTTTAAACTAGGGTCATCTGAAACAATACCATGCCAAGTATGGCAACACAGGAGTCAAAATGAGCCAAGTCCAAATGAACTACATTGCTGGGGAGTGGGTAGAAGGTGAATCAACCGTTAATAATATTAACCCTTCAAATCACAGTGAACTAGTGGGTGAATTTGCTCAAGCGTCAACGGCTCAAGTTGATCAGGCTATAAATGCTGCTCGTCAGGCACAGTTAGTTTGGCAGGCTACTGGCTTAGAAGCTAAGCAGCGTGTGCTACAGGCGATTGGTGACGAAATGATTGCTCGTTGTGACGAGCTTGGTGAAGTACTTTCCCGTGAAGAAGGCAAACCACGTGCAGAAGGCCGAGGTGAAGTTTACCGGGCGGGTCAGTTCTTTCAGTATTATGCAGCGGAAGTTTTAAGACAGATGGGTGATACTGCAGACTCGGTGCGTCCGGGTGTGGAAATTGAAGTTCGACGTGAACCCATGGGAGTTGTAACAGTCATCAGCCCTTGGAATTTCCCCACGGCCACTGCTTCTTGGAAAATTGCGCCAGCCTTAGCTTTTGGTAACGCAGTCATCTGGAAACCAGCGAACCTAACCCCTGCCAGTGCAGTCCTATTGACTGAAATAATAGCGAAGCAAGATATTCCTGCGGGACTATTTAATTTAGTCATGGGTGCGGGTGCTAGTGTGGGCGAAAAACTTATTAATTCAGACGGCATTGATGCTATTTCATTCACAGGCTCTTTGGCTGTGGGTAAACGAGTCGCTGTAGCTGCGGCTGGCAATCTCACCAAATTTCAACTCGAAATGGGTAGTAAAAATGCCTTGGTAGTTTTGGATGATGCAGACTTAGATAATGCTGCAGATTGTGCCGTTAATGGTGCCTTTGGCGGTTCAGGTCAGAAGTGTACAGCGTCTTCTCGTTTAATTGTGACTGCAGGGGTGCATGATGCGTTTGTTGTTAAAGTGCAAGAACGTATGGCCAAGCTCAAGGTTGGTGGGGCGTTAGAAGAAGGGGTCACTATTGGCCCCGCCGTAGATGCTAAGCAATATGCACAAAATAAAGAATATTTTAAGTTAGCCCAAGACGAAGGCGCTCATCTGGTTTGTGGTGGTGAATTTGATGATAGTAAGGGTTATTTTATGACACCAGCATTATTTACCAATACGACTAATGCAATGCGTATTAATCGAGATGAGGCTTTTGCTCCTCTGGCCTGTGTTATTAAAGTGGCAGACTATGATGAAGCTTTGACGACTTTAAACGATACGCAGTATGGTCTGACCGGCGGTATTTGCACAACTTCGCTAAAGTATGCGACACACTTTAAGCGGCATGCTAAAACGGGCTGTGTGATGGTTAATTTGCCTACTGCGGGCACCGATTACCATGTGCCATTTGGTGGCCGGAAAAACTCTAGCTTTGGTTCACGTGAGCAAGGTAAGTATGCAGAAGAGTTCTACACTGAAGTTAAAACAACGTACATGAAGGCTTAATTAGATGGATGACATTTAAATAACTTTGAAATTTGACATGGGACTAAGGCACAGTTTTGGGGACTAGACGATGAGCAAAATGATGATGATTGATGGCTTGCAATACAGTCATTGGAGCCGCCGAGTATTTGAACAGATGCGCGAGGGTGGTTTGAGTGCAGTCCATGTGACCATTGCCTATCATGAATTAAGCCGAGAGACATTGCAGAATATTGGCCAATGGAATCGTTTGTTTGAAATCCACAGTGATCTAATTATGCCTGTGCATACGGCCACGGATATTGAACTTGCCCATAGACTAAATAAAGTGGGCATTATCTTTGGTTTTCAGAACTGTTCGCCTATTGAGGATGACATTGACCTAGTGGCGATTTTTCACCAGTTGGGTGTGCGCATTATGCAATTGACTTATAACAATCAAAGCCTCTTGGGAGCCGGATGTTATGAGTCCACAGATGCTGGTATCTCTCGTTTTGGAAAGGTTGTTATCGAAGAAATGAATCGGGTAGGAATGGTAATTGACATGTCCCATAGTGCTGAAGAAAGCACTCTGCAAGCCATCGAACTATCACAGCGTCCTATTGTTATTAGCCACGCTAATCCAACTTTTTTTGAACCAGCTAAGCGCAATAAATCAAACAAGGTCTTATCTGCTTTGGCTGAAAGTGAAGGTTTACTGGGCTTCAGCATGTACCCCTTTCATCTTAAAAATGGCCCTAAATGCACCTTAGATGAGTTTTGCACGATGGTTGCCCAGACGGTTGATTTTATGGGTGTTGACCGAGTTGGTATGGGTAGCGACTTATGTTTAGATCAGCCCATTGCTGTTTTAGAGTGGATGCGCAATGGCCGTTGGACTAAGCAAATGGATTATGGGGAAGGTTCTGCTAGCAATGCGACTTGGCCTGATGCACTATCTTGGTTTGAAACCAGTGCCGACTTCCCTAACATAGTTGTGGGCTTGCAGGATAAAGGTTTCAACCAATTAGAAATAGAAAAAATCATGGGCCTTAACTGGTTTGATTTCTGTGCCGCAGGGTTTGGGCCAAAATAGAAAGTTATTATAGTTGCTAAAATGAAGCCTGGATATGCCCCTGCTTTAGCAGCCACAGCACCATTTGTTTTGAGGTATGAATATGAGTCAAATTATCTTGCGTCCCGCATCACAAGCCATGGACTTAGAGCGCTTAGGTGCTGGTTTTTCTAGTCGTTTAAGTTTTATGCGAACTTTAGTTAGACATATGGTGCAAGATCAATGGGCCATTAGTTATAGTCAGTTTAAATTAGACGATCTTGGTTATGGCCATGCAATATTTGATATTAAAATGCCCCATAGCCAGTTGAGTTTAGTCGTATTTTCTCAATACCTAGCCCCCGAAGAACGTAACGATCGTGTGATCGCAGAAAAATGGGATCTGACCATGACCTTGGTGGAAGGTGAGGTGGATGATGCATGGCTTGAGCGTTTGTCAAAAAATGTACCGTTACAAGAAGCAGGGCGCATAGACTCCAGAAGCTTATGCCTATCCCGTGGTAATCGAAGTGCGCGGATCTTTGATTCTTTGTTACAACAACTGCGCAGTGGAGTGCAACCTGACCCTAAAAAGTTAGCTGAGGTGGGTTACTTATACCGCACCACTGCTGTTTATGGCTCGGGTAAGTTTGGTGCTTGTGATTGGGATAAAATAGCGCGTCACCATCCAGACTTAGCACGGCCTTTTTCTGCTGAAATGTTGGTGTGTTATTTATTGCGTCAATTTAGTTTGGACCAATTACACCATATGGTACATCAGCCCGATTACCCTAAAGCTGTTGACCTCGATATGGATTTGCAGCGTTATCTTGGCATTGGAAATTCTACGGGCCTTGGTATGGCACCTTATTTGATCAATCACCCTTTATTAATGAGTCAGTGGATAGGTCAACGGGAACAGGCTTACGCTGAAGTTTTAGCAGAGCCAGTCGAACAGGCACAGCTTACAAGACTTAAACTGGTGCTTGAGCAAGCCATGCAACACGTGAGAGAGGTGAGTACCTTCGATGCGTGGCAGAGTAAGAACAATGTGCAGTTGCTCGTTGACGCCCAAGAATTGAGTGATTGGCTATCCAGTGAAGATCAAAGGGTCAATGATTGGCGTCAATTACATGAATGGGCCCAGCAGCATTACAGCTTAGAAACCCAAGAGTTATTAGTGAGTTTGTTACTGGAACTATACCCAGACATAGTGAATCCAAAAGAGGATCAGTTGGCCATCAATGAAAGCCTGACTTATGATCCAACCCAATCTGCCCAGAATTTGGCTGACAGTATTCAGGAAAGTTACGACTGGGTGTTTGATTATGACTTTACTGAGGCTGATGAAAATCAGACCTTTTGGTATTACTCACAAGAGAAAATGGAGCCAAGGCTAGGTAAAACTGACATCGATGATGGTGCTGAGGTGCAAATGTTCTTAGGCATCGCCAAGGCTGTGCAGGCTTGCCACAATGATTTGCTTACCATGATGCAACAATCTCATGATGTCAGTGTGGCTGAGTTTTTATTACAAAAACCAATGCATCTTGGTATTGTCAATCGAATTGCGACTATGGCACAGACTCAGTATGGAGAAATTAGAGCCAATCTTTTGCATAAAGATGTATTGCCTATGCACTTATTACGATGCAAATTAGCCTTTTTTGGGGTCAGTAAATTTGATCCAAAGTCGGCCCTGTGGGTTCGTAACACGATGTTCCAAGGGGCGCCTGTTGTGGATGATTTAAAACATGAATTTAATGATGATTGGTACTTTCCTGTGGCGCCCATTATAGGCAGTAAGCACCAACCTAATGCCTGAGTTGATGCAAATATCAGCCAATGAGCTTAAGTTTTTGGTCAAGCGCAGTGCAGAAGGCTTAGGTTTTCCCCCAGGCGATCAGTTGTCGGCTGGTCTTAAAGCAGCGGTAGCTTTTCAGCTAGGATTAGCCAATAGCCATTTGTTAGTTAAAGGCTTAGATGCGCTCAACAGTGCCATTAGAGCACCTTTGCTGCTGGCCTCTAGTGATGAAGAATTAACGTTTGATGCACAAGGACAATCTGCCCTTGTACAGGTGGAATTGGCATTAGGTTTGGCCCTTGCTAAGGCGGTACCTCGTTTGCACATAAAGCACCTTGTTGCAGCGGCCTTTGCAGTGCCTTGTTTAATGAACTGGCTAGCCCAACCTTTGAATCAGGCATCAGCACAGCAATGTTATGCACTCTATTTTACCCACCATAGTGGTGCACAGCGATGCGTGCTAATTGCAGCGGATGGTCAACTATTAGGTTTGTATCAGCCGTTACAGACCATCGTAGAAATGGATGAGCTGCTATTGTGTATGGGCCAAGCCGACATTGACGGTGTGTTAATTACCGATGGTGCCGACTTACTAGGGTGGCGAGAGCGTTGTCTAGACCAAGGTGTCTTCCTTGAAGCCACTTTAATTAATCGTTTGAAACACATGATGCAGGCCTCGCTAGTACCAGAAACTGAAGCCTCACGCGCAGGCGCAGGGCCTGGTTAACTTGCCTCGCTAGCCCTGTGTTTGTCCCATAAGTGCGCCAATGGCTTGAATGAGAGCAGGGCTTCGCTCTTGAGCTCGAAATGCCTCTAACACCCGTATACGTGCCTTAGGACGGAACATTAGCTCTTGCACTAAGGCATTGAATATTCCCTGATCTGCCGCACATTGGTGTACGAATAAATCCATGAGGTCACTGGTCAATAAATCTTCGCTGCATTTACTGGCGATAGTCGCCAGTAGTTCAACTCCCACATTGGTTTCTTTAGCCATTATTTGCTGCAGCCATTGCTGGCGCGATGCTGTGTCAGTTGACTGGCTAATGGCGCGCAGGCAAGCCGCTTTTTCACCTTCATCAACACTGGTTTTGCCACGCAAGATAAATGCCTTGGCAAGCGTGTGGTTGAGCCTTTGATTTTCCAACTGAGCAGCGATAGTGTTAAGCACTATCGTTGGCATTTGACTTATTTGTTGATGCCAATCGGGTTGTTGGTCCAAGCGCAAAGCAAAATCAGCAAACCCCTGTAATCCTAATTCTTGCCAGCTTTGGTGTGGTTGAGTACCACTCATATAATGACATACGGCAGGATAAAACTGAGAAGCGTTTTGCTCTAGGATAAGGCTAGCTTGGGCATGAAAGGCAGCCATGCGGGCTGGGTCTGGAGTAAAAGCAAGGTTACTATGTTTGAGCTGCTCAGCCCAATCAGCAGCCACCTGTTGGTCTAACATTTTGGTACCCATAGTTTCTAACAATTGATTAAGGAATTCATCTCGTGCAGCTTGAATTAAAAGGCCGCGCTCATCTAAGGGTAATTTAAGAAACCAAATCGTAGGACTTGAAGCCCCAAACTCAGGAGTTTGTGTTGACCATAATAGAATACCTACCCAGGCATGCCGCAGCCATGGTGACGAGTAGGGTTTTTGCCCTTCTTCAAAAGCCTTAAAATCTGCTGTAGAAAGTTTACTCAGGTGACAGCCCATATCGTAAATGCGGTAGTGGCCTTGCAAGTGCTGCAAAAGGTCGCTTAAAGTATCCATGGGTTGCATTTGGTCTGCTCACAGGCCTAGGTTAATATAGGCGTTATTATATCAAGTTTTGCCTAAAGAGGTGTGACAAGTGGTCCCAAAAAGCTGGTGGGTGTACATGGTGCAAACCCAGAGTGGGCGACTATATACTGGCATCACCACCGATACCAAAAGACGTTTCAAAGAACATTGTGCTGGCGGTAAGCTAGGGGCACGATTTTTCCGCACGGACCCAGCGTACGCCATGGTGTTTATTGAAGCTCAGCCAGACCGGTCTGCTGCAAGTAGACGTGAATCTGCGATGAAAAAATTAACGCGCCAGCAAAAGTTGGCGTTGGTGGAGTCGTATTCGGTGGGTAAAATAGAACCAATAAAGGCAACTGAATGAAACCATTAGACTTTGGGGGCAGTGGGTTTGAGTACTTTAAAATTTGGATCGTTAATATATTATTGATCCTCATTACTCTTGGAGTCTACTATCCATGGGCAAAGGTGCGCAATCAGCGTTATTTTTATGCAAACACAACTTTAGAAGGTCGTAATTTTGAATACCATGCTACAGGCAAGCAATTATTGATGGGTTACATCATTGCCATGGTCTTTTTAATGGTGGTTTCCATTGTTCAAAACGTATCCCCCATTGGCGCTTTGGGTGCATTTTTGGGTTTATCTATCATTATTCCATGGGTGGTTTGGCGCAGCCTTGCTTTTTCTATGCGCATGAGCAGTTTTAGTAATGTGCGCTTTCGTTTTGTAGGTGACTTAAAAGGCGCTTACATCAATTTTATGTTACTACCTGGGTTATTACTTTTATGCATTTATGGTGGACCAAGTTTAGTATTGCTCTGGTTAATCACTTTGCCAACTTCGATTGGCATGGAAGAAGGGTTATTAATAGCAACATTTGCCTTCGTTTTAATCGTCTTAATGGTCTACCTTTTTGCGTTCTTAAAAAATAAAAACACCCACTATATGGTGAATGGTTATCGATTTGGTCAAGGCCAATTTAGTACCCTACTAGAAACTCAAAAATTTGTGAAAATACTTCTAAAAACTTTAGGTTTAGCTGTATTGATTTTGATGAGTATAGCTATTTTAACAGTCTTTATGATGGTTTTAGCGGGGGGCTTTCCCAGCCTATTAAATATATTTAGCCAGGATGCAAGTGACATTTTAGCGTGGCTTTTAAGGCATAATATAGAAGGGGCTTTAGGTCTAGTTTATATTGCATTTTTGATGGCCACGTTTATTCTTGTTGCGTATTTTCAATCTCAAGTGCGCCAGTATGTATTTGCCAATACAGTACTCAATGGGAAGGTTAATTTTAGCTCGTCCCTCACCACAATCTCACTTGCTTGGTTAATGATGTCTAATTTTTTACTGGTGTTGGTGACCCTTGGATTAGGCACCCCTTGGGCAAAAGTGAGACGAGCAAAGTTGATACTAAAAAACACCTTAGTGGATGTTGAACATGGTATCGATGGATTCATTACCCAACAACAAGATAAACAATCTGCCTTAGGTGAACAAATTGGGGACGCATTTGATGTTGATATTGGCATTGGTGTCTGAGGTTAAGTTGAAAGTAAAAGTTAATTGTGAAAAAGGTCTGCTAGATTGATGATTCAAGGTGTGTGGTTTAGCCAAGGCAGGGCGCAAAAGTACGATGCCACCCTCCAAGTCCGGGCCCAAAGCTATGTCATCAGTGTTGAAGGTGGTGAGTTACTGCAAGGTGATTTGAATCAACTTACAGTGAGTGATCGCATTGGCAATGTAGAGCGTAAATTGACTTTAAGTGATGGTTCGGTGTTTGCGTCTAGGGAAAATGACGCGATTGATGACCTTTTACAGGCAAATAGAAATGGGCCTGGATTGATTCATTTTTTAGAATCTCGGGTTGCATGGATATTGTTGGCTCTGGTGATTACGATTGGCTCGGCTATTGCTGGATTTAGATGGGGTGTTCCTTTGGCAAGTGAATTCATAGCTCACGCATTGCCTCATAAAACTAATGCGCTGATCGCCAATGAAACCCTTAGTTTTTTGGATGAGTTTACTTTTAAACCAAGTCAATTAAGTGCAGCCAAACAAAACCGTATTCGTGATCACTTTCGGGAGCGACTAGTGCCCCTTGATGAAAAAAATCAGCACCTCAAATATACCTTACACTTTCGTGCTTGGGATTATGCCGGTAACAGTATTCCCAATGCCCTTGCACTTCCCTCTGGGGACATTATTGTAACCGATCAGTTTATCAATTTAAGCCAAAATCAAGCACAAATAGACTCTGTATTACTGCATGAAATGGGTCATGTTGTGCACCGGCATTCTCTACAAAAATTAATTGAAACTACCTTAATCGGTGCCACCATGGTTATGATCAGTGGAGATAGCAACAGTGCAGTCGATATGGGAGTTGGCCTAGGTTCGATCATGGTCACCAGTCATTATTCAAGAAATCACGAATATGAGGCAGACGCATACGCCTTTAAAAAAATGCTGCAGGCTGGTATCGATCCCCAAGCATTTGCCAAAGTTATGCAACGCATGCAGCACTTCATGAATTCCAAACAACATGGGCGAAAAAATAATCGCACAGCGGCTTCGCCAGCATCTACTGAAAAACCACCATTAGGCAAAATTATTGATTACCTTAGTTCTCACCCCAGCACAGAAAAACGCGTACAACAGGCACAAGCTTATAGCCAATGTTTTAAACAAAAAAGCGCTGCATGTGATCGCCTTTAACTCAGGCTCACCCTAAAGTGTGTTGTTGTGCCCATCGACTTTTACTGGGTCATATTTTCTTTTGCTTTTACTATGCCAGCTTCTTCCTTGGGTGGTTTCTGCATTTCTTGGGCGTTAAAACGCTGTCCAGTAACCCCCACACTATCGGGCCCAAGCAGGTATTGGTAGCTAGGCATAATTTCTTTTGGAGTAAGGTTAAGGGCGGGGTCTTCTCCAGGGAAAGCTTGGGCTCGCATGCTGGTGCGAGTGGCTCCTGGGTTGATGATATTGACTCGTATTTTACTGGTGTTTTCAGTTTCTTGTGCTAATACTTGGGCCATGCCTTCGGTGGCAAATTTAGAAACGCAATAGGCACCCCAATAAGCCTTACCTTGAGTGCCAACACCCGAGCTAGTAAAGATGACAGACGCATCCTTGGAGACCTCTAGTAAAGGCAAAAGGGCTTGGGTCATCATGAATGGGGCCGTGACGTTTACGTGCATGACTAAGCGCCAAGTGCGCGATTCATAATTAGACATAGGGGTAAGTTGGCCCAGTATTGACGCATTATGCAACAGACCATCTAAACAGCTAAATTCCTCTTTAAGAACATCTGCAAGTTCCTGATAATCTTCGTCGGTCGCCGTGCGCAAGTCTAAGGGGTAGATCGCGGGTTGTCCGTAACCTGCGCTCTCTATTTCATCAGACACAGACTCGAGTTTTTCAAGCGTGCGACCCAATAAAATAACCGTTGCCCCTAGTCGAGCACAATCCATGGCAGCAGCGCGCCCGATGCCGTCACCCGCGCCAGTGATTAAAATAACTCGGTCTTTGAGTAGTGTGTCTGACGCAATGTAGTTAAGCATAAAATTTATCGTCCTTAAACAAGATTATAAGATGCACCCATAGGGCTCTTTATTGACTCATGTTGGGTCAAGCTTAGGTTTGGTGGCATAGACAAGGTAATTGACGTCCACATCACTGTCAGTCAGAGCGTATTTTTTTGTGATGGGGTTATAGGTCATACCCGTCATTGCTTGGGCAGATAAATCTGCCAAACGCATATATTGGTGCAGTTCAGAGGGTTTAATGAATTTTTTATATTCGTGGGTACCCTTAGGTAACATCTTGAGCAGGTATTCTGCACCTATTATGGCAAATAAATAGGATTTTGGATTACGGTTGATGGTAGAAAAGAAAACCTGGCCACCGGGCTTAAGTAACTTTGCACAAGCTGCAACAATGGCACTCGGGTCGGGCACGTGTTCAAGCATCTCCAAACATGTCACCACATCGTATAAGCCTGCTTCTTCTTCAGCCAGTTGCTCAGCAGTTATTTGTCTGTAATTCACCTCCACACCACTTTCTAAGCTATGCAGTTGTGCCACTTTTAACGGCGCCTCTCCCATATCTATGCCGGTAACGGTGGCGCCTCTTTGTGCCATTGCTTCGGCAACAATACCTCCACCACAGCCAATATCGGCTACTTTTTTACCATGAAGCTGTGCACGCTCGTCAATCCACCCAATGCGCAGGGGGTTGATCGCGTGTAAGGGCTTGAATTCACTGTCTTTATCCCACCAGCGGGCGGCGAGGGCTTCAAATTTGGCTATTTCTGCAGGGTCTACGTTTTGGTTCACAGTCGTGTTTCTTGCTGAGAAAAAATGACCCTCAGTATAGCGCGGAAATTGATTCACTGCATCTGAAAATTAGCAGCAGCAGAGTCAGTTAATGATCTCTTTGTAGGTGGCAAATTAGCCTCTAATTGTGTTAAAATATAAGATCATCTAACGCCTTATTTTGGCGTTGTTCATAAGGGCGCCGGAAGGTTAGCTCGAAGCGTTACGCGCATAAGGAAATTGGCTTAATTATGGCTGAAATGGCTAAAGAAATATCGCCTATTAACATTGAAGATGAACTCAAGCAATCCTACCTAGATTATGCCATGAGCGTAATTGTGGGTCGTGCGCTGCCCGATGTACGCGATGGCTTAAAGCCTGTGCATCGGCGTGTGCTGTTCGCTATGAATGAGTTGAGCAACGATTGGAATAAGGCCTATAAAAAGTCTGCCCGTGTTGTGGGTGACGTTATAGGTAAGTATCACCCCCACGGTGAT
>DDCR01000057.1:22861-23041 GCA_002335115.1 Oceanospirillaceae bacterium UBA2001
TATACGGAAATCCGTATGCAGAAAATCGCGCATGATTTATTAGCGGATTTAGACAAGGATACGGTCGATTTTGTGCCCAACTATGATGGCACTGAGATGATCCCTGATGTTTTGCCTACGCGATTGCCTAATTTGTTGGTGAATGGTTCTTCAGGCATTGCTGTGGGTATGGCAACTAAC
>DDCR01000197.1:0-4105 GCA_002335115.1 Oceanospirillaceae bacterium UBA2001
TCACCTCTCACCTCTCACCTCTCAACTCTCAACTCTCAACTATAACTTCTTGTCATTACCTCAACCGCAACCTTAAACCCTTCAAATATCTTTCATCAGCCGTAGAGCATCATAAATGGCCGCGTGCACATTGCGTGCTGCCACTGCATCACCAATGCGAAACAACTGAAATTGGCCTTTATCATTGCGTTTAACCGTTTGTGGTGTGCCGTTGATAAAAGCGTCTTGATCGAGTTCACCTGCATTAGAAGACATGGGTTTAAGGTCGAAATAAAGCGCTTCTAAGGGCAGGGTGCCATGGTTTACCACCACTTGATCAATAATACGGTGTTTGTTCACAACCCCATAATCACTGCTCAAGGTGGCTTTGAGTTGAGCTTGCTCACGCTCCACTTTATCGACTCGGTAAGTGACACTAAAGGTCACGTCTAAATCCTGTAGAGAGCGCATGTAGGGCACTAAATTCATGGCCATAATTTCAGGGGCAAAACTTCTATCGGGGGTCATGATTTCTAATTTTGCACCGCTTTGTGCAATTAACTCTGCGGCTTGCAGGGCTGGATGATCTCCTGCATCATCAAAAATAAGCACGTTTTTACCGGGCTTTACATCACCCGCTAAGATATCCCAGCAAGACACCACCAAGTCATTGCCTTGGCTTAATACGTCAGTATTGGGCATGCCACCCGTGGCAATGATAACGGCATCAGGTTGTTGCCTCAAAATGTCATCTGGCTGCGCCCAACAGTTAAATTCAAAACTCACATGATGTTTGAGACATTGCTGCATGCGCCAGTCAATAATGCTCATCAGTTCTTTGCGGCGGGGCGTCTGTGCCGCGAGTCTAAGCTGACCTCCTTCTTTGGGAGAAGCTTCGAGTACCGTCACCTTGTGACCTCTTTCAGCGGCAATGCGAGCGGCTTCTAAACCTGCAGGGCCAGCCCCCACAATCACAAGATTTTTGATCTTTTCGGCCTTACTAAAGGTATGGGGCATGGTTAACTCACGTCCCGTTGCGGCATTGTGCATGCATAATGCATCTCCCGCTTGATAGATGCGATCAAGGCAATAGTTAGCACCTACACACGGTCTAATGTCCTGTTCTCGGCCTTGCATTAGCTTTTGGATAAGATGAGGGTCTGCCATGTGCGCCCGAGTCATGCCCACCAAGTCAAGTTGACCACTGGCAATGGCATGCCTTGCGGTGGCTAGGTCAGGGATCTTGCCAGCATGGAAAGTAGGCATGCCGGTGGCGGCCCTAACTTTACCTGCGAAGTCTAAGTGGGGAGCATTTTTCATGCCCATGATGGGTATGACATCGGTCAAAGCCGCATCGGTATCAATGTGACCCCGAATGACATTAAGAAAATCCACTTGGCCTGTATCTTTGAGTATTTTTGAAATAGCCACGCCTTCAGTGGCACTTAATCCACCTGCCATGGCCTCATCGGCAGTGTAACGGATGCCCAGTACCATTTCATCACCGATGCGTTGGCGAATGGCTGTTAGCACGTCAAGGGTAAATTGGACACGGTTTTGCAGTGGCGCATGGTTGGCACCGCCATATGGACCATTCATAGTATTGGTGATGGGTGACCAAAACTGGTCCATTAAGTGCCCATAGGCTTGTAACTCAATACCATCCATGCCGGCTGCCGCCATGCGTTCTGCTGCATCAGCATAGTCTCTAATAATACGTTCAATATCCCAGTCTTCTAACTGCTTTGGAAACGCGCGATGAGCTGGCTCGCGCCTGTGAGAAGGTGAAACAGCAGGTAGCCAGTCGCCTTTGTTCCAGCCGGTTCGGCGCCCCAAGTGAGTTAATTGGATCATCACTTTAGTGCCATGTTGGTGACAGGCATCGGTGAGTTCACTGAGCCAAGGCACAACCTCGTCTTTGTAGGCTAGAATATTATTAAATACGGGGGGGCTATCCTTAGAGACGGTCGCTGACCCCGCTGTCATCGTCAGGCCCACTCCAGCTTTGGCGCGCTCTTCATGATACGCCCGGTATCTTTGTTTAGGCATGCCATCTTGGGGGTACGCAGGCTCATGTGAGGTGATCATGATACGGTTTTTCAACTGTAAATGTTTAAGCTGGTAGGGCTCTAATAAGGGGTCGTTATGGTTCACTGATGCACCTCCCTCTGAGGGAATTTCAATACTAGCTAAAAGGCTAATAGCAATGGCTAATAGTCCGCGTATCATGCCAAGCTTCTGACTAGAATAATTACACTTAGGAAGACCTCATGCAAGCAATTCTAATTAACAAAGACGACAGTGGTTACCGTGCTCAAATGAGCCAAATTGAGGAGCAGCAATTACCTGAGGGTGACGTGTTAATTCAAGTGGATTATTCCACCCTTAACTACAAAGACAGCCTTGCCATAACGGGAGCATCCCCTGTAGTTCGAAATTTCCCCATGGTGCCCGGTATTGATTTTGCAGGCACCGTAGAACACAGTGATCATGCTGACTTTAAGGCAGGTGATCAAGTGGTGCTTAATGGCTTTGGTGTGGGTGAAGGCCATTGGGGTGGTTTGGCGCAAAAGGCCCGAGTAAAAGGCGATTGGTTGGTGCCTTTACCCTCAGCTTTTACGCCTAAACAAGCCATGACCATTGGCACCGCAGGTTACACCGCCATGTTGTGTGTCATGGCCCTAGAACAACAGGGCGTGAATCCAGATCAAGGTGAGATTTTGGTCACAGGCGCTGTAGGTGGTGTGGGTAGTGTGGCTGTTAGCCTTCTGGCTAAATTGGGTTATACGGTTGTGGCCTCCAGTGGCCGACCTGAAGAAAAAGACTATTTGCTGAGTTTAGGCGCCACCCAAGTGATGGATCGTAATGAACTGAGTGAAAAAGGTAGGCCTTTGGCTAAGGAACGCTGGGCTGGTGCTATTGATGTTGCTGGTAGCCATACCTTAGCCAATATTTGTGCGTCTATGAAATATGGTGGCACTGTTGCAGCCTGTGGTTTGGCCCAAGGGTATGATCTACCCGCCACAGTAATGCCATTTATCTTACGTGGCATCACCTTAGCCGGTATTGACAGTGTCTACCGTCCTAAGGCGGATCGTATTGCGGCCTGGAATCGCTTAGCACAAGATCTAGATCTTACTCACTTAGATGCTATTATGACCGAAATAACTCTAGGCCAAGCCCTAGAGACTGCCCAAGAGCAAATGCAGGGTCTAACTCGTGGCCGCTTTGTGGTGAACGTTAACGCTTAGCACTTTCTTTACTATGCCTACTTTTTAAGTGCCACTGTGACGCGGGGATACCTGAGGTGAGTGGTAATGGCACCCTATCACCCCTTGCATAAAATTTAGGCTTGCTTTCTAATGAACTGGGCCAGGCTTGTAATATTAGACGGTCGTCTATATAATAAACTTATGAATAAAGTTAGCAATATAAAACAGTCACGAGGGCGACCCAGTAAAAGTGCCCAACAGACTGATGAAAATCGTCAGCGCCTAATCACGGTTGGTGTTGCTTTGTTAACCAAAAAAGGTTTTGGCGCGACAGGTTTGGATGAAGTTACTGCAAAAGCAGGTCTGCCAAAGGGATCTTTTTATGCGTATTTTGACAGTAAAGAAGCATTTGGTCTGACACTGATTGATGCCTATGCTAAATTTTTTAATAAGATGCTGGATCAGGCGTTCCTGAATGAGGCTCACACGCCCCTTGAGCGGCTAAATAATTTTACTTTGGAAGCGCGCAACAATATGGCCAAGTATGATTTTAATCGAGGCTGTCTGGTGGGTAATCTAGGTATTGAAATATATGCCTTGCCGGGAGTTTTTCGACAGCGCCTAGTAGATGTCTTCTCTGACTGGCAGGGTAAAACTGAAACCTGTTTGTTAGCAGCTCAGGCACTTGGAGAAATATCCCCAAACATTAATTGTGCAGCTAAAGCAGAATCATTCTGGATTGGCTGGGAAGGCGCCATCTTGCGAGCTAAGCTCGAACGACGTGCTGCTCCTATTGATATGTTTAAAACAGATTTTTTAGAAAATCTAATTAGGTAGTCATAGGTTTTTTTGTTATTTATTAGTCAGTTCTCTAATAAATATATAAGTATAAATAAAATGATTTGATATGGCCT
>DDCR01000197.1:4151-6035 GCA_002335115.1 Oceanospirillaceae bacterium UBA2001
AGAATTTTTAAGGAACAATAATATGGTGGGTGTAAACAAGGCTGCAGATCAAAAAGCCATTAAAGTGATTGGCAACTATGTAGCAGGCCAGCACTGTAAAGCGTCTGGCTCAGCCGGGCATGAGGTTTTTAACCCAGCCTCTGGAGAGGTGTGTGCCCATGTGACTTATTCAACTGTTGACGACGTGAATCAGGCTGTGGCACAAGCCCTCAAAGCATTTGAAACTTGGTCAGAAGTGCCTCCCATTATCCGGGCCCGTAAAATGAACCGCTTGCTAACCTTAATGCAAGATAATAAAGAAGCCTTGGCAACAGCAATTACTAAAGAACACGGTAAAGTGTTTTCTGACGCCATGGGTGAGGTTGAGCGGGGCATCGATATTGTCGAGTTTGCCTGCGGTATTCCTCAGCTTCTTAAAGGTGACTTTTCTGACCAGGTGTCCACTAACATGGATAATTGGACCATGCGCCAGCCTCTAGGTGTAGTTGCTGGCGTTACCCCCTTTAACTTTCCTGTCATGGTCCCCGCGTGGATGTTTCCAGTAGCTATCGCTTGTGGAAATACTTTTATTCTTAAACCATCACCCACTGATCCGACACCTTCCTTGTTGATGGCCGATCTTATCAAAGCGGCTGGTTTCCCTGATGGTGTGTTCAATGTTTTGCAGGGTGATAAGTTCGCTGTAGAAGCATTACTAGATCACCCAGATGTAGAAGCTCTTTCATTTGTTGGTTCTACTCCCATAGCAAATGCTGTATACCAGCGTGGTGCTGCCAATGGTAAGCGCATACAAGCGTTAGGTGGTGCAAAAAACCATATGGTGGTCATGCCGGATGCAGACATTTCAAAGGCAGTCGATGGTCTTATAGGGGCCGCTTTTGGCTCTGCAGGAGAGCGATGCATGGCTATTTCTGTAGCGGTACTCGTGGCTGACGCAGCAGATAAAGTAATGCCCTTGTTGACCGAACGTGCGCAAAAACTCTGCATTGGATCAGGAATGACGCCAGAAAGTGAGATGGGGCCTATTATTAGTGATGCGGCCCGTCAGCGCATCAGTGGTTATATTGATGCAGGTGTTGAAGAAGGAGCACAATTACTAGTCGATGGCCGTAATCATTCTGTGCCTGGGTTTGAGGGAGGTTTCTTTTTGGGAGCTACTCTATTTGACCAAGTCAAACCGACTATGAAAATTTACCAAGAAGAAATATTTGGACCAGTATTGTGCTGTGTTCGAGTTGATACAGTGGAACAGGCCATTGCACTTATTAATGCGCATCGTTTTGGCAATGGCGTTTCCTGCTATACCCGCAATGGTGGTGTAGCCCGATTATTTAACCGCACCATTCAGGTTGGAATGGTGGGTATTAACGTACCTATTCCAGTGCCTATGGCTTGGCAGGGATTTGGAGGTTGGAAGAAAAGCTTATTTGGTGACATGCATGCCTATGGGGAAGAGGGGGTGCGTTTTTATACCCGCCAAAAATCAATAATGCAACGTTGGCCTGAAGACATGGCCGATGGTGCAGAATTTGCTATGCCAGTGGCCAAATAATGAACCAAGAATTTGATTACATTATTGTTGGAGCTGGNNGGCACTGCGGGTGCATTGTTAGCTAATCGTCTGAGTGCTGATAGCTCAAAGCGTGTGCTTTTGTTAGAGGCTGGCGGTAAGGATAATTACCACTGGATCCATATTCCTGTGGGGTACCTTTACTGCATAGGTAACCCTCGTACTGACTGGCTGTTTAAAACTGAACCAGAATCAGGTTTAAATGGCCGCTCCTTGCTATACCCACGAGGAAAAACGCTGGGTGGGTGCTCCTCCATAAACGGCATGATTTATATGCGTGGCCAGGCAAGAGATTATGATCAATGGGCTGAACT
>DDCR01000044.1:0-20700 GCA_002335115.1 Oceanospirillaceae bacterium UBA2001
GGCCACCACATCAACATTCTGGGCTTCCAGTAGATGGCAGGTTTTACCACCTGGTGCGGCGCACGCATCTAACACTCGCTGGTCTGCCTCTAGTTGTAATAACCCTACTGATAATTGTGGCGCTTCGTCTTGCACACTAAACCAACCTTGTAAAAAGCCTGGTAGCTGAGTCACGTCACAAGCTTGTTCGAGCTGTACGCCAACCTCACTGATGAGACATGCATGACTGGGGTGACCGACGTTTGCCAGCTCAACTATATAATCGCTGCGACTAATTTCTCGAGTATTTACTCGTAAAGTTAATGGCCCCTGTGGGTCATTAGCTGCCAGAATTTTTAGCCAATGATCTGGCCAATGATGCCTGAGCTTCGACACCAGCCACTGTGGGTGATTATAACGGTAAGCGTCATACTCATTTAGGACTTCTGTAAGCTCATCGCCACCTCGAATGTAAGAACGTAAGACCCCATTAATGAGTTTGTCTGCCCAGCGTTTGCCACTCGCTTTAGCAGCCTGCACAGTCGCGTCAACAGCCGCATAATCTGGGGTTCTCATGGCTTTGATTTGATATAGGCCCATGAGGATAAGCGCATAAATATCTTGATCTTGAGCCTTCATTGGTTTGTGTAACAGCTGGTCTGCAATCAACTCTAATTGTGGAAAGTGCCTGCAGGTGCCGTAACAAAGTTGCTGAATAAGGGCGCGTTCACTATGTTCTGCGGCTTCTAGAGCCTTGGGTAGGCTCGAGGCTAAAGACCCTTTTTGGCAAAGCACAGCAGTGAGGGCGTGGGCGGCTAATAAGCGTGGGTTTGCCATGGTTAGATTGCCATCCCAAGGCTAGTGAAAACTTCGCCAAGTATCATCTTTTGTTTTAAGTTCATTAACTCACTTTGATTTAGGGTTTTACCGTTTGGCCATTGTAATTGGGTTATTTTAAGGTGTCCGTGACCACATACTACCTCTAAACCGGTTTTATCCAATCCCACTAAGGTACCTGCGGGGTGATTGCTATGGGTTTCTAATGCATGGGCCATCCAGATGCGCAGACGGTTACCTTGCCAATCACTGTAGGCCACAGGCCAAGGGTTAAGCCCACGAATTTGAAGGCTAATTTGTTGTGCACTTTGCTGCCAGTCAATGGCGCCCTCTGCCTTGGTCAATTTATCGGCATAGTTAGCCTTTGTGTCATTTTGCACCTGAGGCGTGAGCATTGAATTTTGTAGACCATACAAAGTCTCCACTAAACCTTTACAACCTAGCACTGCTAACTTAGCGTATAAACTTGCACTGGTGTCATTAATCGCGATGGGGGCCTCTATTTTTAGTAGCATCGGACCTGTGTCTAGACCCGCTTCCATTTGCATCACGGTAATTCCTGACTGATCATCCCCTGACAAAATTGCTCTTTGAATCGGCGCTGCTCCCCGCCAGCGGGGAAGTAATGAACCGTGGACATTAATACAACCCAAGCGTGGAGTCTCCAACACCGCTTGGGGCAAGATTAAGCCATAAGCCACAACGACCATCACATCAGCTTCGTAGCGGGCTAAAAGTTGTTGTGCTGAAGTGTCATTTAGAGAGACAGGTTGTTGGACTTCAATAGAGTGCTCAAGAGCTAGGGCCTTAACAGGACTAACGGCTAGTTTGCGGCCCCGACCAGCAGGTCGATCTGGCTGACTATAAACAGCAACAACGTGATGTGGACTATTGAATAGTGCTTGCAGATGCTGTGCAGCAAAGTCTGGGGTACCTGCAAAAATAATCTTTAAACCGGCTGGGTTCACCCTTGGGATTCCGAGTTAACTTTAGCCTTAGCCTCGTAGAGGGCATCTTTGATGTCGTCGCGATGTTTTTTCTCAAGTTTTTTACGGATTCGATCACGCTTTAGGTTAGACAGATAGTCAACAAACAATTTACCGTTTAGGTGGTCTAATTCATGCTGGATACACACCGCAAAAATGCCCTCTGCGACTTCAGAAATCGGCTCTCCCTGCTCATCAAAGGCGCTGAGTTGAATGCGGCTATAGCGGGCCACATCATCATAAAATTCAGGCACTGACAGACAACCCTCTTGGTAGCTTTGCTTGTCTTCAGTCAAGGGCTCCCAACTCGGGTTAATCAAAACTCGCGGCTCATCACCGTCATCGCTGACATCAATGACAACTAATCGCTGATGCACATTTACTTGTGATGCTGCTAGACCTATGCCGGGTGCATGGTACATGGTTTCGAGCATGTCTTTGGCTAATTGGCGAATATCGTCATTAATATGAGCGACATCCACCGCAACCTTGCGTAAACGTGGATCTGGAAATTCTAAAATAGTTAATAGGGCCATGAGATTCTGGTTTCGTTATAGTCTGGCGTAGCAGCGAGTCCGAGGCTTGCTGACGCAAAATTGAATTTATTAACTAGAATTATACCACTATCTTTGTTTAGTAATGGAATGATTATGGATGATCATCATTTAGCTTGGTTGGCACTTAGTGAACTCAACTTAAGCTTCAAGCAAGGGTTTGAGTTAGCGCAGCTTTTTGGCCGTCAACAAGTCATATTAGATCCACAACACTGTTGTCAGCTCAATTCTATTTTGAATCAGCCGCAACTAAATTATCTAGCCCAATTAAATTCGCAACCTCTGGTAGTAAGTCTTGCTAACCCATTGCAATGGGCCCAACGCCATAAAGCTAAGCTGCTATTGTTTAACGATGTAGGCTATCCAGAGGCGTTAAACTCTATTCACCATCCACCTGCATTTTTATGGGTACAAGGTCGTATAAGCTTACTGAATGAGCCCAGTATCGCCATGGTAGGTGCCCGCAAGGCCAGTGTTAGTGGTGAGGCGCTGGCCAAACAGTTTGCCTCCAGTCTTGGGGCCAGTGGCTTAACTATTGTCAGTGGTCTGGCCTTAGGTATTGATGGGGCGTGTCATCAAGGGGCATTAGATGCGCAAGCGGACACTATTGCCGTACTTGGATCAGGCTTAGGTCAAATATACCCCGTCAAACATCGGTCCTTAGCCCAAAGCATTATTGCTGGTGGTGGGTTACTGGTGTCACCTTGGCCCCTCATGGCAAAACCCCTTGGCTATCGGTTTCCCGTTCGTAATCAAATTATAAGTGGGCTCAGTCTGGGTGTGTTAGTGGTAGAAGCGGCTGTTCGCAGTGGTTCTCTCATTACTGCTAAGGCCGCCTTGGAGCAGGGCCGGGAGGTCTTTGCTGTGCCATCTAGTGTAAACAATGTTCTGGGTCGAGGCTGCCATCAGTTGATTCGTGATGGTGCCATATTGGTAGATCAACCACAGCAAGTCTTAGTCGAGTTAGCGCCGCAGCTACGACCTCTGATTGCTCACTACCAAGACCAAGACCCAAAAACCCACGAGGATTCTGCGGATATTGCCCAAGAATTACAAATATTACTCAGAGTTTTTGGCTATGACCCCGTGCCTGTTGATATACTTTGTTCTCAATTGGCATTGCCTTATAGTGTGGTGGCCGCTCAATTGGTGGAATTAGAACTACTTGGTCGTGTTCGTTTAACGGCGGGTGGCTATGAAAAGGTGCTTTAAGCACAATCTATTTAGGAAATCTATTGGACCTATGCGACCTAATGACTGGCATTTAACCTGCGCCACACAAACCCTAGTTATGGGGGGTGTCATCGCCTATCCTACTGAGGCAGTTTGGGGTTTAGGCTGTGACCCCTGGAATGAAGCAGCAGTGTATCGAGTTTTACAGCTAAAACAACGGCCCATGCACAAAGGTTTGATATTAGTAGCATCCCAGTGGAGCCATTTTCAGCCCCTAGTTGAGGCCTTAACAGCCGCTCAAATTGAGCAGCTTAACGCAACTTGGCCGGGCCCAACCACTTGGCTAATGCCAGATCCACAAGCTTGGGTGCCACCTTGGATTAAAGGTCAACATAAGAGTGTGGCTCTGCGTGTTTCTGCGCATCCTTTAGTGGCGCGTTTATGTGATCGCTTTGGTGGACCCATTGTGTCTACCTCTGCTAACTTAGCAGGGCGTCGGCCTGCCCGAAGTCGGTTACACATTTTGCGCACCTTTGGTGATCAACTCAACTACGTGGTGAGCGGTGAGTTGGGTCAGAGTAAACACCCAAGTCAAGTGAAAGATTTAGTTTCAGGCCAAATTATCCGTCCAGCTTAAATCCATAGGTAAGGAATTTTTAGTGTCCAATGTTGATATCAGTGCAGTAAAAAGCTACCTTCTTGGGTTGCAGCAAACCATCTGTAATGCTCTACAGGAACTTGATGGTGGGGCACAATTTATGGCTGATGAATGGCAGCGAGAAGCAGGTGGTGGTGGCCTTAGTCGGGTCTTAGCTGGAGGTAGTGTGATCGAAAAGGGTGGGGTTAATTTTTCCCATGTGATGGGAGATTCAATGCCTGCATCAGCTACAGCCCATCGACCAGAATTGGCTGGACGGAGTTTTCAAGCCATGGGTGTGTCCTTGGTCATCCACCCTCGCAACCCCTATGCGCCAACATCCCACGCCAACGTTCGGTTTTTTATTGCAGAAAAACTGGGTGCTGATCCTGTATGGTGGTTTGGTGGTGGTTACGACCTAACCCCTTATTATGGTAACCAAGACGATTGCCGTCATTGGCACGCTACGGCCAAAGCTGCCTGCGACCCCTTTGGTGATGACTTACATCCAAGACTAAAAGCTTGGTGTGATGAGTATTTTTACATACCCCACCGCAAAGAGGCGAGGGGCGTGGGGGGGTTATTTTTTGATGATTTAAATGATCCTGACTTTGATACTGCATTTGCCATCATGCAAAGTGTTGGAGATAGCTACCTCAAAGCCTATGGACCTATTATTGAACGTCGTAAAGACACGCCCTATGGTGAGCGGCAACGGGATTTTCAGCTACACCGTCGCGGCCGCTATGTAGAGTTTAATTTAGTTTATGACCGTGGAACCTTATTTGGCTTACAAACGGGAGGCCGCACCGAATCTATTCTTATGTCATTACCCAGTGAAGTGCGCTGGAGCTATGACTACCAAATTGAAAAAAATTCAGAAGAAGCCCTCTTAGAGCGGGATTATTTACCTGCCAAAGATTGGTTGGAGTAGGCTATGCCCATTGATAAGATCATTGATCAATATCGTGTGTTGGGCAATCCTATACACCAAAGTAAGTCGCCCAACATCCATCAAGCGTTTGCTGCTGCCACTAATCAGCCTCTTAACTACCAAGCTCAGCTAGTGGCAGAAAAAGACTTTGAACACACGGTGAGGCAGTTCTTTGTAGCGGGCGGTAAAGGCCTGAATATTACTGTGCCATTTAAACAACGGGCCTTTGCCATGGCTCAAGTGCATAGCCCTGCAGCGGCTAAGGCTGAGGCAGCCAATACCCTTTATTTGAATGCACAAGCACAGTTAGTGGCTGACAATACGGATGGTTTGGGCTTAGTGCGTGACATCTGTCATAACCTAAAAGGCCAGTTAAATGCGAAGCGAATCTTAGTGTTAGGGGCAGGTGGTGCTGTTAGGGGGGTGTTACAGCCCATTTTGGCACAGCGACCCGCACAGGTGGTGATTGCTAATCGAACCTATACCAAAGCCTGTGATTTAGCTGCTTTATTCACTGATTTAGGGGCCATTGAAGCTATCCCAATGGCGCAGCTACAAGGCTCATTTGATTGGATTATTAATGGCACATCAGCAAGTTTAACAGGTGATTTACCACCACTGCCTAAAGGTTTGGTTAGCAATGCGAGCCGCTGTTATGACATGATGTATGGTGCCCAAACAACGGCGTTTAACCAATGGGCCCTCGATCAAGGAGCGGCCCGGGCAGATGATGGTTTGGGCATGTTGGTAGAACAAGCTGCTCAATCCTTTCACTTGTGGCGAGGAGTGCTACCGCCGACTGCACCCATACTATTAAACTTAAGGGCTGAATTAAAGGGCTGAACTAAATGGCTGAACTAAAGAGGCAAAAGTAAAATGTTAGAATTTAATATTACCTACGGTTTGTCGAGACTTTAATGTATGAAGACCATTGGCTTAATAGGGGGCATGAGTTGGCAATCCACAAGTCTTTATTATAGTGCAATCAATGAAGGGGTTAAACAAGGCTTAGGGGGTTTGCATAGCGCGAAAGTGTGTCTTTACAGTGTTGATTTTCATGAAATTGAGCAGCTACAGCATGTAGGAAAGTGGCGTGAAACTGCTGCTATATTGGCACAGGCTGCGCAAGCGGTAGAAGCGGGTGGAGCAGATCTATTTCTCATTTGCACTAATACTATGCATAAGGTGGCCACCGAGGTTGAGGTGGCAGTGAAAATTCCGTTATTGCATATAGCTGATGCCACAGCGAAGCAATTATTGGCCCATAGCATGACCAAAGTCGGCTTGTTAGGCACGGCATTCACTATGCAGCAAGAGTTTTATAAAGGGCGCTTGAGCCAAGACTTTGGCATTGAAGTACTGGTGCCTAGTGCAGAGCAACAAACGATGATTCATGAGGTGATTTACCAAGAATTATGCCTTGGTATCATTAATCACGACTCGAAACAAAAATACCTAGACGTGATTCAAGACCTTTTTAACCAAGGTGCTCAGGCGGTAATTTTAGGCTGCACAGAAATCACTTTGCTGGTACAACAGCAAGACACTCATGTGGCGCTATACGATACGACCGCCATCCATGCTCAAAGTGCGGTAGAGGCGGCGTTGGACCCAGGCTAGTATGATTTAGCTTAGTTCGGCATTGTGATAAACATTTTGGACGTCATCAAGGTCTGTGAGCATATCTAAAAATGTTTCAAACATTGCTGCGTCATCACCCGTTACTGGGCTGGTATTTTGTGGGATGAATTGAATCTCATCCACTTCAAACTCAAACTCACCTTCATCGTTACCTAAAGTATCGATAAGCGCTTGCTTGGCTTTGTTGTATTCAGTGTTAGGTGCAAATACACTAGTCTTACCATCCTCACATTCGACGTCGGACACATCTACGTCGGCTTCCATTAGCGCCTCTAGCACAGCATCCTCGTCATCGCCGGCAAAAACAAAAATAGCACTGTGATCGAACATGTGGCCCACACTACCTGAAGTACCAATTTTGCACTTAGTTTTAGTGAAGCATAGGCGTACGTCACCAAAAGTACGGTTTGGATTGTCTGTTAGGCACTCAACAATCACCATAGCATTGCCCGGGCCATAACCTTCATAACGCGCGGTGGAGTAGTCTTCACCACCACCACCTTTGGCTTTTTCTAATGCCTTATCGATCACGTGACTGGGTACTTGATCTTTTTTGGCTTTGTCGATGAGTGTACGTAGGGCGAGGTTACCGTCGGGTTCCACACCACCAGATTTTGCACAAACATAAATTTCACGGCCGTATTTGCTATACACCTTAGCCTTAGCGTCAGATGTTTTGGCGATGTCTAACTTTTTGTTTTGATAGGCTCTGCCCATGGTATCTGTCCGGTGGAAAAAAACACCTTAATTTTACCTTTATAATTGATCTGGCGAAAGCTACACATGTAAACTTCTTTAATAACCCTAAAACAAGCGCTATTTCACTTAGGATTTAACACAATGAATATCCGAGAAGTTATTGATGGTGATTTTGATGATATTTGGCCCATCTTTCATGCCATTGTTAATAAGGGCGACACTTATGCCTACCCCCGCGATACGAATAAGGAACAGGCTCAAAATTTGTGGTTAGAGATGCCATTGGCCACTTTTGTAGTTGAAAAAAACGGTGTTATTTTAGGGACTTACTTCATTAAAACTAATCAGACTGGAGCCGGCGATCACGTGTGTAATTGTGGGTATATGGTTGCACCTGCTGCACAAGGCCAAGGGCTTGCCACGTTAATGTGCCAACATTCACAACGACAAGCACTTGAATTGGGATTCAAAGCGATGCAGTTTAACTTTGTTGCAGCAAGCAATACGGGCGCCTTAAAACTGTGGCAAAAGCTAGGCTTTGCGACAGTGGGATGCTTACCGAAGGCGTTTTTGCATCCACAACTGGGATATATAGATGCCATGGTAATGTATAAATGGCTAACTTCGTGCTAGGGTATTGAGTTGTAGGTGAGCGTTCTGTCGCTTATTTAAAAAGAGCATCACTTATGAGTCTGACAAAACTTCCAAAAGACCTACCGGTACCTTTAGATGATGGCCGCAGTGATCATTTATATGGTATGCAATGGCCATCCTTAAAGTTAATGGCCACTAACCAACAGTGGGTAGATTTGGCACAGATCAAACATTATGCCGTGGTCTATGTGTACCCTATGACAGGGCGGCCTGATGAGCCTCTGCCAGAAAACTGGGATGATATTCCGGGGGCAAGAGGTTGTTCGCCTCAATCATGCAGCTTTAGAGATCACTATGTGGAATTGCAACAACTGAATGCTCAAGTGTTTGGTTTGAGCGTGCAAGCCAGTGCCTACCAACTTGAGGCGCAGCAAAGGCTGCACTTACCCTTTGAATTATTGAGCGACAATGAGTTACGTCTTAAAGCAGAGCTATCGCTACCTACATTTGACGTCGCCAATATGGAATTATACAAACGTATGACTCTGGTCATAAAACAAGGCTATATATGTAAGGTTTTTTACCCAGTATTTCCTTCAAGCGAAAACGCTCAAGAGGTGATAACGTGGCTTCACAGCCAAGACTAACTCAACACCCGTGTCCAGTTTATCCATTGAGCTGTTCATGCACGTCATCCAGAGGGGCAACCATGCTGCCAGCTAAACAGAAGCTTTGGGGCGACGCATAAAGGGTAATTTGATACCCAAAATCAGCCCATTACCCAGCAAAACTAGAACTAAGCCGCTCAAACTACTTAAGCTCCATGCATAACCCTCAAATACAGTAGATAGTGCTAAAGCGACCACCGGGAAAAGAACTGTAGCGTAGGCTGCTTTGCTGGCACCTATGCGGGCCACGAGAGAAAGGTAAGCGGTGAAACCTGCCACGCTGCCAATAATGGCCAAGTAAAATAAACCGCCAAGGTATTGAGGGCGAGAGTCCCAGGTTAATGGAGTGTTGGTAATCAATAGCAGGCCAGCCAAAAATAGAGTTCCATAAACCATAGCATAAGCACTACTAGTAAAAGGTTTGAGCCCTTTCTTGTTATGCCTTACCGAGATCATATTGCCAAGAGAAAACAAAAAAGTACCCAGAAATGCAAAGCCAATACTGCCCAGATCTACCCCCTTATTTGAATCCTCTGCTAACTCAGGCCAAAACATTAAACTCAGACCAATAATGCCAAGAATACCTGCAGCAAAGACTGCCGGGGTCGGTTTTTCACCCCAAAAAATTCGGTTGTTGATGGCGTTAAATAAGGTTGAAGAAGAAAAAATAACCGCCAATAGGCCACTAGAAACTGTTAAACCTGCCGTGTAAACACACACAAAATTTAGTGAAAACAAACACATACCATGCAGTACCATAAAACCGTGGTCTTGTTTGCTTGTGGTTTGTAACCGCCCACTAACCAGAACCAAAGACAGCATAATGGCCGCTGCTAGGGCAAAGCGGTAAAATACAGAAGTTAGTATGGCCACTTCGCCTAATTGAAAAGGGATAGCGATCCAAGTGGTGCCCCAGATAAGAACGGTGGATAAATATAAAAATTGGGTCACGCCGATTCCTTAGGTCTAGGTTGCCGTATTTAGTCTTGCAGGTCTGCAATAGGGGTCGCAAAGCTTTGTGCCATATCCCATGGGAAACGAATCCAAGTATCTTGACTGACTTCGGTAATGTACATGTCTACAGCAGATTTACCCGCTGGTTTAGCATACACAGTGGCAAAGGTGGCCTTAGGTACCATGGCCCGCACAGCGGCAGCTGTTTTACCCGTATCCACAAGATCATCAATGAGTAAAAATCCTTCACCGTCACCATCAAAGCCTTTGAGTAACTTAAGTTGGCCTTGCTGGCTGGCTTCCACCCCTGTTTCAAGTTGGCCATAGCTAGAAATACAAATAGTGTCAATTAAACGGATGTCTAACTCACGAGCAATAATGGCAGCAGGTACCAAGCCGCCTCGGGTAATCGCAATGATGCCTTTCCAAGGCCCATGATCAAGTAAGCGCCAAGCTAATGCACGGGCATTGCGGTGCAGCTCTTCCCAAGTAATGGGGTAGTCTTTATGGTACGGATTACTCATATTTGTTCCTGTGCTAAGTACTGATTTTTTAGATTGACATAATTGTTTGCCATGTAGGTAAGGCTTGAGATTTCATCATTTGTTAAGGGGCGTTTTTGGCGGGCAGGACTGCCCGCGTATAAAAAGCCACTCACTAAATGCTTGCCAGGAGTGACAAGGCTATTGGCAGCGATCATAACGTCATCGTCCACTGTAACGTTGTCCATAATTGTGCTTCCCATGCCGACTAATACGCGATTACCAATCGTGCAACCGTGCAAAATAGCACGATGCCCCACAGTGACCTGATCACCAATAATCAACGGATAGCCATTTGGGTTGTGAGTGCTTTTATGGGTAACATGTAAAATGGACCCATCTTGAATGCTAGTAGAGTGGCCAATGCGGATGTGATTTACATCGCCTCGAACCACACTGTAGGGCCACACGGACGAGTCTGCTCCAATATGCACATCTCCAATAATAATACACTCTGCATCAGCAAACGCAGTTGAATCTATCCGCGGTTGGGCATGTTTAAGGGGTCTAATGGACATTGTTGTTCCTAATTTGCAGCAAAACGTTGGGTATTGCTTAAAGAGGCACTATTATAACCCCACTTACATACAAAACAATCGACGAGATGTCATGAACACCAACTCCTTACAAGACGCTTTACTACTACCCGACTTTTCGTCAATTCAGCCTGCTGACGTAGCAGCCACTCTGGATAAAAAGTTGGCCGATAATCACAACGCCATTGAACAATTGCTGGGTGGCCAAGCGAAACTAAGCTATGCCCAGTTGGTACCCACGCTTGAACATTTAGATGACGAGATTAATCAGCTTTGGGGGCCACTTAGTCATTTGCATGGGGTGAGTAATAAAGATGAGGTCAGGGCCGCTTTTGATGAGTGTTTGCCAAAACTAACCGCCTATGCTACGAAAATGGGACAGAATAAGGCCTTGTACTTGGCTTTTTTAGACTTGTTAGAGAGCCATGAGTTTAGCCAATTAAGTCAATCCCAGCAGCAGTTTGTGAAGCTCCAGATTAGGGACTTTAAATTGGCAGGTGTGGCATTAAACCCCCAGCAGCAAACAGATTATGGTCGATTAAAGCAACAAATGGCAGAGCTATCTACACGCTTTTCAAATCAACTTATGGATGCTACTGAGCTATGGAGAAAGCATATTATTGATAGTGATGACTTACTTGGATTGCCAGAATCTGCATTACAGCAGGCCCTAGAGGCGGCCAAAGCTGAGGCCTTAGACGGTTACTTATTAAAACTAGATTTCTCTTGTTATCACGCCGTAATGACCTTTGCAGAGCAAGCACCTTTAAGGCAAGAAATGTATCAAGCCTTTAATACACGGGCTTCTGATCAAGGACCCCATGGCGGACAGTTTGATAACAGTCAAGTGATGCAAGAATTAGTGGGGCTGCGTCATAAGCTGGCTAATCTTGTGGGCTTTGATCATTACGCAGATTACTCAGTAGCCAAAAAAATGGCTGACTCTGGGCGCGCTGTTGAAGTTTTTTTAATGGACCTAGCTAAGGGCTGTAAGCCCCAAGCTGAAGCAGACATGCGTCAGCTACAAGAGTTTGTAACAACCCAAGGTGGACCCACTCCATTAGCCGCATGGGATGTGGCTTATTACAGTGAAAAATTGCGGCAAAGCCGCTTTCACCTATCCCAAGAAGAGCTCAAACCCTATTTTGCCTTATCAAAGGTGCAAGCAGGATTGTTTGATGTGGTCAAACGTATTTATGGCATTGATGTGTCGCCTTGTAATGGTATTGCTACTTGGCATCAAGATGTGGGCTTTTATCAGGTGTCTTTCGCCGGCAAGGCCATTGGTTACTTTTATTTTGATCTTTATGCTCGTCAGCATAAACGTGGTGGCGCATGGATGAATGAGTGCCGTAATCGACAAATCAAAGCTAATGGTGAGTTGCAGCTGCCGGTGGCGTATTTAGTGTGTAATTTTGCTCCGCCAGTGGGTGATAAGCCGGCCTTGCTGACCCATGGAGAAGTTACTACGCTATTTCATGAATTTGGCCATGGCTTGCACCATATGATGACTAATATTGACGTTGCGGGTGTTGCTGGTATCAATGGTGTGGCCTGGGATGCCGTGGAATTACCCAGTCAACTATTAGAAAACTGGTGTTGGCAAGAACAATCATTGCGTTTGTTTGCTAAGCACCATCAAACAGGTGCGGCTTTGCCCGAAGACCTGTTGCAGAAAATGCTTGCCGCTAAAAACTTTCAAGCGGGCATGTTTGTTATGCGCCAACTGGAATTTGCCCTTTTTGATCTACGACTTCATATGAATTACAACCCCGCTGCACCTCAATCGGTGCAGTCGGTGTTAAATGCGGTGCGAGCAGAAGTTGCTGTGGTTAAAGCGCCCTCATGGAACCGTTTTCAGCATGGTTTTGCGCATATATTTGCGGGTGGTTATGCGTCTGGGTACTACAGCTATCTGTGGGCAGAGGTATTAGCTGCAGATGTCTTTAGTCGTTTTGAAGACGAAGGGATCTTTAATCCAGCTACGGGCGCCGCACTTTGGGCACAAATAACGGGTCAGGGTGGTAGCCGTGACGCCATGACTTTGTTCACACAATTTATGGGTCGAGAGCCCCGTATCGACGCCTTAATGCGCCACAAGGGTTTAGTTAATAGTTTAGAGCAAGGACAACGCCATGAAAGTTAGATTTATTGCTGGCATTGTGTGCCCCAAGTGTGGTGCCCAAGACAGTGTGCGGATTTATATTCCGGAACAAGGTGAGGTGGATGAGCAGTTACGAGATTGTGTTACCTGTGGGCACGAAGAACGCATAGGGCAGGGTACCGCAGCACGCCAAGAGATGACGACCCGAGTGAATCATACTAGGCCAACTGCAGTTCAAGAAGTAGAACCTCAAGTGCTGAAGTTGAAGTAGTGGTGGCTTGTTTATAGATTGACGAACCAAATTTGTTTATGACTAAGCCATAGGAAACCAGCTAAGGCGACCAAGGCTCTAACGCCACAAAACCCCAAAAATGCCCACCAAAGTCCATCATTGCCCCAAGGTTGCAATAAATACCAAAGAGGCAACAACGCACCTAAACTGGCTAAAACCGAATAGAACATGGCTTGGGCTTGGGTTGCACCCACAAAAATGCCATCAAATAAGTAGCTCCAAACACTGATGATGGGCACCCATGTGACCCATACTGCATGCTGCATGGCGATTTTTTGGACCCCCTCAATGGAGGTCAGCAGGTTAATAAAAACGTCACTTAATAACCAAAAGCCAACTGTTGCAGCAACGGCGACGATGATCGAATAAACTCCTGCACCGAAGCATAGTTGATAAAACCGTTGCCGCTTTTTAGCCCCCAAGGCCTCTCCACAGGCGGCTTCAATCGCAAAAGCAAATCCATCTAAAGCGTAAGCAAGTAAAGTTACATATTGTAATAATAGCGTATTAGCGGCTAATACATCATCACCCATGCGCGCACTTTGAGAGGTAATAAAGGCAAAAGCGAAGAGTAGCATTAAAGTTCGAAAGAACAGGTAGCTGTTGAGGCGCACTAACTGCTTGGCTAAAGGTGAAAATGCAGCCCACTGAATAAAGAATGGCTGATTAAACCGAGCTAAGTGACGCCAAACTAAAGCTAGGGCTAGCAAAAGGCCACAATAATCAGCCAACAAACTACCCCATGCAACGCCTGCACTGGTCATGTCAAAACCAACCACAAATAACAGGTTAAAACCAATATTACTGACGTTAGTCACCACCAGTAAGATCAGAGGACTACGACTATCTTGGCGCCCTAACAACCAACCTAAACACACATAGGTGACTAATACGGCGGGTGCACTATAAACCCGGATAGTGAGATATTCTTGAGCTAATCCAGAGACTTGAGTGCTGGCCCCCATCAGCGACACACCCAGAGGAATCAACCAGCTTTGTAGGGCCATAATGCCCAATCCAATCACCAAGGCTAGTAGACCTGGCATAAACAGTAGCTGCATCAAGCGCTGCGCATCTTGGGCCCCATGGGCCTGTGCCGTGAGGCCAACAGTACCCATACGTAAAAAGCCAAAGGCCCAATAAATAAAGGACAGTAAGGTAGCACCCAAAGCAACGGCACCTAAATAGCGAGCGTCGTCTAAATGACCCATAATGGCGGCGTCTACTAACCCAAGTAGGGGCACGCTAATGTTAGAGACAATTAAAGGCCACGCTAGCACCCACAGTTGCCGCATGTGTTTGGCTTCAGGGGCATATTGAAAAGGCCCGTTTTTGGCCACGTTAAACAGACCTAAATGGCCGCGGCAAACTAAACAATAAAAAGAATAGACTGCTAGCGATGACCACTATCGATGGCCCTGCTGGGGTGTCATAAAACCATGACAGTGCTAAACCACCACTGACAGCTAACATGCCAAGTAAACTTGCAAGCAAGGCCATTTGCTCTGGTGAATTGGATAAGCGTCTGGCCGCCGCTGCGGGAATAATTAACAAGGACGTAATGAGTAAAACACCCACTACTTTCATGGCTACAGCAATCACTACAGCGACCAAAAGCATAAGCAAGGTGCGCGTCAAAGCCACATTAACGCCCTCAACTTGAGCCAATTCTTCATTCACTGTAATGGCTAATAAAGGCTTCCAAATGGTGACTAAAATGACTAAAACCAAAGCACAGGCTACGGCAACCCACAAAAGGTCTGCTTGACCGATAGCTAGCAAGTCACCAAATAAAAAGCTCATTAAATCGATCGCTTGGTGATCAAAGAGGCTCAAGCTAACGAGTCCTAATGATAAGCTGGCATGGGAGAGAATGCCCAGCAACGTATCTGTTGCTATCATCCGTTGATGCATGAGCGTGCTGAGCAATAGGGCTAACAACAAACATACCAGCACGACCGCTAAGCTAACATTAACATGCAGCAATAATCCTAATGCAACTCCTAGCAGGGCAGCATGGGCAAGGGTATCGCCAAAATAAGCCATGCGGCGCCACACCATGAAACAACCTAAAGGTCCTGCAATGGCGGCAATCATTAAGCCACCCAACCAAGCCCATAATAGAAAGTCAGCCATGATCGCAGTCCTCATGATGCTGGCCGTCAATAATGTCGCCATGACTGGTGTGGTGATGATTATGCTGGTGGTTATACAAGGCTAAATTCCCACCACTTTGGGGACCAAATAAATCGGTAAATGCAGGGTCTTGGCTGACTTGCTCTGGGTGCCCAGAGCAGCAAATGTGTTGGTTTAAACAAATCACTTCGTCTGTGGCAGCCATCACCAAGTGTAAATCATGGGATACCATAAGAATACCGCAGCCTAAGATATCTCTAACCTGCCCAATGAGATCATACAACGCCACTTGCCCAGTGACGTCAACACCCTGAACGGGTTCATCTAAAACCAATAAATGGGGTTTGCGCAGGAGCGCCCGCAATAGCAGTACCCTTTGGGTCTCACCGCCAGAAAGTTGCTGCATGGGTTGTGCAAGTAGTTTTTCTACACGGCACTCATGCAGCAAATCATGCCATAGGTTTGGGCTTAATGGGTGTTGCTTATGGCGGCCTAGGTCTAAAAAGCGCGCGACTGACAGGGGAAGGGTCTCTTGTAGTTTTAGCTTTTGTGGCATATAGCCAATACGCAGTCCCTTGATGGAGTTAATACTGCCGGTGGTAGTATTGATTAATTTCAATAAACTACGCACTAAGGTAGACTTTCCAGCCCCATTAGGGCCAATAACAGTGGTAATTTGGCCCATTTGCAAAGCCATGTTCACATCTTTAATTAGCCACCGATCACCGCGCTTTACCCCTAAATTTGTGGCCGTGAGTAAGGCCTCACTCACAACTTAGATTCCAGCTTCTTTGGCTTATCAAGACAGGCCTGACAGATGCCAACAATCTCAATGGTGTGCCTTTTTATTTCAAAGCCATGCTGATCAGCACTCAATTTAATGGCTAAGCTAATGTACTGACTATCCAATTCTTGGGCTTGATGACAGTCTTTACAGAGTAAAAAATGCCCTTGGTGCGGTGTGTCTGGGTTACAACAGCCCACATAAGCGTTAATGCCCTCTAATTTATGCAGCAAACCCTGTGTACATAGAAACTCAAGCGCACGGTATACCGTAGGAGGTGCCGAGTTGAAACCTTCTTTGACTAAGCCAGCTAACAGTTCATAGGCACCAATGGGTTGGTGACTGCGCCATACTAATTCCAGCACCCGCTGGCGCACGGGTGTAAGTCTAACACCGCGTTCAACGCAAAGGTTTTGCGCATTGCTGATGGCGCTACTGACACAGTGAGTATGGTCGTGGGGTGAAAATACGGTAGCCTGCATAGAAACACCTTGATAGCCTAATCGTTGTTACACTGTAACAGAATAGCTTGACCTTTATTATCAAAATAAGGGTCTCAATTGACAAATTGTTATATTATAACCTACTATGCCAGCCTATTTTTAATGCGTTGTTAAGGTTACCCCCTATGCTTTCCGCTGCTCGTTGTGCCTCGCAGGTGTTAGTAATGCTTATGTTTTGGTGCACTAGTGCAATCGCAGTGAGCCCCATAAGCATACTGCCCAGCACCCATGTGCTTTCTCTTATGGTCAAAGAAGTTACGGGGGATAAGCATGAGCCACTATTACCCACTAACGTCTCGCCCCATGATTTTAGTTTAAAGCCGAGTCATGTTCGTCGTTTACAAAAGGCTGAACTTGTTGTCTGGTTTGGACCCACAATCGAACCTTACTTAGCCAAGGTTATGAGACAGATTCCAGATGATAAACAATTAATTATCAATCAAGACCTTTCAGCTTCAAATTATGGTGGACATCCCTGGACAAGTCCTGGGTATTTATTACAAGGGATGCAGCAACTGAGACAATATACGGGTCAGGCTTGGAACAGCCAAGAGTGGGTGCAGCAGATGATCCAACTCAAGGTTGAGCTTGCAGCCAGTACCCGTGACATGAGCCAAAAAAACCAAGGCTACTTGGTTTATCACGATGGTATTAGTGCGTTTGAAACCTATTTTGGATTAACACACTTAGCCAGTTTTACCAATGCTGATGATCAGCCACCTGGAGCCCAACAGTTGGCAATTATTGCTCAGCTGGATAAAGACGACAAAGTGGCCTGCATACTGATGGACCATGAGGCTCAACCTAAGCTAGTGAATGCTGTAATCAAGTCCAGTGTAGAGCGTATTCAAATTGATATTCTAGCCACTAAAAGTCATTCCCTATTGGTTTATTTAACCCGCCTGCAAAAGGCCTTGTTAGGTTGTGGCCATCGTTAGGCTATGGTCACATTTGGGGCAGTTGGTGAAGCTTCTGCATGCGGTGCCTTAAAATGTCTCTGAACACGTCAGGCTCCTTAAGGACAGTGACACCCGCTTCTCGCTGATGATTATCTAGACTGTGAAACGTTTCTAGTCGAGACAGCCAAAAGCGCATCGCTGCGGCAATGAGCATCGCATTCCAGTACTGCTGCTCTAAAGACGTAAACGCTCGTATGTTTGCGTAAGCCTCTAAAAAAGCGTTATACAAATGAGGTGCAATGCTGCCATCGGCTGAAATGCACCAGTCATTGACGGTGATAGCAACGTCAAACAATAAATAGTCGTTACTTGCGTTATATAAATCAATGGTGGCGCTGAGTTTGCCTTCATTGAAAAGCGCATTGTCATGGAAAAGATCTCCATGAATAACGCCGGTTGGCAAGTTTGGTTGTTGGCTTTGCATGGCATCATACTGACCAATCGCCATCATCAACATGGTGGCGTCTTCACCCTCGATGCATTGCGCTGCTCTGGGGCCTAATTCGTTCCACCAGAGTGGCCCCCGATGGCTTTGGCGCTGCTTAGCAAAGGCTTGACCCGCGACATGCAAACTTGCCAACTCTTGGCCCATAATGGCACATTCGTTTTTGCCAATTTCTGAGCGAGCTAGGTGGTCACCTGCAAAACGTGGAAATAATAAAGTTGGTTTGCCCGCAAGTAGGCTCAGGGCCTTACCTGTTTGGTTTCTTAAGGGGGCGGGCACAGTGACATTATGCGCAACTAAATGTTCTGTTAAACCAATGAAGTAGGGCATGTCTTCATAATCTAAGTCTTCAAATAGCGTGAGTACAAAGGCCTGCGGTGGCTGGCCCTTGACCTGAGTTGTGACAAAGTAATTAGTGTTTTCAATGCCACCGCTGATGCCTCTTAATTCAATCAGTTCACCGAGGTTAAATGGCGAGAGGTAAGCACTAACTTGCGCACTACTAAGGGTGGTGTATACAGCCATAGGATTACTACTTTTTAAAACGAAACATGGTCATCAACGAGGCTGCAAATAGTACGCGTAGAGACGCTTCAATTCAAGTTAAGGCCGCTTCGTTATGGTATTCTTTAAACCATAAATACCCATAAAGATCTGTTTGAGAAGACATCATGACTGTAAAAGTTGCTACCCCCGTTGTATTAGTAGACGGTTCTTCCTATTTGTTTAGGGCATACCATGCAATGCCGCCGCTGAATAATAGTAAGGGCATGCCCACAGGTGCGATCAAAGGGGTAGTTAACATGATGCGCAGTTTGGCTAAGGACTATGCCAATGCTAATATTGTGGTGGTATTTGATGCCAAGGGGCCCACATTTCGTAATGAAATGTATGCGGAATATAAAGCTCACCGACCTCCTATGCCTGATGATATGCGCCCACAAATAGAACCGATCCACCAAATTATTAATGCCATGGGACTACCTTTGTTAATGATTCCAGGGGTAGAGGCTGACGATGTTATCGGTACCTTAGCCGCTCAAGCAACAGCTCAAGGCATTGATACACTTATTTCTACGGGTGATAAAGACATGGCTCAACTGGTGAGCCCACATGTTGGTTTAGTTAATACCATGACCAACACTTATCTTGATGAAGAGGGCGTATTCACAAAGTTTGGCGTTAGGCCAGATCAAATTATTGATTATCTAGCCATTGTTGGTGACACAGCGGACAATATTCCAGGTGTGCCAGGGGCGGGACCCAAGACAGCGGTCAAGTGGTTAGCTGCTTATGATACTTTAGAAAATCTAATGGAAAAGGCAGATGAAATTGGCGGAAAAATAGGTGAAAAGCTGCGTAATGCGTTAGATTTTTTACCCCTATCACAGGCCTTAACGACCATTAAATTAGATGTTGAGCTTGAGCAGAGCCTAAATCAGATGGCACCTAAGCCAGTTGACCAAGCTGCTTTGCTGGCCTTATATCAAGACTTGGAATTTAGATCATGGGCTAACGTGTTAATACAAGATGGTGTCACTGCCAGTAACTCTCCCATAACCCATGGCCACGCTAACGCCGCCAATAATAACTCGAGTAATAACTCTCGTAATTATTCCAGTCACGCCTCCCTGGATGATAATGAGGCGCCCCAAAAAGTGATCCCAACGCCACAGGTTGTGGCCCATAAAAACTACTCCACAGTAACCACTCTGGCTGATCTTGCCCCGTGGTTGAAAGCTTGCAAAGAGGCGACCATTTTTGCCTTTGATACAGAAACCACCAGCCTTAATTATATGGAAGCTCAACTGGTCGGGGTTTCCTTGTGCATAGAAGCGGGCACCGCCGTTTATGTACCTTGTGGTCATGACTATGTGGGGGCGCCAGAACAAATCAGTCGTCCAGACCTCATTGCGGCCATTAAGCCTTTGCTAGAAGATGCGACCCAAGTCATTTGTGGCCAAAATCTAAAATACGACATCAACGTCCTCGCCAATTATAATATCCAGTGGCAGGCAAAAATTATTGATAGCATGGTGCAATCTTACGTCCTGAATTCCACCGCTAGTCGACATAATATGGATGCCTTGGCTGAACATTACCTCGATTATCAAACGGTTAAATATATAGATATTGCGGGTAAAGGGGTTAAACAGCTCACCTTTAACCAAGTGGATATAGAGCTCGCTAGCCCCTATGCCGCTGAAGATGCAGATATTACCTTGCGCTTGGCGCAGCATTTTTCTGCATGCCTAGTCGTAGAGCCTAAATTAGGGGCAGTATATGACACTATAGAGCAGCCTCTCGTTCCAGTGCTGTCGCGCATGGAGCGCATTGGTGCTCTGGTTGATGCAAAGGTGCTGGGCGAACAAAGTCAAGTGATTGGCAAGCGCTTAACAGAGCTTGAACGGGACGCCTATGAACTGGCTGGGGAGGTCTTTAACTTGTCATCAACGCAGCAGTTGGGTGCTATTCTATATGAAAAGCTGGGTATAGCAGTGACCAAAAAAACCCCCAAAGGCAAACCATCAACTGCCGAAGCGGTGTTGCAAGAACTCGCCCAAGATCATGAACTGCCAAAATTATTACTCCAATACCGCAGTCTGAGTAAACTAAAATCAACCTATACTGATAAACTGCCTCTAGAAATAAACCCTGCTTCGGGTCGCATTCATACCTCCTATCATCAAGCTGTAGCAGCCACAGGCCGGCTTTCTTCTAGTGACCCCAATTTACAAAATAT
>DDCR01000044.1:20724-28744 GCA_002335115.1 Oceanospirillaceae bacterium UBA2001
GAAGGCTTACTAAACGCATTTGCTACCGGCCAAGACGTGCACAAAGCCACTGCGGCTGAAGTGTTTGGTGTTGCAGTGGAACAAGTGAGCAGCGACCAAAGAAGAAGCGCAAAAGCCATTAATTTTGGTCTAATTTATGGCATGTCAGCCTTTGGTTTGGCGAAGCAGCTGGGTATTAGTCGGGCTCAAAGCCAAGATTACATAGGGCGTTATTTTACTCGCTACCCTGGGGTGCAAGAATACATGGACCACACTAAAGCAATCGCTGCAGAACAGGGTTATGTCGAAACTATTTATGGCCGTAGGTTATATCTGCCAGATATCAAAGCCAGCAATGCCATCGCCCGGCAAGCGGCTGAAAGAACAGCTATTAATGCGCCAATGCAGGGTACCGCAGCAGACATTATTAAGCGCGCGATGGTCAGCGTTGATGCATGGTTAGCGTCGAGTGGTTTAAATGCCCGGATGACAATGCAGGTTCACGATGAATTAATTTTTGAGGTAGACACAAGCCAAGTGGATGAACTAGTGGTGGGAATAAAGTCAGCTATGGAAGGGGCCGCCGAGCTTTTGGTACCGCTTATTGTTGATGTGGGAGTAGGGGACAATTGGGATCAGGCGCATTAACCACTAATTAATTTCAAAATAATTTAAATAACTTGAACTTAATGGAATAATAACCGTCTGAGTATTTAACTAGCTAAGCGTCTTCGACGAAACACATAGACGCCCACCCTGAAAACCGCTCCCCTCGGTCTTCAGGGTTTTTTTTGCCTCATGTTTATCATGTCTTAGCCTGATGTAGGTCAAAAAGGTTTGGGTTGGCGGTTAGTTCAGATTTAACTTATCCTCCTCCAGCTATTAACTACTCAGTGGGTCGGCCGTCCATGCTTTAAGAGTCGGCTCAGCGCTACCTTCAGAATTCAAAACAGGCTTCATCCAAAGTACCAATTGGCGCTCTAAATCCGCAATACCGTCGCCCTTTGATGCGGAAAAGCTCTGCATACTGATTAAGCCTTCTGGGTGTTCAGGTAAGCCTTTTTTGACTTCCATTTTAGCCTTCATAATGCCATTATTTTTTAGCTTGTCGGCTTTGGTTAAGAGCAAATGAAGCGGCAATTGTGAGGCGATACACCAATCAATGATCATGCGATCAAAGTCTTTCAAAGGATGACGTATATCCATCACTAAGACTAAACCTGATAAGCTTTCGCGAACTTCTAAATAATGGTTCAAGTGCTTGCGCCATTTTAACTGCATGGCGACCGGGACTTTAGCGTAGCCGTACCCTGGCAGGTCTACTAATCGACATTGATCAACATTAAGGTTAAAAAAGTTGAGCAGTTGTGTGCGTCCGGGGGTTTTACTTGTTCTTGCTAAACTTGGGTTGCGAGTGAGTGCATTAATGGCACTAGATTTGCCAGCATTAGAACGCCCAGCGAAGGCCACTTCAGAGCCAATATCTGTGGGACATTCACTCACTTTGCTCGCGCTAGTGGAGAATTCTGCGGAACGGAATTTAATGTGTTGTGTGGTCATGGAAGCATTCATATTTAAATTAGCCTGCATTTTACATTATTTTTACAAAAATAAACCCTGCTAAAGTGAGGATCTTCCCTCAGACAGGGGCTGAGTCATTGAAGTCATGTCACCTGCGCCTTATAATGTTCCGGTCGAAATATTGATTTTATAAAATTTACGGGAACACCGATGAAGAAACTGATTGTATGTATGATGGTTGGCCTTGGCTGGATGAGTTTTGCCTATGCAGCTGGTGACGCAGCGTCAGGTCAAGGTAAAGTAGCTGTATGCAGTGGATGCCATGGTGCTGATGGCAACAGCATGATTCCGAGTTTCCCTAAGCTAGCGGGTCAAGGCGAAGTGTATCTGGTCAATCAGTTAAAAGACATTCGCGATGGCGCTCGTAATGTGCCTCAAATGATGGGAATTTTGACTGGCCGTACCGATCAAGACTTGGCTGACATGGCCGCTTTTTACAGCACCCAGAAAGTGACTGTGGGTGCCACTAACCCAGATCTACTCGACTTGGGTCGTCAGATCTACCGCGCAGGTATTGCTGAAAAAGGGGTTGCAGCTTGCACTGCGTGCCATTCCCCTACCGGAGCAGGTAATGCTCAAGCTGGTTTTCCAGCCGTGGGTGGCCAGCATGCAGACTATCTTATTAGTCAGCTCAAAGCATACCGCACAGAGACCCGCACTAACGGCCAAGCTAAGTTGATGCAGCAGGTTGCTGCCCTTTTGAGCGACAAAGAAATTGAAGCTGTGGCAAGCTACATGCAAGGCTTATCTGAATAATTAGACCCGCGTTTCAAAAAGGTGGCTCAGGCCGCCTTTTTTATTTGTGAGCAGTTAGGCTGAGTTAAGGCACGCACTTCCATCGCCTAATGCGTCACTCTAAACATCTACAAAGTCACTCAGGAGATCGACCATGTTGAAGAAAATTATTACACTATTGGCGCTAGTCAGTTTGCCCGTATTTGCGATGGCTGCAGAGTATCAAGCAGGCACACATTATATTGTCTTAGACAAGCCTATTAAATCGTCGAATACTGAAAAAATCGTAGTGAATGAGTTTTTTGGGTATACCTGCCCTCATTGCAATGGTTTTGAGCCACAGTTGCACAAATGGGCTAGCGTGCAAACTGATGATGTAAGCTTTATACCCATTCCAGTCATCTTTGGTCGTAGTTGGGAGCCTTATGCAAAGGCCTATTTTGTGGGGCTCAACTTGGGTGTGTTAGAACAGACTCACCAAGCTATGTATGATGCGATACATATTGATGAAAGGAAAATGACTAACCGACAAGCGTTAGCTGCGTTCTTTGCTGAACATGGCGTTAGTCAGGCTGATTTTGATAGTGCGTATGATTCATTCGATCTGCAAAATAAAATACGCCAAGGCAATCGTTTAGCCGCCCAATCACAGATAACAGGTGTGCCATCGATGTTAGTCAATGGCAAGTATATGGTGAATGCAACTTTGGCAGGTAGTTCTGAGGGCATGCTTGCGGTTGTGGATTATCTGGTAGACCTTGAAAACCAATAAGCTTGATTAAGGTCACGACAAGGTGATTGTAGCAGGGTAGAATGGGGCTAAAGAGCGCAAGCTTAATACTAGCAACGGACACACAAACACATGAGTGATCAAGGCCCCAAGCCGACTACGCATTTTGGTTTCAAAGAAGTTCCAATGAGTGACAAAGTAAGCCAAGTGGCTGGCGTCTTTCATTCTGTGGCAGCGAAATATGATGTTATGAATGACCTAATGTCCATGGGTATTCATCGGCTATGGAAACGCCAAACCATTGAAATGAGTGGTGTAAGGGTGGGTGATTCAGTGCTCGATTTAGCCGGTGGAACGGGTGATCTCACCATGCGTTTTAGTGAGTTAGTGGGGCCCGAAGGTCATGTCATCTTGGCTGATATCAATGAGTCTATGATTAAGGTAGGACGGGATCGGTTAATTGATAAAGGTGTGGTTGGCAATGTCAGCTACGTACAAGCGAACGCTGAAGCCTTGCCTTTTCCTGATGATAGCTTTGATTGCATTACCATCGCCTTTGGCCTGCGCAACGTAACTGATAAAGATAAGGCCTTGGCGTCAATGCAACGCGTGTTGAAGCCTGGTGGCCGTTTGTTGGTGTTAGAGTTTTCCAAAACAAATAACCCACTGCTAACTAAGGTTTATGATACCTACTCGTTCAATATATTACCGAAAATTGGTAAGTTCATTGCGGACGATGAAGCCAGCTACCGCTATTTGGCAGAATCTATTCGTATGCATCCAGACCAAGTCACCCTACAGAGCATGATGGAAGCAGCAGGTTTGGTTAACTGTCGCTTCCACAATATGACAGGTGGCATCGTGGCCTTGCACTACGGCGTTAAAGCTTAATTAGTGGGAATATAACGAGCCCATGAAAGCAATTTTTCGCAGCTTCTCGATTCTTCGAGTGATCATCCGCTATCGTCTAGATGTGGCGTTATTAGGCTATGCTTTGCCCTTGCCAGTCAGGCTAATATTTTGGTGTATGCCATGGCGTTTGCTGGTGCCTGTGCGAGGTAACGTGGGCCAGCGTTTGCGTTTAGCGTTGATTGACTTAGGCCCTGTGTTTGTTAAATTTGGCCAATTGTTATCCACGCGTAGGGATATGCTAGATGATGAATTAGCTGAACAGTTGGCTACCTTACTGGATAAAGTTCCCGCTTTTGACAGTCAGCAATCTAAGCGCTTAATCGAGCAAGCTTTAAAGCAAACTGTGGTTGATGCCTTTGCAGAATTTGATGACGAACCCCTAGCCTCTGCTTCTGTTGCCCAGGTGCATAGTGCGCGCTTAATTAGTGGTGAAGCGGTTGTTGTGAAGATCATTCGCCCTGGCATTAGACGCACTATAGAACGCGATTTAAAATTAATGCGTTTAGTGGCCAAAGTGATAAATGCGGCGGTTCCCGATCTCAGGCGTCTGCGTTTGCATGACGTTATTGATGAATATGAAAAGACCATTTTAGATGAGCTTGATTTGCAGCGAGAGGCGGGTAATGCGAGTCAGCTTAGGCGCAATTTTGAAAACTCTAATCTTTTGTATATCCCTAAAATGTATTGGCATTTGAGCAATCCTTCGGTACTGGTTCAGGAACGCATTTATGGTGTGCCTGTAAGTGACATTGTGGCGATTGAAAAAGCAGGCATTAGCCGACAAGAACTGGCTAAACGAGGGGTCGAAATATTCTTCACCCAAGTGTTTCGTGATAGTTTTTTCCATGCTGACATGCACCCAGGCAATATTTTTGTAAATCCGTCACTGCCCAACGACCCCCAATATATGGCGGTCGATTTTGGCATTGTTGGCAGCCTCTCACAAGAAGATCAAACCTATCTGGCACGTATTTTGTTGGCCTTTTTCAACCGTGATTATCGGCAAATTGCTCAGTTGCATGTGGACTGTGGTTGGCTGCCTGCAGACACTAAAGTGCACGAGTTTGAGGGTGCGATTCGGGGCGTGAGTGAGCCCATCTTTTCGAAACCCTTGGCTGAGATTTCTTTTGCTCAAGTATTATTGGGTTTATTCCAAACGGCTCGCCGATTTAATATGCAGGTTCAGCCTCAACTGGTTCTACTGCAAAAAACGATGCTCAACATAGAAGGCTTAGGTCGTCAGTTGTACCCTCAACTGAACTTATGGGAAACCGCCCAGCCGATTCTGGAGGAGTGGTTCAAGCGTCAAGTGAGTCCCAAACAAGTTTATCGCCAGCTTAAGCAAGAGTGGCCAGACCTGGTCCAGCAGTTACCGTATTTGCCCGGCTTAGTGCATGATGCCTTGCAACAGTCGGCGCACCCTCTGCCCATCACAGCATCGGTCAAAAAAGGCCCCAAGGCAAAAGGGCATTGGAGCGGTTTAATCGGTTTAGTATTTGTGCTGGCTGCTGCTGCGTTGCATCCTATACCCATAGCAAATCAAGTGTGGGTGGCTCCAGTAAGTACCGTGCTAGGCCTTATTGGTATTTTGATATTATGGAATAGAGGTAATCATTAATGTCTGATAACGATTGGTTAAACCCCATTATGTGGGATGAAAAAGGTTTAGTGCCTGCTATTGCCCAAGATTATCAAACAGGACAAATTCTGATGATGGCTTGGATGAATCAAGAGTCCTTAAAGTTAACACAGCAAGAGCAACGGGCAGTGTATTGGTCGCGGTCAAGGTCACGCCTTTGGCGCAAGGGCGAAGAGTCAGGGCATGTGCAAAAGTTACATAGCCTTCACTTAGACTGCGACGCTGATGTCATTTTATTAAAAGTTGAGCAAATGGGTGGTATTGCATGTCACACTGGGCGTCCCCATTGTTTTTTTAAACGTTTGCATGACGGTCAATGGCGTGAAGAGGTGGCAGTGGTGAAAGACCCCAAGAAGATTTATAGCCATGAGTGATGTATTGAAGGCGTTGCAATTAGTGCTGCAGGAGCGCAAGCAGGCACCGCCTGAATCATCCTACGTGGCTAGTTTGCACGCCCAAGGTTTAAATAAAATTTTGGAAAAAATTGGTGAAGAAACCACAGAAGTGATCTTAGCTGCAAAAGATACACAAGATCTGGGTACGACTAAAGCCGTCATTGCTGAAACCGCAGATTTATGGTTCCATTGCTTGGTAATGCTATCGCACCTTGATGAAGATCATACCGCAGTTTTGAAAGAGCTAGAGCGACGATTCAACTTGTCGGGTTTAGTGGAAAAGGCTAATCGTAGCCAGTAATTTATTAATAAGGAGTAGAGTCTCATGGGTTTAGGTGGAATCAGTATCTGGCAGTTAGTGATCGTTTTAGCCATTATCTTGTTGCTATTTGGCAGTAAGAAACTAAGAAACATTGGCGGTGATTTAGGAAAGGCGGTCAAAGGGTTTAAGTCGGCTATGAAAGATGGTACTGAAGAGCCCAAAGCGATTGACGACAAGCAAGATGCCAATTTTAGTGCGGACACCTCTGCCGATACCACAGCTGAAAAAGATTCAGCAAAAACTGATAAATAGCGGCCAAATCTATGTTTGATATTGGTTTTACAGAGATAGTACTTGTCGCTGTGATTGGTTTGCTGATTCTTGGCCCAGAACGTATGCCCGTTGCAGTGCGGACGATCGGTTTATGGGTAGGAAAAATAAAGCGCACGGTCAGCGGCGTACAAAAAGAGATACGAGATGAACTAAGGGTTGACGAAATTCGTAAGAAGGCGGATGAAAACCGTAAAGCTATTGAAGGTAGGATGGCTGAATTGCAGGCAGAAACAGATATTATGGAAGCCCCCGTAGTTGCTGCACAAGAAAATCAACCAGTAAAAAAACCAGTGAAAAAAGTGGTAAAAAAAGCGGTAAAAAAACCGACTCAAGACGCCGAAGAAAAACCTGCCAAGAAATCTGTAAAAAAAGTGGTAAAGAAGCCAACACTGGGTGTTGATAAAAAAACGGCAAAGCAACCTGTAAAGAAATCTGCAAAAAACGTTGAACAAAAAGATCCCTCAATTGGCGGCTCTTAACTGTTTCTGGAACACACTATGAGCGACGCAAAAGCCTACACCACAGAACAAGAGTCTGAACTACCCTTAATGAGTCACTTAATAGAACTGCGTAATCGGTTATTGAAGGCGGTCGTCTTGGTGGTGCTGTTTTTTGCTTGTATGTTTCCTTTTTCAAACGATCTTTACCTCTATCTTTCTGATCCCTTGCGCAGTCTTCTGCCTGAAGGCTCCACCATGATTGCTACGCAAGTGGCTTCTCCCTTTTTAGCACCGTTCAAACTCACTATGGTGCTCGCGCTATTTTTAGGTATGCCGTTTATATTGCATCAAGCGTGGAGCTTTATTGCCCCAGGACTTTATAAGAAAGAGAAGCGCTTGGCACTGCCTTTGTTAGGCTCCAGTATAATTTTGTTCTATTTGGGTATCGCCTTTGCTTACTACGTTGTGTTTCCACTGATTTTTGGATTTTTTACAGCAACGGGCCCTGAAGATGTTAAAGTCATGACCGATATATCGGCCTACCTCGATTTTGTTCTGAAGCTCTTTTTTGCATTTGGTATTGTTTTTGAAATTCCCATAGCGACGATATTGCTCATCTGGTCAGGTGCAACCACGGCTGACGATTTAGCTAAAAAGCGTGCCTATGTGTTAGTCAGCTGTTTTGTGATTGGTATGTTAATTACGCCACCTGATGTGATCTCTCAAACCCTACTTGCTGTGCCCATGTGGTTATTATTTGAGGTAGGTATTTTGGTGGGTCGGTTCGTCAAGCCAAATACTGATGATGATGCGGAAGAAGATGTCAAAGAATCCACTGTCGTAGATTAGCCAATTGGCTGAGCTAGTCAGCTCTGGGCTAAGGCCCAGTGGATCGTCTCAAGTGGAGCCGAATGGCTGCACTTGAAATATGGGTGTTGCTCTAGTCTGAGTGTCAGTTTAAGTTTAAGTCCTTTATTTCACCTCATTGCCGTAAACCGCTTGTGCTTTGCCGTG
>DDCR01000163.1 GCA_002335115.1 Oceanospirillaceae bacterium UBA2001
AAAAACAGAAAACTACGCAGTAGGGTCGATGGCAAGACTAAATAATCAAGTGAGCTACCTTTATGCACAATTTAAATCCTTCAGTTCACCACATATACAGAGCTTATTGTTTGCTCAACTAGAGCGAGGAATTTAAGCCTAATTAGCAAAGCTATAGTGACTGAGTTGTGTGTAATAGTAAATTCCCGTGCATTAATGCGAGTATAGCAAAACTACTCCACGGTGACTGACTTGGCTAAGTTACGCGGTTGATCCACATCGGTACCTTTGATTATAGCCACATGATAAGACAGTAACTGCATTGGAATGGCGTAGACAATGGGGGCCAGCACCTCATGTACTTCAGGCACAACGATTACATGAGTGGCTTCATCAGCGGCCATTTTTGCGTGCGCATCGGCAAACACAAACAACTCCCCTCCACGGGCCCGTACTTCTTGCATATTGGCCTTAAGCTTGTCGAGCATATCATCCTTAGGTGCAACCACAACCACAGGCATGTAGGCATCCACAAGAGCGAGTGGCCCGTGCTTAAGTTCTCCTGCTGGATAGGCTTCAGCGTGGATATAAGAAATTTCCTTTAGCTTTAGGGCGCCCTCTGAAGCAATTGGGTACATGCTCCCCCGACCCAGGAATAAGGTGTGATGTTTATCAGCGAAGCGTTGCGCCACAGCTTCAATTTTAGCGTCCATTTGTAAACATTGTTGCAACACGCCCGGCAGAGTTTGCATGGCTTTAATAATGGGTTCAATGTCCATGCCTGAGCGCTGCTTAGTAAGCAGCAAAGTAAGGTGCAGCAAAGTGATCAATTGAGTGGTGAATGCCTTGGTCGATGCAACACTGATCTCGGGTCCTGCTTGAGTTAACAATACCATATCTGATTCACGCACAAGACTACTAGAGGCAACATTACAGATAGCTAAACTCGCCGCTAATTTAGTTCTATCAATGTGCCGCAGAGCGGCCAAACTATCAGCTGTTTCACCCGATTGAGATAAAGTAATCAGAAGGGTGTCCTCTGGAACGACAGCCTGACGATAGCGGTATTCACTGGCAACTTCAATTTGGCATGCAAGGCCTGCAAGGCTTTCGATCCAATATTTAGCCACCATTCCGGCTAAGTAACTGGTACCACAAGCAATAATCTGCACGTTTTTAGCCTTCGATAAGGCTTCAATGGCGTCGTCGTTCAGAATATTCTGTAATTTTCCTGCAATGATTTGCTGGTCAATAAGATTCGCCACGGCTTTGGGCTGCTCGTTAATCTCTTTCAGCATAAAGTGCTTATAGGCACCTTTGTCACTACTTTCATCACCGTGTTCGTAACGATAACTGGGGCGCACAACCTTGTCACCTCTTGCATCAGTGACAAGGACTTGGCTACGGCTGATTTCTGCTATGTCACCGTCTTCCAGAAACATAAATTGATCAGTCACTTGTAATAGGGCTAATTGGTCTGACGCGATGTAGTTTTCATCACTGCCTAAACCAATCACTAATGGGCTACCCTTGCGGGCGGCGAGAAGTAAGTCTGGTTGGGTTTCATCGACCACACCTAAAGCGTAAGCACCTTCACACTGACTGGCTGCATCCTGCACAGCTGCTGTGAGCGACATGCCTTGCTGACGATTCCGATGAATTAAATGGGCAATGACTTCGGTGTCCGTGTCACTCTCAAACCCATAACCTGTAGCAATAAGATTAGCTTTGATGGGTTCAAAGTTATCAATAATACCGTTGTGAACCACCGCTAAACTGCTGTGAGACCAATGGGGATGGGCATTAGTTTCATTGGGAACACCATGGGTTGCCCAGCGGGTGTGAGCAATGCCTAGGCTACCGTTTAAGGGTTGTTCGGTAAGGGCTGCATGGAGACTCGCCACCTTTCCGACACGGCGGGTGCGCTGCAAGCCCTGCTCATTTAAAATCGCCACCCCTGACGAGTCATAGCCACGGTATTCTAGACGCTTAAGGCCTTCTACTAAAATACTACTGATATTTCGCTGTGCAATGGCACCCACTATTCCACACATAATACTCTTCCTTGATTATAGTTTTACGGGTTTGACCCAAGGGGCTATGTTGCGTTGTTTACCCCGAGCAATGGCGAGGCTGTCATTTTCGACGTCTTTAGTAATGGTGGATCCAGCGGCAATAGTTGCCCCTGCTCCAATGCTGACAGGTGCGACGATAGAGCTGTTTGAACCAATGAAAGCGCCATCTGCAATGTGGGTTTTGAATTTATTAACTCCATCATAGTTACAGGTAATGGTGCCAGCACCTATATTGACATGTGTACCGACCTCGGTATCACCTAAGTAAGTGAAATGATTGGCCTTGGAGCCGCTGCCTAAAGTGGTTTTTTTGGTTTCAACAAAGTTACCTACTTTGGCATTTTCATGCAAGATGCTACCTGGGCGCAGACGTGCAAAGGGACCAATGCTACAGTTGGCAGAAATGTGGGCCTGATCAATAACGCTATTGGCGAAGATCTGGGTGCCAGCACCAATATGAGCATCTTTAATATGGCAGTTTGGGCCAACATGAACGCCATTGCCAAGGTGTACTTGACCTTCGATAATAACGTTGACGTCGATATAAATGTCAGTGCCCACTTTGAGCTCACCTCTTAAATCAAACCGACTTGGGTCAGCTAATTGCACCCCATCACTTAACAGTTGATGGGCTTGTTGCTGCTGGTGCCAGCGCTCTAGGACAGCTAACTGCATGCGGTCATTAACGCCTTGGGTCTGTTGCGGAAAATCTGGTTGCAAGTAACCAATGGCAACGCCATCATCCACAGCCATAGCAACAACGTCAGTGAGGTATATTTCACCCTGTGCATTATTACTTTCAATACGAGGTAACCAGGCGTTAAGGTAACTGGCTTTAACTGCCAAGATTCCCGTGTTAATTTCTTTGATTTGCAATTGCTCAGGGGTCGCGTCTTTGTGTTCAATAATAGCCTCAATGGGGCCACTGTTATCGGGACCTTGGCGCACAATGCGACCGTATCCACTCGCATCATTGAGGTTGACCGTTAGCAGTGCAAGCTTTCCCTGCGCTGCTTGCTCGGTCAGTTTTTGCATAAGCGCTGCTGGAACTAAAGGCACGTCACCATATAAAACCAAGACTATGGCGTCATTATCAACGGCCGGCATAGCTTGAGCCACAGCATGACCCGTGCCTAATTGCTCTACTTGCAGGACACACTTGACACCCAAGGAAGCCACAACAGCTTCTACTTGGTGGGCTTGGTGTCCAACGACAATATGTGTTTGGCTAGGCTGAAGTCTTTGAGCTTGTTCAATCGTGTGCACCAACATAGGCTTACCAGCTAATGGGTGCAGCACTTTAGGCTTTTCAGAGCGCATACGCGTGCCTTGACCTGCGGCGAGAATGATCACTTCTAACGACATTAACAGTCCTTGCTAGATGTTAGTAATTGGGCGTCTTTAAGTTAGACGCTAAAAGAGACTAAAGTTCATCACGGTTTGCTTAATTATGCTTAATGACCACAATGGAATCGACCCAACGGCCTAGTGTTATAGTTTTTAAGGGTATCAGCTTCGATTTTTTAGGGCTGAGTTCTTTACCACGGTATTATAACGCGCTTACTCGCTCCTTGTATCCATTCATAAACAGCTGGTGCACTTTGATAATGTTTAAGGCATAAAAAAAGCAGCCATAGCTGCTTTTTTAAACTCGTCATTAGAGGCAATTACTTACCCAATTTTTGACGAATCTGACGTAACGTACGAAGTTGAGCTGCAGCTTCAGCCAATTGGCCAGCTGCGCGTGAATATTCAAATTCTGAACTTCTATCTGCCATGGCCTGTTCGGCCTGACGACTGGCTTCTTCTGCAGCAGCTTCATTTAGATCAGCTGCGCGGAGTGCGGTGTCCGCCATCAAGATAACCTTGTGGGGCTGAACTTCTAAGAAACCACCAGAAACGTAAAATATGTCCTCTTCACCAGATTCCATGCGCAAGCGCACAGGACCGGGTTTGACTTCACTCAGGAGTGGGGTGTGGCCCGGATAAATACCCAGTTCGCCCAACGTACCTGTAAGTGAGATAAACTCTACCTTACCTTCAAAGATGGATTCTTCTGCACTAACGATGTCGCAATCTACACTGGTAGCCATATGATTATCCTCTTAAGCAGGGCTTACCCTATTGGCGATAGCCAATAGACCTAAGCCCATACAATTACATGCTCTTGGCTTTCTCGACTACTTCTTCAATACCGCCAACCATGTAAAAGGCTTGCTCTGGAAGATCGTCGTATTCACCAGCCAAAATACCCTTAAAGGCAGCAATTGTGTCCTTAAGTGATACATATTTACCAGAAGCTCCAGTAAAGACTTCGGCTACGAAGAAAGGCTGTGACAAAAAGCGCTGAATCTTACGCGCTCGCGTTACCGCTTGCTTGTCTTCATCCGATAATTCGTCCATACCCAAGATGGCAATAATGTCCTTCAACTCTTTGTAGCGTTGAAGAATACCCTGCACACCACGAGCCACGTCATAATGCTCTTGGCCAATAACCAATGGATCCAATTGGCGTGAGCTAGAGTCAAGTGGATCGATGGCTGGGTAGATACCCAATTCTGCAATTTGACGAGACAGTACAACAGTCGCATCTAGGTGAGAGAATGTGGTTGCTGGCGATGGATCGGTTAAGTCGTCCGCAGGTACGTATACCGCTTGGATCGAGGTGATTGAACCGGTCTTAGTCGAGGTAATACGCTCCTGCAAAACCCCCATTTCTGATGCTAGCGTAGGCTGGTAACCTACAGCAGAAGGCATCCGGCCTAGTAGTGCAGACACTTCAGTTCCTGCTAGGGTGTAGCGATATATGTTGTCAACAAACAACAATACATCACGACCTTCGTCACGGAACTGTTCAGCCATAGTTAGGCCAGTTAGTGCCACACGTAGACGGTTTCCTGGAGGCTCATTCATCTGGCCGTAGACTAGAGATACTTTGTCCAACACGTTAGACTCTTTCATCTCATAGTAGAAGTCGTTACCTTCACGAGTCCGCTCACCTACGCCTGCAAACACAGAATAACCACTATGCTCAATGGCAATATTACGAATAAGCTCCATCATGTTTACAGTCTTGCCTACACCGGCACCACCAAATAGTCCGACCTTACCGCCTTTGGCGAAAGGACAAACTAAGTCGATTACTTTGATGCCAGTTTCTAGCAGTTCATTACTGGCTGACTGCTCAGCGTAAGATGGAGCCTTACGATGAATTGGCATACGGGTCTCTTCACCAATCGGGCCACACTGGTCGATGGGGTTACCCAATACATCCATAATGCGTCCAAGGGTGGCTGTTCCAACAGGCACTTTAATGGCGCCTCCAGTGTTAGATACATCTAAACCACGGCTTAGACCTTCGGTCTGGCCCATGGCGATAGTGCGTACTACGCCGTCACCTAACTGCTGCTGAACTTCTAAGGTGGTTCCCTTAGTGTCTACAGTTAGTGCGTCATATACTTTTGGCACAGAATCACGTGGAAATTCCACATCGATTACAGCGCCGATAATCTGTACGATACGTCCGCTACTCATAATTTTATCCTCTATCGAAAACTAATGCTTATTACTCAGGTTAAACGGCTGCCGCGCCACTCACAATCTCAGAAATTTCCTGAGTAATTGCAGATTGACGGGCCTTGTTGTATATCATCTGAAGGTCATCAATCAGATCACCCGCGTTATCGGTGGCGCTTTTCATAGCGATCATCCGCGCGGCCTGCTCACAAGCGTTATTTTCTACTACAGCTTGATACACTAAAGATTCTACATAACGGGCCAAAAGGCCGGTGAGTAATTCACGGGCATCTGGTTCGTATAAGTAGTCCCAATGGTGGCTCATGCCGTCATCATTCGGGTCTGCCAGCAACGGCAGAAGTTGTACTACGCTGGGTTGCTGGGTCATGGTATTAACAAAGTTGTTGTATACCACATACACCGCGTCCAACCGTCCTTCATCATAACTATCAAGCATGATCTTAACCGCACCAATGAGTTCAGCAACTTCTGCCTTTTCACCGAGTTGAGACTTACTTGAAACGACGTTACCGCCGTAGTTATTAAAGAAGGTTGCTGATTTAGAACCAATGGCGCAGATGTCTATCTCAACGCCATTTTGATCATGTTCAGCCATGCTCTGTACGGTTTTTTTAAACACGTTAATGTTTAAGCCACCACACAGACCACGATCGGAAGAAACCACAATGTAACCCACCCGCTTAAGCTCTCGCTGCTGCAGATACAGATGTTTATATTCAGGGTTAGACCGCGCAAGGTGAGCGATCACTTCACGCATTTTATCTGCGTAAGGACGACTCTGATTCATGCGATCTTGTGCTTTACGCATTTTACTCGCCGCTACCATTTCCATGGCGCTAGTGATTTTTTGCGTTCCCTGAATACTCGCAATCTGGGTCTTTATTTCTTTTCCGACTGCCATATGCTTACCTATCTTTTAACTAACTTGGTTAGAAGCAAGGCCTCAAAAATAAGAGGCCCAAAACTACTACCAGGTTTGAGTTGCCTTAAACTGCTCTAAGGCAGACTTAAAGTTGGCGGCTATGTCGTCGTTGAAGTTGCCAGATTCGTTAACCTGGTTCATCACGGCAGTATGCTCGCTGTTCATGTAAGACATTAGAGCCGCTTCGAAGTCACCAACTTTATTAAGGTCGACGTCTGAAAGGAAACCTTCGTTAGCTGCATATAGACTGATTGCCATGTCGGCGACACTCAGCGGTGAATACTGGTGTTGCTTCATTAGTTCAGTCACACTTTGACCATGTTCCAACTGGGCGCGTGTTGCGTCATCCAAATCGGAAGCAAACTGGGAGAAAGCTGCCAATTCACGGTACTGGGCCAAAGCCAAACGTATACCACCACCTAACTTCTTGATGATCTTAGTCTGTGCTGCACCACCTACCCGAGAAACTGATAAGCCTGCATTAATTGCAGGCCGGATACCGGCGTTAAACAAGTCAGTTTCTAAGAAAATCTGGCCGTCAGTAATGGAGATTACGTTAGTTGGCACAAAGGCCGACACGTCACCACCTTGGGTTTCAATAATAGGCAGGGCCGTTAAAGAACCCGTTTTTCCTTTGACTTCACCTTTGGTGAAGTCTTCTACGTATTCAGCATTCACTCGAGATGCACGCTCTAATAGGCGAGAGTGTAAATAAAAGACATCACCAGGATAAGCTTCACGACCCGGGGGACGACGAAGTAACAAAGAAATCTGGCGATATGCCCAAGCTTGCTTGGTTAAGTCATCAAATACGATCAGTGCATCTTCACCCCGATCACGAAAGTATTCACCCATGGTACAACCAGAGTAGGGAGATAGGAACTGCAAGGCAGCCGAATCAGCGGCACCCGCATTAACGACGATGGTGTGAGCCAAGGCGCCATGTTCTTCTAATTTACGTACCACGTTAGCAATGGTGGATTGCTTCTGACCAATAGCCACGTATACACACTTAACACCCGTATCTTTCTGGTTGATGATCGCATCAATAGCGATAGCAGACTTGCCCGTCTGACGATCACCAATGATTAACTCACGTTGTCCACGACCTACAGGTACCATGGCGTCAATCGCTTTAAGGCCAGTCTGCACTGGCTGATCAACAGACTTACGCTCAATTACGCCTGGCGCTACCTTTTCAACAGCATCGGTTAAACTGGCATTAATCGGCCCTTTGCCGTCAATCGCGTTGCCTAGGGCATCAACCACACGGCCCAATAATTCAGGCCCTACAGGTACTTCTAAAATACGACCGGTACAGCGAGCAGTTTGGCCTTCGACCAATTCTTCATAGTCACCTAACACTACGGCGCCAACAGAATCACGCTCTAAGTTCATGGCCATGCCATATATACCACCAGGGAACTCAATCATTTCCCCGTACATTGCGTCAGCTAAGCCGTGGATCAGTACGATACCATCAGCTACGCTAACAATTGTGCCCTCATTTTGGGCTTCAGATGAAACATCAAGCTGCTCAATACGCTGTTTGATGATTTCACTGATCTCTGAAGGATTCAGTTGTTGCATGCTTTATTCCTCACACTCAGGCATTAACGGCCTCAGCCAGTTTGCTTAATTTGCCTTTAACGGAGCCATCAATTACTAAGTCGCCCGCATAGACGATAACACCACCAATCAATGAAGCATCAGCAGTACTGGTAATATTAATTTCCCGTGACAACATAGCGTTTAATGCCTGAGTCAATTTGTCTTGTTGCTCATTGCCTAACTCAAAAGCACTGACGATAGACACATCTACCGACTGCTCTTGGTTAGCCTTTAAAGTTTCATATAGAGCAGAAACATCAGGCAGCAATGACAAGCGCTTGTTTTCGGCCAACAAATTCACAAAATTCTGTGCTTGCTGAGATAATGGGTGACTGGTGTGAACTACATCAATCACTAGCTGGGCTTTTTGTGTGGCCGTCAGTTCAGGATTATCCAAAACGTGGGCTAAACTAGGTTCTGCAACCACAGTTGCAGCTAAGTTCAAAAATTCTGACCAGCTTCCCAAGTCGCCTTGGGCCAATGCCGTTTCGAAAGCGGCCTTGGTGTAAGGACGGGCAACAGTAATGGATTCAGCCATTGTTAACCTCTCTTTATCTTACAGTTCGGCTGCCAACTTATTGACAAGCGCTTTATGGTTGTTTACGTCAATTGATGCGCCTAGGATTTTTTCTGCACCAGCAACCACAAGGGTTGCAACTTGAGCGCGAAGCGCTTCTTTGGCACGGTTAATTTCCTGTTCAACATCTGCTGCTGCTGCCGCTTTAATACGGTCGGCCTCAGCTTGAGCTGTCTCTTTAGCTTCATCAACGATCTGGCTGGCGCGTTTATTAGCTTGCTCTATAAGAACAGCGGCTTGCGCTTTGCTTTCTTGTAGAGCTGCTTCCACAGACTGTTGAGCATCAGCTAGTTCGCGTGCAGCTTTATCAGCTGCATCTAAACCTTCAGCGATCTTCTTTTGACGTTCTGCCAAAGCCGCAGTAAGCGGTGGCCAAACAAACTTCATGCACAAGTACACGAAGATAGCAAAAGAAATCATCTGGCCCAAAATTGTCATGTTCATATTCATGGCTAGACCTCCATCCGTATGGGTTGGTTAAAGATGACTTTAGGCAACCGCAAACATGATGTAAAGGCTGATACCAACACCGATCATGGGCACCGCATCGGTCAGACCCATAATGATGAAAAACTGTGTGCGCAGTAGTGGAATCAATTCTGGCTGACGCGCAGCGCCTTCCAAGAACTTACCACCCAATACACCAATACCAACGGCCGCTGCAAGCGCAGACATGCCAAGGATAAATGCACCCGCAAAATATAGTGAGGCACTAGCAGCAATCTTTGCTATTTCTAATTCCATTTCCATTGTGTTTCTCCAGTTAAGTGAGATTAGTAGTTTAAAGTAAAAAGGTAATGATTAATGATGGTCGTGAGCCATCGCCAAATACACAATGGTCAGCACCATAAAGATGAATGCTTGCAATGTGATGATTAGGATGTGGAACAAGGCCCACGGCACCGATAATAGCCATTGAGCCCAAAAGGGCAGTAGCGCAATCAGAATAAAGATCATTTCCCCGGCGTACATATTGCCGAACAAACGCAGGGCCAAAGAAATAGGTTTCGCAATCAAGCCCACTACTTCAAGTAGAAGGTTAAAGGGTAGGGCCCACTTGCCTAGCGGCTGTAGACTTAATTCGGCCATGAAGCCACCAATGCCTTTTTGCTTAATTGAATAGAAGACAATTAGAAAGAAGATGGAGAAAGAAATGCCCATGGTAACATTGAGGTCGGTCGAGGGGACGATCTTCATAAAGGGTATGCCAACCACCACCGCCAAATGTGGAATCCAATCCACTGGCACTAAGTCCATGAGGTTCATCAAGAATACCCACACAAAAATGGTTAATGCCATTGGGGCAATGAGGGCACTTTTGTGGTGAAACATACTTTTCACACTATCGTCCACAAATTCAATGATCATTTCAATGAAATTTTGCACGCCGCCGGGTACCCCCGTGGTGGCCGTTTTAGCCACTCGGCTAAATAGCCAGATAAAAAATGCACCTAGGCCCACAGACCAAACCATAGAGTCAACGTTAATGGACATAAAACCCATATCAACGACTTCTTGGCCACTCTGGGCGAAGCTCCAGCCGTTTACTGGATGCTTTCCATAAGTTAAGTTAGTTAGGTGATGAGCGATATACTCAGAGGACGTCATGCCACTAGCCATGCTTTATCTCACTTTTTTTTCATAGAAGTTTGTTTATCTATAACGACTGGTAACACTGCTGCAAGCAGATGAGAACCAATAAAGGCAATAAGCAAGGCTAATGGGTTTAGTGGTTTAACTAGGCCAAACACTAAACAGAATAAGATAACCGTGAAGGTTATTTTAAGCACTTCATTACCGTACATTTGCGCCAAAGTGACCCCAGCATCGGCCTTCTGTAGACTCGAGCCCCGCTTGTTACTTCGGGTAAACTCTCGTTTAACAGCCCAATACGCAGGTAGGCTATAAATGGCTCCACCAAGAATTACAGACATTCCCGTAATCCAGTCTGTTATAGATAAACCAGCTCCAATCAGGGCTATTAAAAGAACCTGATAAGTTAATGTCTTTCGCAACCAAAGGGGGGCTTTATTGAGCGCCATATGTGCTTACAAAATCCGTTGTTTGTTGGTCTAAACTAGACTCTCTGCGGCAACAATCACCACAGCGCCGCAGATTATAGGGAGTTTGCGCGTAAATCTCAACAGATTTCATGTTTAAAAAGTGATTTACTGGATTTGCTAATTTGCAGAAAACACCTCTGACTAGGCATCGAGTCTAGCAATGATGCCGTCAAGTTGGTCTAAAGACGAATAATTAATGACTAGCTTACCTTTGCCCTTGGTTGCGTGCTTAATCGTAACCACAGCGCCAATGGTCTCGGACAGACGATTTTGCAGACTGTCGATGTCGGCATCAATGGCGGGGATAACCTCGTCTTTTGGTGTTTGTTGGGCTTTTTTAACCAACTCTTCTGTTTGACGAACAGACAAGCCTTTAGCCACGACTTCACGCGCTGAGGTTAATTGTTTTTCACCTTCTAGCACTAACAAACTTCGGGCATGACCCATCTCTAAGTCTCCCCGCTCTAGTAGGAGTCTTACAGGTTCTGTAAGTTGCAATAAACGCAATAAATTAGCAATGGCACTACGAGACTTTCCAACCGCATCGGCAACCTGTTGTTGTGTGAGTTCAAACTCTTGCTGCAATCGTTGCAAGGCAAATGCCTCTTCAATGGAGTTTAGGTCTTCACGTTGTATATTTTCTATCAACGCCATAGCTATGGCTGCTTCATCAGGCACTTCTTTAATTAGCGCAGGTATGCTGTCAAGTTGAGCTAACTGAGCAGCCCGCCAGCGGCGTTCCCCCGCAATAATTTCATAGCGATCAACACCCACACTGCGCACCACGATAGGTTGCATAATGCCATGAACACGGATCGAGGCCGCTAGTTCATCTAACGCCTCTGGTTCTATGTCTCTACGGGGCTGATAAACCCCACGTTGAATCCACTCCACCGGCAATTCTTGTAAGCCATCTTTTGCAATAGGTTGGTCTTGTGTTAAGTCAACATCAAGACTACCAGAACCTTGCAGCAAAGCTTCCAAACCTCGATTTAGGCCACGTTTTTTAACCATAATACCGCTCTATTTTTTTTCTTGTTGACGAATAAATTCACTAGCTAAGGCCAAATAAGCCACAGCACCTCGAGAATGCTTATCATACAATAGTGCTGGTAGTCCGTGACTGGGGGCTTCGGCTAAACGCACATTGCGTGGAATGACAGTTCGGTAAACTAAATCACCAAAGTGGTTGATCAACTGATGTGATACATCATTAGTCAGGCTATTACGAGGGTCGTACATGGTTCGTAATATACCTTCTATCACTAACTCTGGGTTAAGGCTATTTTTAATAAACTTGACCGTATTAAGTAAAGCACTAATACCTTCTAGGGCATAATATTCACATTGCATTGGCACTAAAACGCTATTGGCACAAGCCAGGGCATTGACTGTTAGCATATTTAATGATGGTGGACAGTCAATTAACACAAAATCGTATTGGTGCTGTAACTGAGTTAAGGCCAAGCGTAAGCGCGCTTCTTTTTTCTGAACCTGAATTAGTTCAACCTCAGCAGCAGTTAGATCACCATTTGATGGCAATAGATCATAACCAGCAGGTGTGCTTACCTGTATTACTTGATTAACATCTGCTTTTTGCGTGAGCACATCAAGAACTGAATGACTTAATGTATTTTTATCGATGCCACTGCCCATGGTGGTATTACCCTGTGGGTCTAAATCGATGACTAACACCCTGCGCTTGGTGGCGACTAGAGACGCAGCTAGATTAACACAAGTGGTCGTCTTACCTACCCCGCCTTTTTGATTAGTTATCGCTATGACTTTGCTCACAAGTGGCCTACGTGGGTTGCTTTTGGATAGTTATCAGGTGACGTTTAGCATCTACGCCAGGTACCTGCAGGACGTCACAGTCTAGCAGGCAATAGTTAGCGGGCATAGCGTCTAACTCTGCAGCCGGGTAGATGCCCTTCATTGCCACAAAAAAACCATTTAGTGTGACCAACTGTTGGCAGCCGTTTAACATATCCTTAATGGTAGCAAAAGCGCGTGAAAGGATCACATCATAACCAAGTTCAGGTATGTAGTTTTCGCAGCGCTGATTGATTATTTCTACGTTGTTGAGTTGATGTAGATGCTTAAAGTGAGTGAGAAAACGAGTCTTTTTGCCATTGGTATCAAGCAAATGGACGATCTTCTGTGGACACACGATCGCTAATACCATACCAGGTAGTCCAGCGCCGGTACCTATGTCAATAAACCGATTAGCATTGAGTTTAGCTAGACATTCAATAATAGCTAGGCTATCAAATATATGCAGTTTAATCATGTCTAAGGGATCGTGGACAGCGGTCAAATTATAAGCTCTATTCCATTTCAATAGTTGTTCTATATAACTGACCAATAGATCAAGCTGTTGTGCTGTGAGATCAATAGCGAGGGAGTGACTACCCGCTTCAATTAATTTTCGCCATTGGATTTGCGCTTCTTTTTGGTTTATTAAGGATTGCCTTGACGTCATTTTTACGATGCCAAGTCAACTTTAGATTTCATCTTGTGTTTTTTCAGATAGATCAATAACAAAGATAGAGCAGCAGGCGTTACCCCTTGAATTCGGCTTGCCATACCTAAGGTGACTGGGCGAATTTGTTCAAGTTTGGCCGTGGCTTCATTTGATAACCCATGAATAGCTTGATAATTAAAGTCTGTTGGTATGACAGTCTCTTCACTACGTTTTAGCCTTTCAACATCGTCCTTTTGTCGATCTATATAACCCGCATACTTAATATCAATTTCTATCTGTTCACCTACAGAAGGATCTATATCAGGTAATTCAGCGACTTGATGTAGTTTTTGATAATCTAATTCTGGTCGTTTGAGAATGTCCAGCAAGTTACTACTTTTGGTTAATGGTTGGGTCAGTAGGGTTTCTAGTTTTTGTCCGATGTCATTATGCAGAGTGACCTTAGTTTGTCTCATTAAGTGTTTACGTTGCTCTATAGCTTCACACTTTTCATTAAATGCACGCCATCGCTCCTCACCCACTAAACCCAGCTTATAACCAATTTCAGTTAAACGTTGATCAGCATTATCTTCCCTTAGTAGAAGCCGATATTCTGCGCGACTGGTAAACATTCTATATGGCTCTTGCGTTCCATTAGTGACTAAATCATCGACCATAACGCCAACATAAGCTTGATCACGACGAGCTGTCCAAGGTTCTTTATCCAGAGCTTTTAAGGCGGCGTTAGTGCCCGCTAACAGACCTTGAGCACCTGCTTCTTCATAGCCTGTCGTACCATTAATTTGGCCCGCAAAATACAGCCCACTAACCAATTTAGTTTCTAACGTGGGAAATAAATCTTGAGGATTGAAAAAATCGTATTCTATGGCATAACCTGGTCGAACAATATGTGCATTTTCGAAGCCCACGATGGATTGCACAAAACTCAGTTGGACATCAAAGGGTAAACTGGTAGAAATTCCGTTGGGGTATAACTCTATACTATGCAGACCCTCTGGCTCAACGAATATTTGGTGACTATCTTTGTCAGCAAAGCGCATTATTTTATCTTCAATTGATGGGCAGTAGCGTGGCCCTACTCCCTCAATTATACCAGCATACAAGGGCGATCTATCTAAACTATCGCGAATCATATTATGTGTATTAACATTGGTGTAAGTGATATGACAAGGTACCTGACGCGGGTGGTCAGTTAACTTACCAAGCATAGACATGATCGGTGTAGGATGATCTCCAGGTTGTTCTTGCATCACACTAAAATTGACAGTTCGACGATCTATCCGAGGTGGTGTACCAGTTTTTAGCCGTTCGATACGAAAGGGTCTTTCTCTTAATCTTTGAGCTAACGCATTTGCAGGTGGATCACCAGCTCTTCCCCCTTGACTTTGCTGCATACCAATATGAATAATACCACCGAGAAAAGTACCAGTAGTCATCACCACTTGTTGAGCAAAAAACTTTAAACCCATATTAGTTTGAGCACCAATTACTTGGTCTTGCTCAATAATCAAATCATCAACTGATTGTTGAAATATATACAAGTTAGCTTGATGCTCAAGTATTTGTCGAATGGCATTGCGATATAACCCACGGTCAGTCTGGGCTCGAGTCGCCCTAACGGCTGGGCCTTTGCGAGAATTCAACACTCGAAACTGTATGCCAGCTAAATCTGTAGCTCGTGCCATTGCTCCATCAAAAGCGTCGATTTCTCGCACTAGGTGACTTTTGCCAATGCCACCAATAGCAGGATTACATGACATTTGGCCTAGAGTATCCATGTTATGCGTCAAAAGTAGTGTTTTAGCACCAATGCGAGCGCTTGCCAAAGCAGCTTCTGTGCCAGCATGACCGCCACCAACAATAATGACATCAAAACGTGAGGGAAAATCCACGAGTTTTTCCTTTCCAAATTTATGACTAGGTTCAGTGAGTTAGTATAACTTTTTTAAGGGCTGAATACATGTTCAATAATTTAGCGTGAACAGGGAAAAGATTAGTTATTTATTGTTTAAAGAATATATATATTTTAGATTGTTATTATTGTTATTACTAAGTAGACCATATTTTATGTATAACTAAAAAAAAACAATGAAAATCATATAACTAAAATGATGATAAGGCTGTTAACTGATACTGAGTCTAGGTCCAAAAAGCTGATTAGGTGTTGTGTATAACTAATGGGGTTATACACAAGAGAAAGTTATACACATCTTAGTGATGCATAGGCTCCCAACTTTTACACGTATTTTAAGTGCTTTAATAAATAAATATTTATTTGTTGATATTACAGACAAGATCATTGTGAATACAGTTGTGGATAGTGTGGATAACTTGAATAAAGCTATTCTATACTTAGCACGTCTTTGACTTTGTCCTGAAATTAGGAGGGTTTAGTGGAGAGAGGCAGGTCATTAGCACCAAAGGTTAAACTGATAAAACCTGCTTAAGTTGTGTGTAAATTAGTAATAGAAGATTTTTTATGTGTAATAAAAAATTATAAAAGGCATTAAAATAGTCTAAAAATTTGGTCAAAGCGTTTATAACTTATAAAAAAATGATTTAAAAAGATGAAAACGAGATTAATATTAGGTTCAAGTCAGACTAAATACAGTAATACTCAATTAAAAACGAAATATTAGCTGATGAATTATAAGTAAAATAGGCCACCTTTTTTAACCATTTCAGCAATGATTTAAGATATGTGTGCTCATCAAAAAACCATACATCCATCTAAACATCTAACCTGCTAAGACGTTGCATAATGAATGCCCATAAAAGAAGCCTAAATCACATGCTGGTGCATAGGCTCTATTGATGGCGTTGTATAAAATTTTTAGAGTTTTTGGTTAGGAAAAAATAGCCTTAAAGATGTAGAAAAAGATAATAGATAGGATCGCCCCCGCTGGCAGGGTGATCACCCATGAGGTAAAGATGGTGGCGACAATCCGCAGATTGATCGCGGCTAAGCCACGGGCTAAGCCTACACCTAAAACAGCTCCCACCAAAGTGTGTGTGGTTGATATGGGCAAACCAATACCAGAGGCAAGAACCACTGTGGCAGAAGCACCGAGGGTGGCGGCAAAACCTCTACTTGGAGTTAACTCGGTAATTTTGGTGCCAATCGTTGCCATCACCTTATACCCATAAGTAACCAAACCAACAACAATGCCCACACCACCTACTAAAAGTATCCATGCGGGCATGCTAGATTTGGCGGTCACAGCACCAGATTTAATGGTAGCGATGGCTGCTGCCATCGGCCCCACGGCATTAGCGACATCATTAGAACCGTGGGCAAAGGCCATAGCACATGCGGTAAAGACCATTAACACGGCAAACACTTTTTCCACGTTGGCAAAGCGGTCTTCTGATTCAATCGCTTGGTTACGTTTGACGCGAGTTAACATTGCACCACCGATGAGAGCAACAAGCAGACCAGCAGCTGCTGCAACCAAGGACATTTCAAAGTAGTTTAAACTCAATCCAATGTCTTTAAATACGTGTTTTAGGCCTTTGATTAAGGTCACCATGGTGATCATAAAGCCCACCATAAACATGTAAAAGGGTACGTATTTTTTGGCATTTTCAAAAGGGTGTTCAGTATCTAAAATTAATCGTTGAACACTCTTAAACAACATATAGGAAACGGTGCCCGCTAACACAGGAGAAACAACCCAACTTGCGGCTATGGTGCTAACTTTACTCCAGTTAACAGCATCTACAGAAATAGCAACTGCGGCAAAGCCAACGATGGCACCAACAATTGAGTGAGTTGTAGAGACGGGCCAACCTACGATAGATGCGATCAAAAGCCAAGTGCCAGCAGCCAGCAGAGCTGAAAGCATGCCATACACTAAATACTCTGGCGTACCTTGCAAAGTGAGTGGATCAATAATGCCTTTACGGATAGTCGCTGTGACTTCACCGCCTGCCAAATATGCACCTGCAAATTCAAAGATCATGGCTATAATAATGGCTTGTTTTAAGGTGATGGCGCCGGAACCTACAGAGGTTCCCATGGCGTTAGCCACGTCATTGGCACCGACGCCCCAGGCCATAAAAACGCCAAATATAATGGCTAATATAAGTAAAATTTGTCCGTATTCGTTTAAAACTTCCATGGTGTATTCTCGAAGCTATATGAAGTGTGTATGGGTTAAACTCTAAGTAATAATTTAGCGAGCTATAATGACTTGGATTTGTTCTCCAGCGCTTTGTGCATGGTCAGCAAGGTGACCAATGGCTTCGATTGTTTTATACATAAACATGGCGTCTACAGGGGGAAAACTGGTTTCAATTTCATGCAGTTTCGAACGCAATGAAATCTGTCGTTTATCATTTTTGTCTTCTGCTTTTTCTAGCTTGGTAATACAGCGATTAATACGATCAATCTCACGACCACCAAAACCTGAGCCAATTAATTCATCAAGTTCATCAATCACAACCTTAGCCTCTATTGCCACGGCCACCGCAGACTTGACATAGGCGGTCATGTCTACGGCAATTTTTTTAGGCACGATTTGTTTTCGACCCAGCATAAGGCCAGCAATATCTTTAGCGGTGTTACAAATTTTGTCTTGTTTACTGAGAAGTTGAATCAGGTCTGAGCGATTGATTGGCATGAATAAACTTTTTGGCAAATGCAGGCGAATGTCTTGTTTCTGATCATCGGCATGGCTCTCAAATTTTGCAATGGCGTTATAGGTCTTCTCAACAGCATTCCAGTCTTCTTTGATGACTGCTTGAAAAAAAGGAACTAAAAGTTCGACGCACTGCAACACTGTTTGCATGTGGTTTTGTAGGGGTTTAATCGGTGAATGACCAAACAAACTCAGAATGGGATTTGCCATGTGAACTGCCTTTTCAATTGATAACTAAGCCTAATGTGAGCGCATTATAGGCATGCTTTGTTAAGACTATATAAAGATTTATGCTTGATTCAGGATTAATTAACATCTGACGCAAGTGGAATTTTAATTACGAATGTAGAACCCTGATTTAACTTGCTTTTTAACTTCAAACTACCTTTATGACTTTGCACGATGTGTTTAACAATGGCAAGCCCAAGTCCGGTGCCCCCAAGTGATTGTGAACGCGCCTTGTCGACCCGATAAAAACGCTCAAAAATGCGTTCTTGGTTAGCTTCGTCAATGCCAATTCCATCATCTTTTATCGACAGCAAGGCTGTGCTTGCATCGACCTCAATAACCACATGAACGTGACCCATGGCAGGTGTGTATTTAATGGCATTATCAACAAGGTTAGTTACCATTTGACTAAGGGCATTTTCATCACCGAGTAATATGATCGGTTGCCCTTCGGTATCAAGATCTAATATCACTTGATGGCCTTGTGCCACGGCTTGTAAATTATCACACACCCTTTGGACTATTTGCTGAAGGTCAACTTGAGTATTAAAAGCCGCATCGTTGCTTTCTAATCGAGACAAAGCCAACAACTCTGACACTAAATCTGATAAGCGAATAGACTGGCCGTGAATCTTGCGAATAAAGCGTTGTTGAGTTTGGCGTTCTATTGCCTCATCCTCTATCAATGTTTCAGCAAAACCACGGATGGCAGTAATAGGTGTTTTCAACTCATGTGAAGCGTTGGCCACAAAGTCAGCACGCATCTTGTCCATGCGTTGAACATCTGTGGTGTCTTGCAGTACCAGTATCGCGTCCGCTTGATCGGAGTGTTTTAACAAAGTGACATGCAGGCGATAATGTCGAGCGAAGGTATAGCCGTCGAGTTGAATTGACCGTTCTACACTGACTTGCTCTTGTTGGCACTGTATGAAAGCTTGATTGAGGTTGTTGGATGCATCCATGTCTTGTAAAGACTGACCTAAACAGCGTTCCCTACTGGTGCGTAATATGCGACAGGCGGCGCGATTAACGTGGGTAATCAAGCCTTTGTCGTTCACGGTAATTACCCCTTCATTCATGCTCTTAAGGATAGTCGACAATTGGTCACGCTCAGTTTTGATAATGTTAAAGCGCCGGGCTGAAATATCAGCCATTTTATTAAGAGAACGAGCTAATGCTCCAATTTCATCACGTCTATCGCTGGGAATACGCAGTTGGTAGTGGCCTTGAGCATAGTCGTTTGCAATAATGGTCATTTGCCGCAACGGTCGAGCAAAACTCATAGCCAACCAATAGCCAATAAATAAAGCAATTAAAGTGGTGAGACTCGCCGCAATAATGATCACTTTGCGCAAATAATTAAATTCCTCATCGATGCGCTCGGTGGAGAGGGCGGTGCGTATAAAGCCTAAATTAGAATGACTGTCCATGGCTTTTAAGGCGACATACAACATGGGCTTTTGCAATGTTGTGCTGAAGCGACTTGATTCCCCAACCCTAGACTGGGTAGCAGAAATGATTTCAGGTCGGGAGAGGTGATTGTCCATCTCATCAAACCTGAATTCAGAATCAGCCATCACCACACCATCTCTGGTTAGCAAGGTGACACGAGTTGCAATACGATCACCAATTTGTTGGACCATCTGTTGGATTTCATTTTGAGATTGGGTATCCATGTCAGCGAAAGATTGCTGCAAAATAAAGGCTTGGCTGGATAAATTGTTGCGAATGTCTTTTAGGCTTGCCTGCTCTATTTGGCGCTGCACCATAAGGCCAACAATCAACATACTAAACAAAATGACTAGGGCAAAGCCAGCGTAGAGTTTTAAGAATATGGGTGAGTGGCGCATGCTACAAGACTTCGTTTAAAAGGGTTTCAGTAAAATTAGGATCACAACGGTAACCCACACCCCGTACGGTTTCGATCACAGTCGCAGCTTTACCCAATTGCTTTCGCACACCACGAATATGCACATCAATATTTCGATCCACAACCTCAGAATGCTCACCTAAAGCTGATAATATGAGTTGCTCCCGTGAAAACGCCCGGCCCGGTTGAGCCATTAATGTGTGTAACAATTTGAATTCGGTAGTGGTTAGTTTGAGTGTCTGTCCATTTAGATCACAAGTGTAAGCTTCTAGGTTGAGTGATAATGAACCTATTGAGAGTATTTTGGTGGACGGGGTTCGGCGTAATGCGACTTTAATCCGAGCCAACAGTTCGGCTTGGCTAAAAGGTTTAGTGATATAGTCATCTGCACCTTGGGTAAGGCCACTTATAACATCCACTTCTTCACTGCGTGCTGACAACATAATAATAGGAATAAGCTGTGTTTTAAGATTTGCCTTTAAGCGCTCACAGACCTGCATACCGGAGAGCCCAGGAAGCATGATATCAAGCAATATTAAATCAGGAGTTTGCGTTTGAGCCAATGCTAAACCCTTAATGCCATCACTGGCTAAGGATAATTTATACCCAGCCCGCCTAAGGTTATAAGCGATAATCTCCTGGATATCAACTTCATCTTCGATGCATAAAATATGTTGAGTATTGGTCATAAGTTGTTATTTCCCGATACAAAATGACCCAAATATACGGCCCAATAAGTCATCACTAGTGAAACTACCAGTAATCTCGTTCAAGCATTCTTGGGCCAGACGTAGGTCCTCAGCTAGCAACTCGCCAGCCTGACTGTAAGCCAGTTGTGAAGACCCTTCCTGTAATAAAACTCGACACCGTTGCAGAGCATCGATGTGGCGCCGTCTGGCACTAAAGCCGCCCTCCAATGTCGTTTGGTAACCAACCACTTGTTTGAGTTGACGCCTGAGTAAGTCAAGGCCTTGGCCATCTTTCGCGCTTAGGTAAATACAGTCTACTCCATCGACCTGAGTGAATTGAGGGAGTCCTTCTGAGAGGTCTATTTTATTACGAACTAAAGTCAGTTGGCTAGGCATTGGTTGCACACCCATTAACGTCTGCCAGTGTTCTTTGGGTGAACAATGGTCTTGTGCTTCTTGTAACAATAACACTTGATCGGCCTGACTAATGGCTTCAATCGCACGTTCAATGCCAATCTGTTCCACCTTATCTGGACTGTTGCGCAAACCAGCCGTATCAATAATGTGTAAGGGTAGGCCATCGATATTAATAGACTCTTTTAAAATATCTCGGGTGGTGCCGGCAATGTCTGTGACAATGGCTCGGTCTTGTCCTGCAAGGGCGTTAAGTAGGCTTGACTTGCCAGCATTGGGCGCCCCTGCAATCACGACTTGCATACCTTCTTGCAATAGGCTGCCTTGTTGGGCACGCTCTAATAGTTGGTCTAGGTCTGATTGCGCCTTAGCCAATAAGTTAGCGACCTTACCATCTGCTAAAAAGTCGATTTCTTCCTCTGGAAAATCGATCGCTGCCTCCACGTATAATCTTAGGTAGATTATATTTTCAACCAAAGTGTTAATTTGGCTAGAAAAGACCCCCTGTAATGAACGCAAGGCATTTCTAGCAGCTTGCTCTGAGCTAGCATCGATTAGGTCAGCAATGGACTCTGCTTGAGCTAAATCCATTTTGTCATTCAAAAAAGCGCGTTCTGAAAACTCTCCAGGTCTGGCAATACGTGCCCCTAAAAGAATGAGTTCACGTTGCAATAGGTCCATGACAATTTGGCCACCATGACCCTGAAACTCAAACACATCCTCACCCGTGAAAGAGTCTGGACCTTTGAAATAGAGGCTGATGCCAGCATCAATCTGTGCCCCGTGTGTGTCTAAAAAGGGTCCATAGTGGGCGTGGCGAATTTGACTTTGGTTGTGGCTTAGTTGCTGACCATAGGCAAGAGCCTGTGGACCCGATAAGCGAATAATACCCACGCCGCCTCTGCCTGGAGGAGTGGTCTGAGCACAAATAGTGTCTAGATCTGATTGCATTGTGGTCGGGCCTCCAGTTTTAAAAAGCAGCGTTTAATATAGACAAAAAAGGCCTCTTGAGGAGGCCTTTTTATGCTACAACGAGTGTGAGGTTAATGCTTGCGCTCAGCCATTGATTTTTCAATGCGCTTGGTAATGACATACTGTTGCGTGATCGACAATACGTTGTTGCAGACCCAGTACAATACAAGGCCAGCAGGGAACCAGAGGAAGAAGACCGTAAACACGACGGGCAACATCTTCATTATTTTAGCCTGCATTGGATCTGGTGGCGTCGGGTTAAGCATTTGTTGAATGAACATGGTGGCACCCATGAGCAAAGGCAACACAAAATATGGGTCTTGCACTGAAAGATCTTGAATCCAAAGAATAAATGGTGCGTGCCTCAATTCGACTGTTTCCATTAACATCCAATATAAACCAATAAATACAGGCATCTGAATGATAATGGGGAAGCAACCACTTAAGGGATTTGCCTTTTCTCGCTTATAAAGCTCCATCATCCCTGCTGACATTTTCGCGCGGTCGTCACCAAACTGTTCTTTTAATTTAGCAATTTCAGGGGCTAATGCACGCATCTTGGCCATGGAACGATAAGAAATGGCCGAGGGATAGAAAAAGAAGGCTTTGACACATAAAGTGACCAGCAAGATGGCAGTTCCCCAGTTTCCAACAAAACCAAACATCGTATTTAAAAGCCAAAATAACGGTTGAGAAACCCACCATAGCCATCCGTAGTCAACGACAAGGTCTAGATTTTCCGATATCGCTTCAAGATCCGCCTGTATCTTGGGACCCGCGTAAAAATCAGCTGATGTGGAACCAGACTGTCCAGCTTGGAGCTCCAATGCCGGACTAACAAAACCGGCGATATAGTTATTTTTGCTGACTCGGGTACTGTAGTTGTGTTGCTGCTCCGGATTAGGCACCCATGCACTCACAAAGTAGTGTTGCAGCATGCCAACCCATCCCCCTGGAGCACTGCGCTGCAGATTAAGGTCGTCCATGTCATCAAAATCGTAGCGGTAATATTTATCGTCTGGGAATGAAAATGCGGGTCCTAAGTAAGCGGACATGCCCATCCCACCGGAGGCACTCGGATCGCTAGAACGGTCCCGTTTAATTTGACCAAACAGGTTGGCTGACCAAGGCTGGTTGCCACGGTTATCAACGGCATAAGTGAGATTGACTAAATGACTGCCTCGGGCAAAGGTATATATCTTGTTGATAACTGCACCATTATCATCAGTGAGGCTTAGTACAATCTGTAATTCCTGTTGGTCATCTTCGAGTTGGTAGGATGATTGGGCTGCATTAAATATGGGACGCGATTTAATGTCTGTGCCATTGACGCCAATAAGCCCACTTTGTGCGACGTAAGTACGTTGTTGATTTTGTTCTAAGAGAGTGAAAAGTACATCAGGGTGATCCATTTCTGCTAAGTATTGAACTAGAGAAGCTTGAATAATGTCGCCACCTTGGGTATCAATAATAACTTCTAATGTGTCAGTTTTAACCTCGATAAGGTTTCCGCTCGTCGCGTTATCTGTTTGGGTAACTGACACTTCTGTGTCACCACTAGGGGGGGTAGCCACTGCAAAGTCTGTACTAACCGGGGCTACATCATAGGCAGAAATACTGGTGACTTGCTGAGGAGCAAGGGCTTCGGTACCATAATCTTGGTTCCATTGAAGTACCATCAAGTAAGAGATGATGGCGACACCCGCGATTAGAATAATGCGTTGAAAATCCATAGAAACAAATCGTCATTAGTTGTATTGTAAAGGAGATTGATTATAGTGCCTGTTTGACTATTGGCAATGGCCAGCCAGTGCATGAGGACGAAAACTAGCTACTTTGGGCAGTTTTTTTACGTAATCTTGCCCATTGCTTAATAATTAGCCGATGAACTGCGTCATTATCGAGTTCACCTAAACCTTTTCTGGACAAGATAACAATGTCTAAAGGAAGGGAAAATTCGTTGGATTGAGTACAAAGATTACGAAAGCTGTCTCTGACAATGCGCTTAATACGATTGCGGTGCACTGCAAGCTTGATGCCTTTTTTGGCAATCACCAAGCCAATGCGAGAATGAGCGTGTAAACTGGTGCGTGCGAGTATCAGTATGTGTTGATCTGAAACCTTGAAATCAGCTTGATCAAACACTCTTCGAAAATCCCCAGCGTTCAAAAGGCGCCGTTGCCGGGAAAAATCGAGTTCAGACATAGGTTAAGCAGGTAAAATTCGCTTACGCGCTTAGGCTCTTGCGGCCTTTGGCACGGCGAGCGTTAATAATGGCCCGACCACCTGGGGTTGACATACGTGCACGGAAACCGTGTGTGCGCTTACGCTTTAAGACGCTAGGTTGAAACGTTCTTTTCATGATCGGTCTCGCAAAAATAGTTAGTTGCCAAAGGTTTGGCGATGAAAATCTAGGGGCGAAATTATATTAGAGGAAAAATCTAATAGCAAGCCTGATTTACTGTTTAGGCTATAAAATTATCCGATAGGTGCAATTTACTTTGCCTAAGCCCAAAACTTAGGACTTATATTGCCTTACTGCGGTTTTGCCTGTGGATAACTTTAGGCACTTGGTGATAAAATAATGAGGTTAATTATAATAATTAAAGCCAGCTAAAGGCTTTAACAATCCAGTTTAAGATGGCTCCTATTAAAAATGGCTCAAGCGATTTGGCAACAGTGTTTGGCGTGTCTTCAAGATGAATTGCCCAGTCAGCAGTTCAACACTTGGATTCGACCGTTAAATGTAAATGAAAACGGTCGGGTAATCCAGTTGGTAGCTCCCAATCGGTTTGTACAGGATTGGGTCAGAGATAAGTATTTTTCTAGAATCCGTGAATTGGTAGCGGATTACGCTACTGATGCCACTCAGGATGTTGAATTGGTTGTCGCTTCGTCTGCCCTGAGTTCCCAAAGTCAATCGAGTGGATCGGCTACTGCTGCATCGCCAGTTGCCGCAGTGTTTAATTCGACAGTGGCCAAACCCGTTAGCTCAAGGGTAAACAGCCCCATTATTCAGCCCCATTTTAATGCTGATAGTGGGCCAGATCGTGTGGTTCAGGTTGAGGGCTCGGTGCGACATCAGAGCTACTTGAACAGAGCGTTCACTTTTTCCAGCTTTGTACAAGGTAAGTCTAATCAGTTGGCTTTAGCTGCAGCTAAGCAAGTCGCAGAAAACCCTGGTAGTTCGTATAACCCTTTATTTCTTTATGGTGGCGTTGGCCTAGGTAAAACCCATTTAATGCATGCGGTGGGAGCGGCTTTGATAGAGCGTAACCCTAATGCAAAAGTAGTTTACCTGCACTCTGAGCGCTTTGTTGCAGATATGGTGAAGGCGTTGCAGCTCAACGCGATCAACGAATTCAAGCGTTTTTACCGATCAGTGGATGCACTGCTAATAGACGACATACAATTTTTTGCAGGCAAAGAGAGGTCGCAAGAAGAGTTTTTTCATACCTTTAATGCTCTTTTGGAGAGTGGCCAGCAAATGATCTTAACATGTGATCGTTATCCAAAAGAAATAGCAGGTTTAGAAGACCGTTTAAAATCGCGTTTCGGTTGGGGCTTAACAGTTGCTGTGGAACCACCGGAGCTAGAAACTCGAGTGGCCATATTGATGAAAAAAGCGGCCGAAGGTAACATTGCTCTGCCTGAAGATGCGGCTTTCTTTTTAGCAAAAAAGATTCGGTCAAACGTGAGAGAACTTGAAGGAGCCCTTAAACGAGTGGTGGCAAACTCGCATTTTACGGGTGAAGCGATTTCCACAGCGTTCGTGAAAGAGTCACTACGGGATCTGTTGGCACTGCAAGATCGAAAGGTCAGTATTGATAATATCCAGAAAACTGTGGCAAGCTATTATAAGATTAAAATTGCTGATATCTTATCCAAACGTCGGTCACGGTCAGTAGCTCGACCTCGACAGTTGGCCATGGCGCTGGCCAAAGAATTGACCAATCATAGTTTGCCGGAGATCGGCGATGCCTTTGGTGGAAGAGACCATACAACGGTCTTGCACGCTTGCCGGAAAATTAAAGAATTACGCGAAGCAGATCGTGACATTCACGATGATTATGATAACTTATACCGCACGCTAACTGTCTAAGTTGATAGTTGCTTGAGCCAAAACCGTGAACAGGATTTTAGTATGAAATTTACCATCAGCCGAGAAGCCTTTTTGAAACCCCTAGTTTTGGTAGCAGGAGTGGTTGAGAGACGTCAAACTTTGCCTGTGTTAGCTAATATTCTGGTCGTGGTTGAGGGGGACCAATTGACGCTAACGGGCACAGATTTAGAGGTTGAGTTGGTTGGGCGGGTAAGTTTAGACCAACCGGGTGAGGATGGCGGCGTCACCATTCCAGCGCGCAAATTGATGGACATTTGTAAGTCGCTACCAGACCACTCTATGATCGAAGTCATGCTCAATGATGAACATGTTTTGGTGCGATCTGCGCGTAGTAAATTTAAGTTATCCACATTACCATCAGCAGATTTTCCTAACGTGGAAGACAGCCCTGAGTCGTTTGAATTTGAGGTGTCTCAGATGGGTCTTAAGCAGTTGGTAGATCAAACTGGCTTTGCGATGGCTCAGCAAGATGTACGTTACTATTTAAATGGTATGCTGTTTGAGATTAAAGATAGTGAATTGCGCACTGTAGCAACCGATGGCCACCGTTTAGCTACGAGTGTTATGCCGGTTAGCCTGCCAGACCAGGCAGCACAACAATTAATTGTTCCACGCAAGGGTGTCTTAGAGCTTGCGCGCCTGATGACAGACGAAGATGGTATAGTGCGACTAGTGATAGGTGCGAGCCATATTCGAGCATTCACCAATGATTTCATCTTTACGTCTAAACTAGTTGATGGTAAGTTTCCAGATTATGAGCGCGTATTGCCACGTAATGGCGACAAGTTGGTGCTTGTTGATCGCTTGGCAATGCGTGGTGTCCTCAGTCGTGCAGCGATCCTGTCCAATGAAAAGTACCGAGGTGTCCGCATGACGGTGAGTGATACTAATTTGCAGGTGGTGGCTAATAATCCAGAGCAGGAAGAGGCCGAAGAAAGTTTGATGGTCGATTATCAAGGTGCCCAAATTGAGATTGGTTTCAATGTAGGCTATGTGCTTGACGTGTTAAATGTCCTGCATAGCGATCAGGTAAAGATCACCTTGAGTGACTCGAACTCAAGTGCTTTGCTAGCTGATGGTGGTACGGGTGCAGCGCAATATGTGATCATGCCCATGAGGCTTTAGTTGCAGTTAAAACCTATGATACTTTTGGGGCTCCAATAGCCTCAGCCACTACAGGTTATGCACAGCTTTTGGTGGGCTTTATCCACAGGAATTTGAGCTTATGTCTCTACAGCAACTAAGCATTCAGCGGTTGCGTAACCTGCATCAAGTTGAACTTCAATTTGATGCAGGCATTAATCTATTATATGGCCCAAACGCGAGTGGTAAAACCAGCGTCTTAGAAGCCATTCATATGCTGGCCTTGGGTCGGTCTTTTCGTAGTCTAAAGTTAGCGTCTGTCATTGGTGAGGGTCACATTGATTGTCTTTTGTTCGCCAAAGTTAAAAACGCCCAAGGGGTGAGTGACTCCTTGGGTATGACGCGTCGTCTGGATGGTAATCATAGTATACGCCTGAATGGGGAAAACCTTGGGTCAGTGGCTGAGCTTGCTAATTTATTACCCATACAGCTAATCGATCCAAATAGTTCAAGCCTCATTGAGGCTGGACCTAGTGTTCGAAGGCAATATTTGGATTGGGGCGTGTATCATCATAACCCGAACTTTTTTAGCCTTTGGAAGCAGGCTCAAAGACTGTTAAAACAGCGAAACAGCGCTCTCAAACGTGGTACAATAAATGCTGATGTGAGGGCTAGTTTTGATCCAGGCTTGGTTAAGGTGGCTGAGCAACTAAATGAGCTCAGGGCGGCGTATTTGAAGCTTCTCGAGCCAGTATTTTTTGAACTCTTGTCTGGCTTAGTTGATTTGCCCGACTTGTCGCTGGGTTATTATTCAGGCTGGTCTGCGAATCGTCACTATGCTGATATTCTTGAAGAGACATTGATGCGTGACTTGCAGCTTGGCTACACCCAGCGAGGGCCACAGCGGGCAGACATAAAGTTTACTTTGCATGGTGTTAATGCAGTTGAACGTCTTTCTCGAGGCCAGCAAAAGTTGGTGGTAATTGCGCTTAAGCTTGCGCAAGGCAAATTATTGAGTGAGCTTGAAGGCCGTAAGTGTGTATTTTTGGTAGACGATTTAGCGGCAGAACTGGATTGGACGCATCGGCGGGAAATCTGTAAACAGTTAATTGAATTACAGGCACAGGTGTTCGTCACGAGTGTCGGAGCCGATGAGCTAAAAGAGTGTTGGCCCAAAGAAGTGCAGATTAAAATGTTTCACGTGAAACATGGGCAGGTAAGTCAGGAATAAAATCCATTGAAGGCCTAGTGCTATTATTTAAGAAAATGATGTCGGAGTAATTAATGAGCGAACAGACAATATACGACTCGTCCAGTATTAAGGTCCTTAAGGGGCTGGACGCTGTGCGTAAACGCCCAGGTATGTATATTGGGGATACAGACGATGGCACAGGTCTACACCATATGGTGTTCGAAATTGTTGATAACTGTATTGATGAGGCTTTAGCGGGTTATTGTAATGAGGTGAGTGTCACCATTGTGTCTGATGACACCGTCACTGTGGTCGATGATGGGCGTGGTATTCCGGTTGATATCCACCTAGAGGAGGGCGTGTCTGCCGCAGAAGTCATCATGACCGTATTACATGCGGGTGGTAAATTTGACGACAATACCTATAAGGTTTCTGGCGGATTGCATGGTGTTGGCGTGAGTGTAGTCAATGCATTATCTACAGAATTAAAATTAACCATCCGACGTAATGGCCAAGTCCATGAACAAATTTATCACCATGGCGTGCCTCAAGCACCACTGGCGATCGTGGGTAAGACCGAAGGCACAGGCACAACCTGTACGTTTACTGCGTCATCTGACACCTTTACCAATATCATGTTTCATTTTGACATTTTGGCTAAGCGTCTGCGGGAGTTATCTTTCTTAAATTCGGGTGTTGCCATCCGCTTAAAAGATGACCGGTCAGGTCGTGAAGAGTTGTTTTGTTATGAAGGTGGTGTGGCTGCATTTGTTGAATATTTAAACGCCAATAAGACTCCCATTAATAAGTGCATACACTTTAATACGTTGCATGCTGATGGGGTGGGGGTTGAGGTTGCCTTGCAGTGGAACGATTCTTTCCAAGAAAGTATTCACTGTTTTACGAATAACATTCCTCAGCGTGATGGTGGTACTCACCTTAGTGGGTTTCGTTCTGCACTTACCCGCACGCTTAATAATTATATTGAGTCAGAGTCTGCTCAGAAAAAATCGAAGGTTGCGACTTCTGGTGATGATGCTCGAGAAGGTTTGACAGCCATTATTTCTGTTAAAGTTCCAGACCCTAAGTTCTCATCCCAGACTAAAGATAAGCTGGTCTCTTCTGAGGTTAAGTCTGCCGTAGAACATGAACTGGGTCGATGCATGTCAGAATTCCTACAGGAAAATCCTCAAGAAGCACGGGTTATCATTGGTAAGATGATCGATGCCGCTCGGGCGAGAGAGGCAGCACGCAGAGCGCGCGACATGACTCGTCGTAAAGGAGCTTTGGACATTGCAGGCCTGCCGGGCAAACTTGCCGATTGCCAAGAAAAAGATCCTGGATTATCAGAAATCTATCTTGTAGAGGGTGATTCAGCAGGCGGGTCTGCTAAGCAGGGCCGCAACCGACGAACTCAAGCCATTCTGCCTTTGAAAGGTAAAATCCTCAACGTCGAAAAGGCTCGATTTGATAAGATGCTGTCGTCTGTTGAGGTAGGTACATTAATCACCGCTCTAGGATGTGGCATCGGCCGTGATGAGTTTGATATCGAAAAACTACGCTACCACAGTGTGATTATCATGACCGACGCTGATGTTGATGGTGCTCACATTCGGACTTTACTGCTGACATTTTTCTTTCGTCATCTACCTAAGGTGATTGAGAACGGCCATTTGTTTATTGCTCAACCGCCACTTTATAAAGTAAAGAAAGGCAAGCAGGAGCAATATCTTAAAGATGATGTAGCGCTAGATGGTTTTCTACTGCAAGGGGCGATGGATAATGCCTCACTTCATTCAAGCGCAACGGCTCCTGCAATTTCAGGCACTGGATTAGAGAGCCTTGCGGTTCAGTTCCGTCAGGTTGCGGCAACCATCAGGCGGGTAGAACGAATTATTCCAGCAGTGATATTGACGCAAATGGTTTATGCGCCAGTGTTAAGCCTAGAAGAGTTACATGATCAGGACAGGGTATCAGGTTGGTTAGATGCAATGTTGGAATGCCTAGAGCAGCAAGAAGAAGGTGGAGCGCTTTACGATGGTCAGATTCGCTCAAATCCTGAGCGTGATGGCTATTTACCAATGGTCACCATCACCACTCATGGCATTGATGATGACTATTTGATTGGCTTTGATTTCTTGAGTTCAGGAGAATACCGTTCGATCGTGGCTTTGAATTTGGCCTTATCGGGCTTGCTAGAAAAAGATGGCTATTTCCAACGTGGAGAAAAGACTTATGCCACTGAAAGCTTTGCCGCAGGTTTAGAGTGGTTAATGAAAGAAGCCCGCCGTGGTCTTTCAGTTCAGCGCTATAAAGGTTTAGGGGAGATGAACCCTGATCAACTTTGGGAAACGACAATGGACCCTGAGCAACGCCGTATGCTATGTGTGACCATCGATGACGCTATAGCAGCTGATCAAATGTTTACCACCCTCATGGGCGATGACGTTGAGCCTCGTCGTTTGTTTATAGAAGAAAATGCGTTGAGAGTTGCGAACCTCGATTTTTAGAATCTTCTTCGGCGTTAAATAGTGTTAAAAAGCCTCCAAGTGGAGGCTTTTTTGTGGGCATGGGGTGGCATAAAGAATGGTTGATCAATGCAGCTTAAAAACCCTGGCGCTGAGTGTTTCACGTGAAACACACCATCTCTGGGAAATTAACGCGCTAACAAACTAATATCAGCTACCCGCCCAAGTTCGATTTGCAGTTCAGCCAGCAATGCCAAACGATTATTCTTAAGGCCCTCGTCTTCGGTCATGACCATGATATCCGCAAAAAACTGTTCCAGTGGTTTAGCTAATTGGGCCATTACCTGGAGCGCCTCATGATAATTAACATGAGTACCTTCAATTGAATTTTCATCTCTAACTTTGATCAATATGTTGGCCAAAGTTATTTCAGCAGGTTCAACTAATAATGTTGGATCAAATACTTGTTCGCCCTTGCCATTCTTAGCCAAAATGTTGCTGACTCGTTTATTACTCGCTGCCAAGGCAGGGGCCAAATCCAACATCAAAAACTCGCTCACGGCATTCACTCGACGATCAAAGTCCAACGGAGAGTTTGACTTGTTCTGCATGACGGCTAAGTAAATATCGATGGCAATCTTTTGATCTTCATAATAGGCCCGTAAGCGATCAAAAATGAAATCCAACAGTTGAGGTTGAACTTTATCAACAGGCACCGACAAATTACCATGTAAGTGATAGGCCTTAATCACTAAAGACCCCAGGTCAAGTTCCAAGCCTTGCTCTATGATAATACGTAACAAACCCACGGTTGCGCGACGAAGAGCGTAGGGGTCTTTACTTCCTGTTGGTGGTTGTCCAATACCAAACAAACCCACTAACGTATCTACCCGATCTGCAATGGCAATGGCACTTGCGACCGATGACTCGGGTAATCTGTCACCTGCAAATTTTGGCCAATAGTGTTGCTCTAGGGCGGCAGCCACGACAGGGTCTTCCCCATCGTTTAGTGCGTAAACGTGACCCATTAACCCTTGTAGATCACTAAACTCAAGCACCATGTTGGTATTCAGATCGGCTTTGGATAGGGTGGCTGCGCGAGCTGCCAAGAGATAATCTGCGTCAATGTCTATTGCAATACTTGCGGCCAATTGTGACATGCGTATTGTCTTGTCCATGACGGTGCCAAGTTCTGCTTGAAACACCACTTTGTCTAAAGCTCTATTATGACTCTCCAAACTCGTTTTTTTGTCAGTTTCAAAGAAGAAAGCAGCATCTGCCAGCCTCGGGCGAATGACTCGTTCGTTGCCAGCAATCACCTGTGCAGCATTTTTACTGTTGATATTACTCACTGTAAGGAAGAGCGGTAAAATGTCACCTTGTTCATCGACAAAGTGAAAATATTTCTGATGTTCTTTCATGGATGAGATCAACGCCTGAGCAGGCAATTCCAAAAACCTGCGATCAAATCGACCCGTGAGACAAGTCGGCCATTCAACTAAACCAGCGACCTCATCAAGTAATTTTTCGTCTATAACGGCGATCGCGTTAAGAACCTTAGCTTGTTCTAAGATTTGAGTCCGAATCATGGTCTTACGTTCTTCAAAACTAACAATCACATGACCTTCAGTGCGCATTTGCTGAGAATAATTTGCAGCTGAGGTAATGGTGATTGCGCCTTGGCTATGAAAACGATGGCCACGACTTTGGTGACTATTAGTCAGGTCAAACAATTCAATATCGACTAGGTCAGAGCCTAAGGCCAATATAAACCACTGCACAGGTCTAACAAATTCACCACGCGAGGCGCCCCAGCGCATGCGCTTTGCAATGGGCAAATCAGCTAGTGCTTTTTGAATTAAGCTGCCCATCAAATCCAGAGTCTTGAGACCTTTGATTGTACGATCGAACTCATAATATTGTCCCTTTTCTGTATCAATAACAGTCAATTCGTTCTTACTGACATTGCATGATCTTGCAAAGCCATCAATAGCATTCGGTGGTGCCTGAATAGAGGGCCCACGCCGACGCTCTTGGCGGTCGGTTTGTTGCAATTGTAGATCTTTAACCATCACTGTTAGGCGTCGGGGTGTGGCGTAAGAAGTAACTTCAGTGTGGGCTAGACCCAATTCCTTTAACTGTTTCGTCACACTTAATTCTAACGCTTTTGACAGCGTCATCAACGACTTGGGAGGCAGTTCCTCAGTCCCCAGCTCAAATAATAAATCAGCGCGGCTCATGAGCTTTTCTCCTCTTCTAGCAACAACTTTTGTTTTAGTTCTGCACTAGCTAGTGGAAAGCCAAGAGCTTTGCGAGTGGCGTAATACCCTAAGGCTACTTGTCTCGCAAGGGCACGCACCCGCAAAATATAACGTTGTCTCTCAGTAACGGAGATGGCATGACGTGCATCAAGTAAGTTAAATACATGAGATGCCTTAAGTACAAACTCATAGGCAGGCAAAGGTAATTTAGCCTCAACCATTCTTGCGCACTGTGCCTCGTAATGGTCGAAGTTACTAAATAATGTCGCTACTTCAGCGTGTTCAAAGTTGTAAGTCGACATCTCAACTTCCTGTTGATGAAAGATATCACCATAGCTAACAATCGTGCCATCTGGCGCACGGCTCCACACTAGATCGTATACGCTATCAACATCCTGTAGGTACATGGCAATACGTTCCAGACCAATAGTAATCTCGCCCATCACTGGAAAACATTCAATCCCTCCGGCCTGTTGAAAATAGGTAAACTGTGACACTTCCATTCCGTTGAGCCATATTTCCCAACCCAAGCCCCAAGCCCCTAGGGTGGGAGATTCCCAATTATCTTCAACGAAACGCACATCATGCACCTGCGTATCAATGCCCAAATGATCCAAACACTCTAAGTATAATTCTTGAAAATTAGTGGGTGAAGGTTTAATGACGACCTGAAACTGAAAATAATGCTGCAAGCGGTTGGGGTTGTCGCCATAACGCCCATCTGTTGGACGTCTGCTGGGCTGCACATAAGCCGCACGCCAGCTTTCTGGGCCAATGGCTTTCAAAAAAGTCGCTGGGTGGAAGGTACCAGCACCCACTTCCATATCGAGCGGTTGCATGATGTTGCAGCCTTGAGCAGACCAGTATTGTTGCAAGGCAAAAATGAGGCCTTGAAAAGTGCTGGTATCGGTTGTTTTTTCCACGACTAGATCCACGCCTTAAGTAAAAGAGAGAGCTGCCGCAACCTGAGGCTTCCGGCACGATTAAAGCGTGCCATTATACACTAGCAGTTAGCAGCTGGCTTGTGTCTAAAAGAACCTAAGTGCCTCGTTTATGGGCCATTTACGAGGTATCATTACTTAATTTAGCCAAACCTCTGGTTTGAGAACCCATTTATGACCATTTTATGTCTGACTATTTAAAATCAAGCCTCGCCGTCGGTCTATTCAGAGTGCTGGGCATGTTACCCCTATCTTGGGTCTATGGCTTGTCAAAGCTGACTTTGCTATTGATGTTGCGGTTGCCGAATCAGAGCCTCAAACAAACCCAACTTAACGTGCAGCGCTGCTGGCCCAACCTTACCTGTCAGCAACAAACGGCACTGGTGGGCGAGAGTATGTTGCATACGATTTATGCGGCCCTAGAGATGGGTATTAATTGGACCCAGCCTAGTCAAAGTGGCTTAGACCGGATTATTAACGTGAGTGGGGCCGACTGCTTGAGACAGGCCCAATTGATGGGGGGTGTAATCCTTCTAACCCCTCATTTGGGTAACTGGGAGCTCTTTGCCAACTGGGCTGCTCATGAAGCCAAGGTGACGGCCCTTTATAAACCAGCTAAATTACATGGGCTTGATCGATTGATTCACGGGGCACGAACCCAAGCGGGTATGCAACTAGCTCCAGCTTCAGCTAAGGGTGTGATGCAGTTAAAACGAGCCCTATTAAAGGGTGAGGTAAACCTCATACTACCTGACCAAGAGCCACCACCGAAAGCTGGGATTATTAGTCAGTGGTTTAATCAACCCGCATATACGATGACCTTGGTCAGTCAACTTGCTAAGACTAAAAACACCCGTGTTCTGATAGGGTTTGCACGCCGCGTACCTTCTAGCCTCGGGTTTATTATTGAATTAGAAGACATCACTGAAGTGTGCCAACAAGCCACTATTGAATCGAGTGTTAAAGCAATAAATCAAGCGATCGAAGAGTTGGTGAGGCGTGCGCCAGAACAATACCAGTGGGAATACCGCCGTTTCAAACATACCTTAGAACAAGAACACTAGCACTCTTTAGGCTTCGGCTTTCGTGCGATCAAAAAGGCTTTGCCAGCTAGAGGGTGTCCTAGTAGTGTCAACTCTTGTTCATCTTGATACACCAGAGGCTCGAGATCTCTAAATAACACAAGCAGTTCCCCCTGGCCTAATAACAGCTGCGAACGCCTTGGTTTATTCAGGCGCTCACCTGCAATTGCTGTGACTTGGTTAAAGGTTTGATAGACCAACATACCGCCGGGTTTGAGGTGCGACACAATCTGTGGACAAAGTGCACGATCGAGGAATGCAGTGACACAAATAAGATCAAATTGTTGGTTGGGCCAAGACGTCTTTACAAGGTCTATACATCGTTGATTTACTTCAATTTTTTGTAATGAACAATGGCGCTTCATTTGCTTTAACCCAGCCTGGGAATAGTCCCACCCGTGCATCGTAAGTCCTTGTTTAGCAAGGAATATTGAGTTTTGTCCCAGACCACAAGCCAAATCTAAACCTGTGCCTTGGGTGGGCAACAAGTGGACGTATTTTTGCAGGCAATAACTTACCTCAGGCAGCTCTAAAAACACAGAATAACGGTCATTCCAACGCTCTGGCATGGTACAAAATTCCTGTGGATAAATCTGTGAATAGGTTAGGAAAAACTAACTAATAGAATAACCTAGTCACGCCAAAACATTGGTGTGAATAAGACTAATAAGGTAAACACTTCCAAACGCCCTAAAAGCATAGAAAAACAAAGAATCCATTTTGCTGTGGTATTAATATCGCCGTAGTGAGCGGCAACATCTCCCAAGCCTGGGCCTAGATTGTTAAGCGTAGCCCCAACCGCTGACCAGGCCGTAACTTGGTCTAAGCCTGTGGCTAATAAAGCGATCATCATCACCATAAAGACTAAGGTGTAGACTGAGAAAAAACCCCACACAGCCTCTGCGACGCGATCTGGAATAGGGCTGGAACCTAACTTAACGTGAATGATTGCGTTGGGATGGATGAGACGCTGTATTTCCCGCAAACCCTGTTTGAGCACTATTAACACGCGCACGACCTTCATGCCGCCGCCTGTTGAGCCCGCACACCCACCCATAAAAGCCGCACTAAATAATAAGAATCCCAGCATGGGAGGCCAAAGGGCAAAGTCTGCTGTCGCATAGCCAGTAGTGGTGGCGATGGAGACGACCTCAAACACCCCCTGGCGGAAACTGTCATTCAAAGTCATGTCATTAGTAAGCCATAAAGTGGCTACGGTAATGAAGCTAATAATGGCCATAACACTTAAAAAGAAACGAAACTCTTCGTCTCGCCAATAATGTAATAAACTGGCTTTATAGTGCTTTTGACGAAAAGTGCGAGCGGTTTGGAAGTGCAGGCCAAAGTTCACGGCTGCAAGTAACATAAACACAATAGCAATGGTTTCTATGGCTGCATTATTAAAATAGCCTAAGCTGGCATCGTGGGTAGAGAAGCCGCCAATAGCGACCGTGGAGAAACTATGGGTAAGCGCATCAAAAGCATTCATACCCGCCAACCAATAAGCTAATGCGCATGTCACCGTCAGGGTGAGATAAATATACCAAAGCTGCTTGGCTGTTTCTGTAATACGGGGTGTTAGTTTAGAGTCTTTAACCGGTCCAGGTGTCTCTGCCCGGTATAACTGCATGCCACCAATACCCAACATAGGAAGTATAGCGACTGCTAAAACGATAATGCCCATACCACCAAACCATTGTAAAAACTGACGATAAAACAGTAATGACTTAGGTAATGTGTCGAGTTGGGTAATGACTGTTGCCCCTGTGGTGGTGAGGCCAGAAAGAGATTCAAATAAAGCGTCTACATAACTCCAATTTGGATTCAGCGCAGACAGGGGAGAAGAGAAGTAAAACGGCAAAGCTCCAAACAGACCTAGAATAGACCAAAACATGACCACAATGACAAAACCATCGCGCGTACGTAGGACGTTATTATGTTTAGAAAAAGGTAACCAAACTAAAAAACCAGCAACAAAAGTAATACAAAACGACAGGGCAAAGGTAGATTCTGAACTATCATCTGGCAAACTCAAGGCAATAATTAATGAGGGTAGCATGGATGTGCTGAAAGCCATTAGCAACATACCAATAATTTTTAAGGTAACCCGAAAGTGCATATTAAGGCCTAAAAGAATCCAATAGTAACCGCAAATAATCGCTCAACGTCATGTATCATGTGCCTATCTGTTAAGAAAAGAATGCAATGGTCATCATTATTAATAACCGTGTCATGGTGGGCAATAAGCACTTCCTCACCCCGTACAATGGCACCAAAACTGGTCCCCTCGGGCAGTTTGATGTCCGCCAAACTGCGGCCTACCACTTTGGATGTTTTCCCATCGCCATGGGCAACCACTTCAATGGCCTCTGCAGCGCCTCGCCTGAGGGAATGAACGTTGACAATATCACCCCGGCGCACATGGGTTAGCAAACTACTAATCGTGGTTTGTTGTGGTGAGATGGCAATATCAATAGTGCCATCCTCTATCAGATCCACATAGGCCGGATTACTGATCAGGGTCATCACTGTTCGCACACCGAGGCGTTTGGCTAACATAGAAGCCATAATGTTTGCCTCATCATCGTTAGTTAATGCACAAAATACATCCGTTGATTCAATATTTTCTTCAACCAACAACTCTTTGTCAGATGCACTGCCATGGAGGACGATGACATCCTCTAATAAATCGGCCAAACGCTCGCAACGCTCGAGCCCACGTTCAATCACCTTAACCCGAAAATCTTTGCGCAAATTATCAGCTAACCGAGCACCAATATTACCACCACCGGCGATCATGATGCGCTTATAGGGTTTTTCTAATCGACGCAGCTCACTCATTACTTTACTAATATCAGCTTTAGCTGCGATAAAAAAGACTTCATCATCGACGTGAATATGGGTTTTACCAGAGGGGACGATGGCCTTGTTATTGCGAAAAATAGCCGCCACACGGGTGTCTACATTGGGCATATGGCTGCGCAAGTCAGACACAGGCTTGCCAACTAATGGACCTCCATGACAAGCGGTCACAGCAACCAACTGCACCTTACCTTTAGCAAAGTCGAGTACTTGCAAGGCAGTTGGATTTTCTATTAAGCGTTGTACATGAGCAGTTACCAACTTTTCAGGGCTAATAATGACATCAATAGGAAAAGCGCGGGGTTCATCTCTAAATAACGCATCGCGCTTCAACAAATACTGATGTTCGCGAATGCGGCTAATTATAGTGGGCGTTTGAAACATGGTTTTAGCGATCTGACAGGCCACCATATTGATCTCATCACTATTAGTTACAGCCACTAGCATGTCCGCATCTTCAGCCCCCGCACTTGCTAGAATATTGGGCAAACACGCATGGCCTTTCACAGTGCGGATATCCAGACGATCTTGTAAGTCTTTCAAGTAACCGGCATCTTGATCTACCATCGTCACATCATTGGCATCGTTAGCCAAGTTTTCAGCAAGGGTACGGCCAACCTGACCTGCACCAAGAATGATGATTTTCATACTAGAGCAAAATGCCTCAAGAGCGAGTGATTGTCACTATGATAGCAGAACACATGGCATAATCTACTACTATGCTTGGACCTGTCATAGGGGCTTGTGGAGTTTGGCATAGTAAAAACCATCATGGCTTATAGGGTTTGGAAAAAGCTGGCGCCCTATGTCCATTTCAACGCCCCAATCTGCTTCAATAACACAGTGGTGCGCTTTTGGTTGCTGCGCTAAAAAACGTGCCACAAGACGGTCATTCTCTTGTCTTAAAACGGAGCAAGTGGCATAGACCATGTAACCCCCGGGCTTGAGTAACGGCCATAAACTATGCAGCAGTTTGAGCTGCAACTGCACCAGCACCAAAATATCTTCACTGGTGCGCAGCATTTTAATATCAGGGTTGCGGCGGATGACTCCAGTAGCAGAACAGGGGGCGTCAAGTAGTATTCGGTCAAACAATTGCCCATCCCACCACTGGTCTGGTGCACTGGCATCAGCACAGATAATTTCTGCGGTTAAGCCCATGCGCAGTAGGTTCTCTTTCATGCGGCCAATACGCCGTTCTTCCAGTTCTACGGCCACCACATCAACATTCTGGGCTTCCAGTAGATGGCAGGTTTTACCACCTGGTGCGGCGCACGCATCTAACACTCGCTGGTCTGCCTCTAGTTGTA
>DDCR01000070.1 GCA_002335115.1 Oceanospirillaceae bacterium UBA2001
GTCTGCAGAGTCAGGTCAAAGGTATGTAAATTCCGATTATTAATGCCGATCAATGGGGTTGCTAAAGTGAGGGCACGAGCTAACTCGGGTGCATCATGAGACTCGACTAACACGTCCATACCCAGATCTTCTGCCAAACGGGCTAAAGCTTGCATTTGTTGATCTTCCAAACACGCCACGATGAGTAAAATACAATCGGCACCAATGGCTCTCGCTTCGTATACTTGGTAGGGGTCTACAATAAAATCTTTACGTATAACCGGCAGACTGCAAGCAGCCCGAGCTTGCTGCAAATAGTCTTCGTGGCCTTGAAAGAAGTCAGCGTCAGTTAATACTGACATGCAAGCAGCACCGCCCGTTTGATAACTGGCAGCAATTTGTGCCGGATCAAAATTTTCACGGATCACCCCTTTACTAGGGGAGGCCTTTTTGACTTCAGCAATCACAGCAGGCAAACCTTGATCTAACTTGGCTTGCATGGCTTTGACAAAACCACGAGGGGCCATAGGGCCAACTTGATTGGCTTTAACTTTGAGTTTTAATTGATCGATGGGGGTCTGATGCTGTCGCTCTTTAATTTCTTCAAGCTTGCGCACTAAAATGCGCTTCAGGACTGTTGGGGTACTCATGATGCATTAAACCCCTGCGTCAAGTGAACAAGATCATCTAACTTTCGCTGTGCTGAGCCACTATTAATCACCCGCTTCGCTTGTTCTATACCTGCTGCCAAATCAACAGCAAGGTCTGCACAATAAATGGCTGCGCCAGCATTGAGTAACAACATGTCCAATGGCGCACCCGCTTGGCCAGCGAAAGCCTGTTTAATTAATTTCAGACTTGCCAATGCATCATCTACCACTAACGCCTCTAAATTCGTGTGGGATAAGTTATAAGTGCTGGGATCTATGGTGTATTCATTGATTTCATCATCTTTGAGCTCGACCACGTAGGTCGGTGCAGCAATACTAATTTCATCTAAGCCATCTTCAGAATGCACCACCATCACATGTTTACTGCCCAAGCGACGCAGAACCTCAGCCATGGGCCGTTGCCATTGGCGACTAAATACACCTAATACCTGATGACGCGCACCCGCAGGGTTAGTCAAAGGGCCTAAAATATTAAATAGCGTCCGAATTGCCATTTCACGCCGTGGGCCGATCGCATGCTTCATTGCGCTATGATGGGCAGGGGCAAACATAAAGCCTACTCCTAGGTCAGCAATACACTGCTCCACCTGCAGGGGCTTAAGCATAATGTCTACCCCCGCAGCTTCAAGTAGGTCAGAACTTCCACTTTTGGAAGAAATAGATCGATTACCATGCTTCGCTACTTGAGCTCCAGCGGCCGACGCAATAAAGGCACAGCCTGTGGAAACATTGAATATACCTGAACTGTCTCCCCCTGTACCACAGGTATCGATGACATGTTCACCATGCACTTTGACACCTGAGGCCAGTGCCCGCATGGCCATGACCGCCCCCGTAATTTCGTCTACAGTTTCACCTTTCATGCGCAAACCCACCAAGAAACCACCGATCTGAGCCTGCGTGGCCTCGCCCGTCATAATAAGATTCATCACAGCCTGCATTTGGGCTTGGCTTAAGTCTTGTCGCTCAGTAACGGCCGCAATGGCCTGTTGCATATTCATGGAGAACCCTTGTTCAACTGCAATCATTTTAGAAACTCTACTCTAGCAAATAACACCACAAAAAATCAGGCTTTATAAACATCATTTAGTAAATAAATTAGTCTTTTTAGTTAATCAGTCGCAGCACCTAAATGCACCTAAAAAAAACGATGAGATCTAAGCTGATGTCAGGAATTTAATACTAACGTTGTTGATTGATGATACCAGAGGCCATAATTAATACTGATTAAAGTCAAAGACCTTGCTGTGTGATGAGGGTAAAACCTTAGACCACCTTAGCGCTTAAGAAAGTTAGCCAAAAGTTCGTGCCCTTGATGCGTCAACACTGATTCTGGATGAAACTGAACACCCTCAACATCAAGCGTTTTGTGACGCAGCCCCATGATCGCTTCTTTTTCACCCAGTGCATTTAAGCTCCAAGCTGTGGCCTCTAAACAAGAAGGTAACGAATGCGCCTCTACCACTAAGGAATGGTAGCGAGTGACTTTTAAAGGTTGCTCTAAGCCCGAAAATACACCTGTTTGTTGGTGCTGTACCATAGACGTTTTGCCATGCATCACTTTCTTAGCACGAACCACCTTACCACCAAAGACTTGGCCGATACTCTGGTGACCCAAGCACACGCCTAATAAGGGTATTTTCCCCGCAAAGTGAGCGATGGCTGCCAAGGAAATACCCGCTTCGTTGGGCGTACACGGCCCTGGCGAAATGACAATATGAGTCGGCGCTAACTGCTCAATGTCTGCAAGGCTCATTTCATCATTTCGATAGACCACAACCTCAGCCCCAAGTTCGCGAAAATAGCGCACTAAGTTGTAAGTGAACGAATCATAATTATCGAGCATTAACAGCACAAGAAGCCCTACCAGAAAATAAAAATTAGTTTTAACAGCTTGAACGGCACCACATTATACTCGCTGATAGCCCCTAAACCTAGCCATGCTATGGCCTAAGCTAAACGAAACTTCCTTAACCCTAATATCATTAAGCCCGTTGCCAACACTAAATAAACCACCATAGTGAGCACAGATTGCTGAAAACTA
>DDCR01000065.1 GCA_002335115.1 Oceanospirillaceae bacterium UBA2001
ACCTTTCATATCATCAGGAACGTGGATCGGTTTGGTTGCATTTCCAAGCTGCCTAAATCCACCACTCGAATATACCGAAAGGCAAATGTGGCCCGCATTCTCAAGTGCCAGCTTACACTGCCGTTCGGCCAGCCACTCATTCGATATTCTTTTCGCATCTTCAAGTGATTTGAAAATAAAAGGCAAATCGAAAATTGCTAGTTCTGATCCAAAATTACCATAGTTTGCGGTAGAACTAGTCCATAGAGCTATGAGGCCTTGGTTGGCCTGTTCACCGCACTTCTGTTCGGCACATAAGCTCTTTTGATAGAATGGTTCGACCTTCATCATTCCACCAGACGCTTTTTGCATGGCTGGTATCAGCGCTTGATCTATGGCATCCCCGATCGGCATTCCCAATCTGCCCGTCGTCCCGAGTTTGAGTACTGTTTCTGCTAACACAGACTCAGCAGAAAACATAAACACTGCGGATATAGCCAGTGCCTTAATAGCGTTATTCTTTTTCATGATATTTTTCCTTTATTTTTTTAATGACACAGATTTCATTTAGATAAATTCAGAAAACTAAACTTCCAAATCAATATATACTTTGAAAGAGCATAGGAAAAGCGACAGTTTTCTTTGAAGTAAAGGACAGTTGTAGTCGTGATTAGCGTGTTGTAGCTATTAGACTTTGAACAAAATTTGATGAATACTCACATTGAATCAAGGAGTCTGCGCTTGCAATCAAATACCTCAACATCTTTTAACTTACCCGAAAATTCGAAACTAGGTTTGCGTGATCAAATCTGTGAAATGGTAAGCTCTTCTATCACGTCTGGGGTACTATCCTCTGATAAGCGACTACCTTCTTGTAGAGAACTAGCCCAACAACTTGAAGTATCAAGGAACACAGTTTTTGCGGCTTATAATCGTCTAATAGACCTTGGTTTGCTCGTTTCTCGCAATAGATCTGGGTATTTTATCGCCTCTGAAACGCAATCAGTACTCATGCTCAATAGAGATAGTGGGCTTGGGGTAGAGCCAGAAAAAAATAGAGGCCCGTCGCCAGTTCAGTTTGAACCATCTGGTCTTATACCGGTTCTCAATCCACTAAACTGGACCAGTTACCCCTTTCCCTTTATTTATAATCAAATTGACCCCACCCTGTTTCCAGTTGAGAGTTGGCGAGAATGCTCACGCTTGGCATTAAGTCGAACCCAAAAGCCGGCGTGGATGGATGATTCGGTAGAAAGTGACAGTCCACAATTAATCCAGCAACTACGCCAACGTCTTTTAACCTACCGTGGTATTTATGCAGAACAAGATGAAATTTTGATTACCTTAGGTACGCAAAATGCCTTATTTATTATTGGTACGGTGTTTTCCAATAAGGATAAAATTATAGCGATTGAAGATCCAGGATACCCAGGGGCTCAAAATGCCTTTAAATTAAGTGGCAATAGTTTTGTCGGTGTTGCTGTTGACCAAGACGGGCTTGATGTTTCTTCTATTCCTGAGAATTGCCAGCTGGTATTTACGACTCCAAGTCACCAGTTTCCGACCATGGTGACCATGTCTGAATCACGTCGAAAGCAATTACTTGAAGCCTCAGTGGCGCAAGATTTTTTAATTATTGAAGACGACTACGAGGCTGAAATGAATTATTTTGACTCACGCTCAAGATCCCTGAGGTCGTTTGATCAAAATAACAGAGTGATCTATGTGGGTAGTTTATCCAAAACTGTTTCACCTGGCATAAGGCTAGGCTTTATGGTGGCCCATCGGGATATTATTGAACGGGCGCGCACGATAAGAGGTGTGATGATGAGGCATCCGCCCACTATTATTCAAGAAACGGTCGCTTTGTTCTTTCGCCTTGGTTACTACGATGCCCATTTAAGAAATCTTCAGCGGCGCTATAAAAAGCGTTGGCAGGTCATGAATCACGCTATTTCAACGCATTTATCAATGCTAGAACAAACCCAAAATAAAGGTGGTACTTCATTCTGGCTAAGAGGTCCTGAGGGATTTAATGCGAGAGATTTGGCTGATCGATTGCGTGACAAAGGCGTGCTTATTGATATTGGTGAAACCTTTTATCTAAGCCATGACACGCGCAGTTTCAGACTTGGTTTTGCCTTTGTTACTATGCAAAAACTTGAAGAAGGAATTATTATTATTGCTGAAGAAGTTAAACAATTGCTGGGTTAATCATCACTTCATCTAGACCGCTGCCACCTACAAATTAATTCACTTTGACGAATAAACTAAATACAAGGGGTGAAACTCTGTCCTTTGAAAACCTTAAACCTGTCTCTAGACGGTTAACCTATTTTTTGAGTTAATTGGTTCATAATCTTACGTGTAATTTAATAACCTAATTTAGATTAACTTGAGTTGACCGTAACTACCCAAAACTAAGATGTGATTACAACATGAGCTTTTGCGAACCCTTCAAAATAGATATCCCTGACGCAACCTTAAATTCTGTGAGAGAGCGTGTGGCTGCCTATCCTTGGCATGAGATGCCTATTGATGGGGGCTGGAATTATGGTTCAAACATAGATTATATGAAAGAACTTGCTCAATATTGGGTTAATGAGTATGACTGGCGTAAACATGAATCTGCCATTAATATTTTTCCTCAATTTAGGGCTCAAGTAGACGGCATAGATATTCATTTTATTCATGAGGTTGGAAGTGGCCCATCCCCAACGCCATTAATCATCAGTCATGGCTGGCCTGGCACAGTGGTTGAGTTTATGAAGGTGATTGAACCCCTCGCGCACCCAGAACGTTTTGGAGGCAAAGTTGAAGATGCTTTTACTGTCATTGCGCCATCATTACCTGGGTTTGGTTTTTCAGGAGCCCCTCCACGCCCCTATGGTCCCCGCAAGATTGCAGGCATATTAAATACGTTAATGACCAAAGTGTTAGGTTATGACAGTTACATCGCTCAAGGAGGCGATTGGGGCGGCACCATTGCAGCATGGCTGGGTTTTGATCACTCTAAATATTGTCATGCCATTCACATTAATATTTTAACCCTGCGGCATGCTGATGGCCCTCAAACCCCAGAAGAAAAACGATGGGCACAGCAGTTTGATATAGATCAAGAGATGGAGAATGGTTACCGAACACAACAAGCGACTAAGCCACAAACTCTCAGTTATGGCATGATGGACAGTCCGGTAGGTACTGCTGCTTGGATTATTGAGAAGTTTCACTCATGGTCAGATACTGATGGGGAAAATATAGAGAGTGCGCATAGCAAAGACGACTTACTGACCAACATCATGATCTACATTGTGACCCGAACTTTTAATACGGCGTCTTGGATTTATTATGGTCGCCGTGAAGAAGGGGGTCGAATTTTATCTAATAATGGGGACTCCATTACAGTGCCAACAGGATGTGCTTTATTTCCAAAAGAAATGTCAGCATGGCCACCCCAAAGTTATGTTAAACGCATGTGCAATGTTCAGCACTGGACTGAAATGCCCCGAGGAGGTCATTTTGGTGCGCTTGAAGAACCCGAATTATTGGTCGAAGATATTCGCACTTTCGCCAGAAAATTACGCTCTCAATAAATTAAATTTTATGACAAAGGAATCATTCGATGTCTACCTTACTTACTTATAACGAATATAGTGTTATCGCTAAAAATCTCACCTTTTCTGTTAACCCATTTGTAAATGGCAAGTTTTCTAAGCCGTTGTCAGGTAATACAATGGAGACGATTAACCCAGCTACTGGGGATGTGTTAGCCATCGTCGCAGCCTGTGGTGCAGAAGATGTAGATGCTGCTGTTATTGTTGCTCAACAAGCCTTTGATAGTGGAAAGTGGTCACGCTTACATCCTAACGAGCGCAAAGAAATTATCATTGAACTAGCTAATTTGATTGAAAAAAATCAGCATGAGTTAGCTGTTTTAGAAAGCCTTGAAAGTGGTAAGCCAATTAGTGAATGCCAGATGACAGACTTGCCTGAGACAGTCAGTACTCTCAAATGGCATGCTGAAGCCGCTGATAAAATTTATGATCAAATCTCACCCGCTAATGAAAGTGGTATCGGACTCATTGTGCGCGAACCAATGGGGGTTGTTGGTGCAGTTTTGCCCTGGAACTTTCCCTTAATGATGTTGGCTTGGAAAATTGGCCCCGCCTTGGCAACAGGTAATAGCGTAATCGTTAAACCTGCTGAACAAACTTCATTAACCACCTTGCGTGTGGCTGAACTTGCCTTGGAAGCTGGGGTTCCTGCAGGGGTACTGAATGTGCTGCCTGGTTTAGGGCCTGACGTAGGCGAACCGATGGGTCGCCATCATGGAATTGGTGCCATTTCGTTTACTGGGTCCACGGAAGTAGGTCGCTTGTTTGTAGAGTTTTCTGCAAAAAGTAATTTGAAAAAAATCATTCTTGAATGTGGTGGAAAAAATCCAGCAGTGGTGCTTTCCGACGCAAAAAATCTTGATAATATCGCTAAACATGTGGCCTTTTCCGCATTATGGAATATGGGTCAAAATTGCACTGCTAATGCCCGTTTAATTGTCCACAAAGATTTGAAAAAACTACTTGTTGAAAAGGTTTTAAAAGAATTTGATCACTGGAAAACAGGAGATCCACTCGATCCTCGCAATCAACTCAGTGCTATTATTTCACCAGAACAATACGCTAAGATTTTAAACTATATTGATATGGCAGCTAAAGAGGGCGCTGATTTAATTTATGGGGGTAAAGCCATTCAAAGTGGCAATGGCCTATTTATAGAACCCACTATATTTGATAATGTGACCCCCGATATGACCATCGCTACAGACGAAATATTTGGCCCAGTGCTGGGTATTATGTCGGTGGATTCTGATGCAGCCGCAATCGCCTTAGCTAATGATACCAGTTACGGGCTGCAGACCTCATTGTTCACCTCCAATGTGACCAATGCCCATCGTTTTGCACGCGCACTTCAGGCGGGCACAGTGTCGGTGAATTGTTATGGGGAAGGCGACATTACCACGCCATTTGGTGGTTACAAGTTATCTGGCTTTGGTGGTCGAGATAATGGCTTTTCAGCCCATGACCAATACACAGAAACCAAAACGATTTGGATTGATCTTAGTGAAGACAGTGTTTAGTTAGATTGGCCACAGTAAGCTGTGGCAAAAAGCGTCAATGTGGTCGATAGTTGCTCAGATTAGAGAAGTCCCAAAAAATACTTCGCCTTTACCCTAGTTGTGTAATTCAACTAAAAAGCCCGATATCATTCGGGCTTTTTATTTCTACATATCAGCAAAGCAGGGGTATGCAGGAGCGCTTACTGAATTGTAAAATGGTTCCGTTTTAGAGATTCAAAAACGAGTCAACATAAGGTAGTTTTTACATGAGTGCTACGAAGTCAGATACCCCCCGTTTGCCAGCCATTACCCTATTAGATGGAGGCATGGGCCAAGAGTTACTCAAACGCAGTAGCCAAGAAATTACGCCCCTTTGGTCTACTCAGGTGATGATTGATGAACCTGAAATCGTGCGCGACCTTCACGCTGATTTTATTCGTGCAGGTGCACGTGTGATTTCGTTAAATAGTTATACCATGACGCCAGAACGATTAGCTCGTGATGGTAATATCAACGATTTCCAAAAGCTGCAGTTAGCAGCTGTTAATGCGGCCACTAGTGCGCGTGATCGTGTGGCGATTGCAGGCGTAAAAATAGCGGGTTGCTTGCCGCCGTTAGTGGCCAGTTATAAGGCTGAAGTAGCGCCAGAATATGAGGCAATGCTTACGAGCTACAACAAAATAGTAGCCATTCAAGCACCCCATGTGGATGTGTTTTTGTGTGAGACTATGTCCTCAATTGCGGAGGCAAAAGCGGCTTTAGTAGCGGCGAAAAAGAGTGGGCTACCGGTCTGGGTTTCTTTAACCATTGAGGATAATGATAAAGGCGTGCTGCGCAGTGGTGAATTACTGGCAGATGCCGTGACGATGCTAGATGAGTTTGGTGCCGATGCAAAATTACTTAATTGCAGTAAACCAGAAGCTATTTTGGCTTCATGGTCAAAAATGAAATCTGACCAAGGCCTTACGGGCGCCTATGGCAATGGTTTTACATCCATAGACAGTTTACAACCTGGAGGTACAGTTAAATCTATGGAATCACGTTCAGATCTTGGTCCTGCGGCCTATGCTGAATTTGCCTTGCAGTGGGCTAATCAAGGAGCTGCTCTCATTGGTGGCTGCTGTGAAGTGGGCCCTGCCCATATTAAAGCACTCGCAAGGCGTCTTACTGAGGCGGGTTACTCAGTCNNATGTGCTGTTTGAATTTTATAATGACTTTGGTTTTTGGGTTGTCTTTTCTGGTGAGCATGCCCAGCACGCGAGCCTCAGTGCCTTTGACAAGTGGAATTTTTCTTAGGTTAGAAAAAATAGGGTCGGGTTTGGTGAGGTTGGGAGCTACCGAAACCCCTAGACCATGGGCGACCATGCACCCTAGGGTTTCCATGGTTTCCATGATCATGGTTTCTTGAACGGTTATTTTATTTTTTATCAGCCAATTATCTGCTAACAAACCGACAGAAGTGCGTTGTGCCAATCTAATGTAGGGCTGGGTTTTTAAAATTTGTAAAGGGTCGCTGCCTTTAAAATCGCTGGATGTTAATAGCACCAATGGTTCTTCTGACAGGAGGTCCCACTGAAGGCCTGGCTCTATTCTTTGGGGTTTACTCAATATCACCATGTCTATGGAGCCATTGAGTACATGGTCATAGAGGTCAGTTGAGGTGCCAGGTATAATACGAATTTTGGTGTTAGTGACCTCTTTCATCATGCTTTTAACTGACAAAGGCACCAGAGCCAATATAGCAGAGGGCACTGCACCTAGACTAATCGTGCCAAAAAAATCATCTTCCTCATCCATGCTATTAAATAATGTGTCATAGCTTAACAGGACTTTATGGGCTTCTTTGACAAAGGCTATACCCACAGAGTTGAGTGTGGGCATGTAACCATTACGATCAAATAATGGGGTTTGCAGAGATTCCTCTAATAGCTTCATCTGCTGCCCAACGGCGGCTTTAGTAATGCACAACTGGTCAGCTGCCGCAGAAAAGCTGCCATTTTCTTCGATCGCTAACAGGGACCTTAATTGTTTGATGGACATAATGATACCAACGTTTTTGTGGATAACTTATTTTTAGTGACGTGTGGTAAATTAAAAATTTACCCATGGTAAATTAAAAAGTTCTTGTTTTAAGTTTTTTTATACCTGATTATGAATCAAGTGACAATCGTCGAGTAACGATACGGGCAAGCTTTCAAGCTCTGTTCTATTGCTGCTAAAGCCCTCTTGTCATCAGCATCTAAAGATGTGACCAATTCAGTTGTGAGTCTAAAAGTTTAAATTCAAGCTGTTTTAGCTAACCCTAATAGGACAATAAAAATAATGATTATTAAAAAAATTGTACAACACACAGCTATGCTCACGTTAGCTGCAGCTGTCTCTATATCTGCTAGCAGCGTGCATGCAGATTCAGTTAATTACATAATCCCATTTGGACCTGGCGGAGAGTCTGACGTCTCTGCGCGCATGCAGCAATCGTTTTACAAAGAAAAGTTTGGTGACGATCTAGTCATTTCCTACAAGCCGGGTGGTGGTGGTGCTGCTGGCTGGGCCTCTCTGAATGGTCTCAACGGAGACGGACAAACCATCATGGGAGTAAATTTACCTCATATAGTTATTAAACCTGCTCAAAAAGACGTAGGTTTCACTACGAAAGACATTAATACCTTTTACATGTTCCATTACACTCCTGATGCGATTGTAGTTAAAGCGGATAGTCCATTCCAAACCTTGCAAGATCTCATCGATGATGCAAAGGCAAATCCAGGCGCAGTGGTCATGTCAGGTTCTGGTAAAGCCTCAGCCAATAACTTGGCACAAATTAAATTTGATAAGATGGCGGGAATTAAAACCACCTACGTTTCCTTTAAGGGCACAGGCGCCTCTACCGTAGCTCTTTTAGGGGATCAAGTTACAGCTCAATGGGGCTATACTACGGTTGGAGCTAAGCAAGGAAAAGCAGTACGTATGTTGGCTGTAGCAATGGAAAAACGTCATCCATTATTTCCTGAGGTGCCTACATTTAAAGAGTTAGGCTATGACATGGTGGGTGGGGCATACCGAGGTATAGCCTTACCTAGTTCTGCCAGTGCCGCAACAGTCACGGAATGGTCTAACCGCATAGGTGAAATTAATGCTGATCCTGAATTCCGTAAGACGATGCTTAATGGTGGCTTTGCACTGCTTGATATTGGTGCCAGTCAGATGGATGCATTTATGAAAGCACGCACAGCAGAATATCTTCTTGATGCTCGTGCAGCAGGCCTGATTAAGTAATTAATGAGTTAATCACTTAATCAGTAACCCACAGGTATAGATTATGGATTTCGGCAATTTTTTAGCTGCATTGACACCGTTGAATCTAGCGGTCGCTATGTTCGGAGTAGTTGCTGGAACCCTCATTGGTTCTATACCAGGACTGACTGCCACCATGGCTGTGGCAGTCCTAGTCCCTATCTCATTTAGTATGGCTCCAGAAACAGCGTTGATTTTGCTAGGCGCTATTTATACAGGAGCTATCTATGGGGGTGCTTATGCAGCAATTTTGCTCAATACCCCAGGTACACCTTCAGCCATCGCCACCACCTTTGATGGTTACCCATTAGCGAAGCGAGGTAAGGGAGACTTAGCGGTTGCTATTGCGTGTTTTTCATCTGTTTTTGGTGGCTTAGTGGGTGCTTTTGCACTGCTTTTACTGGCCCCTCCTTTGGCCTCTGTGGCTTTGGCATTTGGACCAGTAGAGTATTTTTGGTTGTCAATTTTTGGTTTATCCCTCATCGCTTCCTTGTCCCAAGGCAACCTGATGATGGGTCTTGCAGGCGGTGCTTTAGGCATGATTATGTCGACGGTTGGCGTTGCCGAAATTTCTGCTGATATCCGCCTCACGTTTGGTAGTCAAACCATGATTTCAGGCTTTGAAGTGGTGGGCGCTATGATAGGTCTTTACTGTATTCCAGTATTAATAGATATGTGTTCGACTGGAGAAAAACACCTAAAAATTACAGGTGATGTGGCTAAAATGCCGATTCTCAGTGCTGCACGGATCACCTTTAGCTCAAAGTTCAATTTAATCCGGTCCTCAGTTATCGGTACGCTGGTGGGAATCTTGCCTGGTGCGGGTGGTTCAGTGGCAGGCCTAGTGGCCTACACAGAGGCAAAGCGCACAGCTAAACCCCATCAAAGATTCGGTGAAGGTGAGCCAGACGGAATTATTGCCACTGAATCTGCTAACAATGCCACAGTGGGTGGTGGATTTATCCCTACTCTAGTTTTGGGTATTCCTGGCACTCCTCCTGATGCAGTCATTTTGGGAGCCCTCATGGTGCAAGGTATAAGAACAGGCCCAGAATTATTTCAGTCAAATGGGTCTATAGTCTATACCTTTATTTATGGCCTGCTCATAGCCACTGTACTCATGCTTCCTATTGGTTTAATTATTGGTCGATATGCCTATAAATCAATTGTAACTATCCCTAAAGCCGTGTTGGTGCCAACCGTAGGTTTTATGACGATCATAGGAACTTACGCCATTAGAAATAGCATCTCTGATGTTGTAATCATGCTCTGCTTGGGCGTCTTTGGCTGGTTGATTTCCAAATATGGTTTTTCCGCATCGCCCATTGTTCTTGGTTTGATTTTAGGCCCGATTGCGGAACAAGGTTTTGTGCAAGCGTGGACCATTGGCGCTGCAGTGAATAATTTGCCTGGCATGTTTTTTGGTAGGCCCCTGTCCCAGGCTATAATAGTCTTCACCTTGATTTCCTTGATTCTACCCTGGTATTTAAATAGAAAAAATCAGATAAAGGGGACTACTGAAAATGCTTGATTTAGACCCAGACACACGTTCAGAAACCCACAGTCAAACAGCTCAAAGTAGTAGGCTTGGTTCTATTGTAGTGGCAACAATGCTCATTATAATCGGTGTTATTACCTTGTATGACACGGCGAGTTACACCGACATTGATTCTAAGGTGTTTCCCCAAACCTCAGCACTTGCGTTAATACTCTTTTCTGCCTTAGCGATTGGCAAACAAATTATCCAACCAACAACGGTGTCTGGCATTGAAGTGGGTGTTTGGTGGCGTAGGTTAGCGCTAGTGAGTAGTATGCTCTTAGCTTGTGCAATAATGCCCTACACCGGACTGCTGATCGCCTGCATAGTGACTTTTGTGCTGGGTTTGATTGCGTCAATGCACGATCAATGGACACAGAAAAAAGCCATGATTTATTTTTTGTCTGGGGTATCAATTATTGTGTGTTTTTACACCCTGTTTAAATTTGTTTTACATGTACCACTGCCCTGATCAAGCGCTGCTTTAGCCTGGCATTATTTTATCGGTTGCTGAACAAGCGTTGGTTAGCGACCCCGTGTTTCTACCACAAACTACAGCCATAATATGCCCAACGAACCTATTTACCATGCTCATTTAAAAGACTTTTATGCTCAGCTCACTCGCATGTTGCAAGGCGAGTGCGACTTTTCCGCAGCAGGGGTTGCCCTATACACCACAGACGCTTCGAACTATCGGCAAGTTCCATTGGGTGTCGTGTATCCCCACACTGTGGATGATCTGGTGAATACGGCCACCTTGTGTAAGACCTTTAGTTTGCCTGTATTACTGCGGGGTGGCGGCACTTCTCAAAATGGTCAGGGTGTTAATGAGGCTGTGGTGGTGGACTGCTCCCGCTATTTAACTCGGGTCTTAGACATTGATGTTGAAAATCAAACGGCTCTGGTAGATCCTGGGGTGATTTGTGATGCACTGAAACAACACGCTGAGGTGCATGGGCTGACTTTTGGCCCCGACCCTGGTACCCACAGTCGATGCACCCTTGGGGGCATGATTGGCAATAACTCTTGTGGGCCCCATTCTATGTTGGCAGGTAAAACGGTTGAAAACGTTTTACAGCTTGAAATATTAACCTCTGATGGGGCTCGTTTTTGGGTTGGGCCAACGTCAGATCAAGAGCTTGAAAAGATCGTAGCAGGCACCGACCGCCGCGCGGCAATCTATCGTGAACTGGTCTCCATCCGCGATGAATATCAGCAGCTCATTAGACAACGTTACCCCAATATTAAGCGCAGGGTTTCGGGTTATAACTTGGACCAGTTACTGCCGGAAAATGGCTTCAATGTGGCTCGTGCTCTGGTTGGCTCAGAGGGCACCTGCGTTACGGTTTTGCAAGCGCGCGTCAAGCTCATTGAAAAGCCACTCCACACGCGTTTAATTGTCCTTGGCTTTGAGGATATATACACTGCGGGTGATAGTGTGGCTGAAATTTTGCCTTTTGCTCCAATCGCGATGGAGGGTTTGGACTGGGGCATCATCGGTGGCTTAAAAGAACGCAACCTTAAACAGGCTGAAATCGCTTTATTGCCAGAGGGTCAAGCATGGTTGATGGTTGAACTCAGTGGCAACAGTGCTGAGAATCTAACTCAATTATGCCACCAGTTTGAAACCGCTATGGGCTTATCAAAAAAAGTAAAATCAGTATTATCCGTTGTTGATGCTGCTAACACTGCTGCCATTTGGAGCATCCGAGAACAAGGTGCGTCTGCCACAGCAATGAGTCTTCATGTTGATGATCCAGATCCTGTTGTTGGTTGGGAGGACACTGCTGTAGATCCCCTGCAATTAGGTGATTACCTGCGTGAATTTAGTGCATTAATTCAGCGTTATGGCTATACCAGTAGTTTGTATGGTCATTTTGGGGATGGCTGTATCCATGCGCGCATTACCTTTGATACGCGTTCAGCAGAGGGTATTAGTCAGTGGCGTAAGTTTAGTGTTGAAATTGCTGAACTTGTTGTGCAGTTTGGTGGCTCCTTGTCTGGTGAACATGGTGACGGTCAGGCTAAAGGTGAATTTTTGCCAGTGATGTTTGGGCCTGAATTGATGTATGCGTTCCGCCGTTTTAAGCAGATCTGGGACCCAGAACAGCGTATGAATCCGGGCAAACTTATTGATGCATATAAGATGGATGAAAATCTTCGCTATGGTGCCGATTATAAGTTGCCTGAAACAACGACTATATTGCACTTTAAAGATGATGTGGGTGGCTTTTCTCGTGCCACAGAGCGGTGTATTGGCATGGGCAAGTGTCGTGCGCAAAGTGGTGCAATGTGCCCCAGTTATCAAGCCACTCAGGAAGAAAAATACTCCACCCGAGGTAGAGCCCATTTACTGCATGAGATGGTGCGTGGTGAAGTGATTAAGGATGGCTGGGATAACAAGGCCATTGTAGATTCTTTTGAGCATTGTCTGTCTTGTAAGGCGTGTAAGACGGAATGCCCAACACAGGTTGATATTGCCACCTATAAGGCGGAATTCTTGGCAGCTCATTATGCTCATAAACGTCGCCCATTAAATCATTACCCCCTAGCGTATATTGGTAATTTGTTACCCAAAATTTCACGCTTTTCCTGGGTGTTCAATAAATTACAAGCTGGTATTACAGGTCAGTTAGCACAAAAGTTTTTAGGCCTAAGTGATGCAAAGGGCCTACCCAAACTTGCCTCTCAGTCCTTCACCAGTTGGGTCAAAAAACATGCCCACAGACAAGACCAGCAGTTTCATTGGTTTGGCGCACAGGACCAACCTACGGTAGTGTTATGGGCTGACAGTGTGAATAATCATTACCGCCCGGCATTGTTACAAAGTGCAGTTAATGTCTTGTTAAAAAGTGGTCATCAAGTGGCAGTAGCAAAGCAACACTTCTGTTGTGGGCGACCCTTGTATGAATATGGTTTTTTAGCTCAGGCACTGAAGCAACTCACTGTGATACTTGAAAGCTTTCACTGCAAATTACCCGCTGGTTGTTCCGTTATTGTGCTCGAACCTTCCTGTTTATCGGTCTTTAAAGATGAGTTACTCAGTGCCTTTCCGGAGGACACTCGGGCCCTTGATCTCCGTAAAAGGGCTAAAACCCTAACCCGATTTTTAAGTGAATCATCCGTTACTTTAGCCAAACAGTTAAATAGTGGAATACTGCACCTTCATTGCCATGATAAATCCCTCGGTATTTCATCCCACGATCGAGAATGGATGTTACGGTGTTTTAAAGACTTGCAAGAACCCGAGAGTGGCTGTTGTGGTATGGCAGGTACCTATGGCTTAAAAAAACAGACTAGAGCTATTGGGCAGCGTTTGTATGAGCGCCGCTTAAAGCCCGCCATTGATAATGCGGCCAATAATGCTGTGGTGGTTGCTAATGGATTTAGTTGTTACGAGCAGATGATGGACGGACAGAGTGATCGATGGGTATTGCACCCTGTTGAAATCATTGAAAAATGTTTGCAGTAATGCTGATTAAGGTCCAAAAGTGACCGGCCTACTAGAATTCATTGTTCGTTGTAACCCATTAAATGAGCACCCAATGGACGCCTTAATTAATGGGCCTCTTATTTTTAGATGCTATGCCAGTATGGTTATAAGGTAAATTTTAATTATACTTTTAGTAAAATAAATATGAATTGTATTAACTTTTATTTTACTAGAAAATCCTCACCTGAGGATAACTATGGAGTTAAACATGTCATTGGACAAAATAATTATAGATGCATTTGAAAATAACAGTATTGAACTGATTACGACGGTGCCCTGCAAACAGCTTAGTGGCGTCATCGCTGAACTGGAAACCCGTGAGAGTATGATTCACGTGCCTGCTAACAAAGAAGATGAAGGCATGGGCATTTGTGCTGGAGCGTTTATGGGTGGCAAAAGGTCTGCCATTATTATGCAAAACACCGCCATCGGGGTCACCATTAACACCCTAGTGACATTAACTCAATTCTATCGTCTGCCTCTACCGATGCTCATTAGCTACCGGGGTGAATTAGGTGAGCCCGTGGCTTGTCAGGTTGAGATGGCCGTGCACACAAAGGCATTATTGGATCAATTGGGCATTCCAACCTACCATTTTCATAAGCCTGAAGATGTGCATGAGATTGATGAAATTTTAAAGTATACCTTTATGGCGAATAAGCCCGTTGCAATTTTGACTGACGCTACATTTTGGAAAGGAGAGTAACATGATACGTTCTGAGATCATTAAGAATTTAGTTCCAGTGCTGTCTGGCGAATTGGTTGTTTGCAATATTGGTTTACCCAGTCAAGAAATGCACTTATTTGGCGATCAACCAAGCAATTTCTACATGCTAGGAACCATGGGTTTATCATCATCTATTGGCCTTGGTTTAGCCTTAGCACAAGACAAAACTGTGGTCGCCATCGATGGTGACGGTTCCGTGCTCACTAACTTAGGAACGCTGCCTACCATTGCCAATAATGAGTGTGACAATTTTATTTTGCTGATTATAGACAATGGAAGTTATGGCTCTACCGGTGACCAGCCAACTTATGCAGGTAAAAAAACCTCCCTTGCTGCAGTGGCAAGTGCGTGTGGTTGTGACAACGTGGTGGAATGTCAGGCGGAAGAGGCTGTCAGTGTTATGGAAGCCGCGATTGCCAGTAAAAAAATGACCATTATTGTTTGCAAGTGTGCGTCAGGCAATATTCCTGTCCCCGTCATCACTTTGGATCCTGTAGTTATTCGTCATCGTTTTATGCAGTCAATTGAAGCATGAAAACACCGAGCAAGGCGCTATTAGTCTTACCATTAATTGGCTTGGCTGTTTGTTTATATGGTGAGTAAATTAAATAGCAGGGCGCCAAGTATTGCAGACCTCAAGAGGCGCACCCAAAAGCGTATTCCCAAATTTGCATACCAGTATTTGGTTGGAGGATGCAACAGTGATCAGGCTGTAGCGCGCAATAGGCATTGCTTAGATGAGGTGGCCTTGCATCCTGCGTATCTGTCTCGCGCTAAAACAGCGAGCCTAGCAACGACTGCTTTAGGAGTGCAATATGACGCCCCATTTGGCATAGCACCGTTAGGCCTCAGTGGGTTGATTTGGCCTAAAGCTGCAGAATATCATGCAACTGCGGCGAAAAAAGCTAATATTCCTTATGTATTAAGTACCTTAGCAAGTACCTCCATCGAACAGGCGGCAGCGTGCGCAGGAAGTAATCTTTGGTTTCAACTTTACCCACCGAAGGACCAAGAAATTAGACTCGACTTGATGCAAAGGGCACGTCAGGTTGGGTGCAATAATCTGGTGGTCACGATTGATGTGCCTGTTGCGGGAAGACGGCCAAATGACATTAAAAATGGCTTATCAGTGCCACCTAAAATCACTCTCAATAGTATCTATCAAACCCTATTAAGGCCGTCCTGGGCTATGGCCACTGCTTTAAATGGCATGCCACAGTTTGCCAATATGCAGCCCTACATGAATAAGTTATCTAATCTGGAGGATGTAGCCAATTACATCCGTAGTACGTTAAAAGAACCCGTAGATTTAGCGATGCTCAAGGAATTACGCCAACAATGGACTGGCAACTTAATAGTGAAGGGCGTGCTGAGTGTGGAAGACGCCAAATTGGTGGCATCCATCAACGCTGACGCCCTCATCGTGTCTAATCATGGGGGACGGCAGCTTGATCTGGCTCATACACCAGTTGAAATGATGCAGGAAATTGTTGAAGCTGTGGGTGATAAACTTGAGGTGTTTGTCGATAGTGGAGTTGAGTCTGGTGTTGATATTGCGCGATATTTGGCCTTGGGTGCCAAATTAGTGTTCTCAGGTCGGCCTTATATGTATGGCGTCGGGGCTTTTGGCAAAGAAGGCGCAGACCAGTGCATCGATATATTTTCTCTTGAACTTGAGCAAGTCATGAATCAATTAGGTTGCTCGTCGCCCCATGAGTTGGTCAAATTTATTAATTAATCTTCTATTCAAAGAGTAATTAATTAGCCACAATAGACTGACCCTGCGCTTCTGAAAAATTGGCTTAGTGCAAATGGGCAGAGGGCTATTGCAATATCAAAAATAAGCTAAAAAAAGCGTGGCTAGTTACAAAGTCATGAGCAATAATATCGTCCTCAATTAACCATCGTGTTAAGTTAGAGCGTTTACCTTAAGACAAATATTGATGGGTGGGTGTGATTTTCCTATGCAGTTAAACTGGCTTGACCAACCCACCCCTATCCTTCTTTCTTCGGGCTTTCCTGAGAACATGGTCTTGCTTGACTGTGAAACCACGGGTGGTAAAGCGACCTATCATCGCATTATTGAAATTGGCCTGTTGATCATTGAAAATGGTGCGTTGATTGAGAAGTGGCAAACATTTATCGACCCCAAAGTACCTTTACCACCATTTATACAACGGCTTACTGGCATTAGCCCAGGCATGCTCAATGGCGCTCCTGAGTTTTCTCAAATTGCCGAAGAATTACTGAGTAAACTTAAAGGCCGTACCTTGGTCGCCCACAACGCGCGTTTTGATTATAGCTTTTTAAAGAATGAATTTGAGCGCGTGGGCATGAGTTATAACAACAAACCTTTGTGCTCGGTAAAGTTTAGTCGCAATCTCTATCCTCAATTTAAGCGACATGGCTTATCTCAAATTATTGAACGCTTTGGTTTATCAATTGAAAATCGGCACAGGGCTCTTGATGATGCTGAGATGGTTTATCAATTTTTTCAAAAGTCTTCGGCACTTTTTGCGGATGATGAAATTGCGGCGACCTGTAAAGTTTTACTTAAACGCCCAAGCCTACCCACTTTATTGGATCCAAAAGAAGTAGAAAAGTTACCTGCGAGTGCTGGGGTATATTACTTTTATGATGAAAAAGGTGTGCTCCTATACGTGGGCAAGAGTGTGCATATTCGTAACCGAGTGATGAGTCACTTTAGTTCTGATCATAAAAATCCAAAAGACTTACAGATGAGTACCAAGATCGCTCACGTTGATTTTGAAACTGCACCGAGCGACTTTGGCGCACAAATCCGCGAGAGTAATCAAATCAAAGCCTTGGCGCCACTCTACAATAGACGTTTACGCAAGGTGCGTAAGCTTTTTCAGTATCGAAGTACACAGGACACCAATGGCTATTTGAGACTCAATATCGAGAGTATCGAAACAGCAGACACGGAAGTAGAGCAACAATTTGGTCTCTTTCGCTCACCACGTCAAGCCTCCAAACAAATGGAAAAGCTTGCTGATCAATATTTTTTGTGTCATCAGTTACTTGGGCTTGAAAGCCACAGAAATTCCTCGCAAGGGTGTTTTCGCAGTCAGTTAAAAAAATGTTTCGGGGCCTGTCATGGGGCCGAATCGGCGCAGAGTTACAATCAACGCATGGGCGCCGCATTGAAAAATTATCAGATAAAATTATGGCCTTATGTAGGGCCTATTCTATTGGAAGAACGCGATCCGCAGGTGCCTGATCAAGTGGCTTTTCATCTGGTGGATCGGTGGCGCTATCTGGCTAAACTCCCCATTCTTGAAGATGTTTACGATTTTGGTTATCAATTAGCTGATCAAACTCATCAGTCACTCATCCCTGAGGCACAGGTTGCCGAGGGTGAGGTTATTGTTTCTGAGGATGAGGTTGAACCTCGCTTTGACCTAGATATCTACTTCATTTTAGTTCGTTTTTTGGTTAATCAGAAAAAAATGAACATGCATCATCTTAAAATTTGGCCATTAATCAAGCCTGAACTTTTACCTTAACTTCTATGTATGCGAGAGCCTATAGACGCCTAGATTGAAGTTTTCATTGGCTTACTTTGGCAAAAGATAAACAAGCCTACAATGACAATGAACCCAGATTCAAGCACCATGGCAAAGGGCAGATGCTCGTCAAAAAAACCCCCAAGGGTCACACCAAACAGTAAACGGGAGTGCCTAAAAGGCGTGACTGCAGGCACATCGCCCGCATGTAAAGTAGGCGCCCTGTAATCTCAAATAGCACACGCATACCCATGGGCTTGGATAACATTGTTTGAGGATATAAAAGTTGGTGATTAAGCTTGGTAACGCCAGTAAAAAACAGCACCCCCAATGCCAAAGTGCATAAGAACGTGTCCAATAGTCAGAGTTTGAGTAGCCATTTGTAAGCATACATTGTCCACAGAGAAAGCCACCATGGACACGACCATAATTATGCTACAGCTCCTTTGTTACATGCACCTTAGGCCAGATCACTCGAGAAATATGGTCATTGGCATAGCTTTTGGTTACGATGGGGAGCCACCAAAGGCGAATATAACTTAACCTATTAGGTTGAAAAAGCATATGACCAACTACCAGATCAAACAGAACTTTCGTAGTCTAGCTTTTGGAGGTGGAACACCACTCAAAGCTTTTTTGACAGCTTGTGTTGTGGGTACCATACTAACCATTATAAACCATGGTGATGCCATTATACACGGCGACAACCCTCACCCACTAAAAGTGGTACTCACATACACTGTGCCCTTTTGTGTGACAACGTGGGGCGCCATAACGGGCAAACTTCAAAAAGTGATAGCCCATGTGCAGGACTTCTTGGACAGTGACAAAATCTTAGAGTTGAGCTTTTTTAACTTTGAAAATGCAATCACAGCAGCTTATTATGCCGATGAAAACTTAAACTTAATCAAAGTTAACCAGAATTTCACAAAATTTTTTCCAGCCTTACCTAATTTAGAACAAACGAACTTTATAAAAGTGTTGCAAGAATTAGGTGTTGCTTCTCAACAAATTACAGCATTTAAAACTCAGTTAAATCAGCAAGGAAAAGTATTTATACCCAAAATAGACATTCTAATAAATGGCCAGAAGCGAGTATTTTCTTTGCTATCAACTAAAACAGTTAATGATAGTTTTGGCTTTCTCAATGGGGTGCAGGGTCAGTTTGTAGACATTACGAATAGGTAACGATTACCAGCCTAAACCTGTAACCGTATATGCTTGTGTTAGACTTGACCTTGACCATCAGTTTTTATGAATAAAGTCATAAGATTTATTAAACCACCGTTACAAGCAGTTCTCCCATGCCCGCAATTGACCCTGTCATAATATCTCCTTTCACAATTGGACCTACACCTGCAGGAGTGCCTGACATAATTAAGTCGCCAGCAGCGAGCTCATAGTATGTAGACAGGTAACTGATCATCTCGGCTGTTTTCCAGATCATTTGATTTAAATCCCCCTTCTGTTTTAACACCCCATTGACTTTCAAATCGATCAAACCTTGCACTGGGTGGCCTAAATCTGAGGCGGGTATAATAGGGGCCATAGGGGCTGACTTTTCAAATGCTTTTCCAATTTCCCAAGGTCGTCCCATCTTTTTCATTTCACCCTGCAGGTCTCTGCGAGTCATGTCTAGCCCTAAGGCATACCCATAAACATGGTTCACTGCACTAGCTAAACTGATGTCTTTACCCCCTTTACCGATGGCGATGACGAGTTCTATTTCGTAATGCACATCAAGGCTTTTTTCTGGATAAGTAAAAGTGCCAGAAAAGTCTAGGTTATCAGGGTTTTTTTGGAAGAAAAACGGTGGTTCGCGATCTGGGTCGTGCCCCATCTCGATGGCATGATCTGCATAATTACGACCAATACAATAAATTCGACGCACGGGAAATAATGCATCAGTATTTTTTATAGGAGCGGCTATCCGCGGTGGCTTATCAATTACGTAATGAGTCATCTGTTGGCCTTATTAAAGCGTGTTTTGAGGGCTTTAGCCCAATTTCAGTGGTTTTGCCTAGGGTTTTTATGAGTCTTTATCATTACCACGCTAGTGGCCACGTAAAAGCTTTAGTTTATGCACAATACTATTGTTTAAAGTCCCTTCTGGTCTTGCATAAAGGGATATTTTCAACGCAACACTGCCATAGGTGGTACTGAGGTCTGTCAGCTCGCCAGACTCAATTTTTCGAGATACAAGACTCATTGGCACCCATGCTAAGCCAATGCCGTTTAATACCATTTCGCGTGCTCCTGCGGTAAAAGATGACTCACAAATGACTTTCAGCATGGGGTTATGTTCGACATCCTTATAGGACACGGATGAAAGTACTTGGTCGAAAAAGCTATGCTTTGGAAAGGTAATGACAGGGATTGGTGCAGGCGTCAGTCTATCTGAGTTTAAAGAGACCATGAGGGCACTGCTTACGACAGGCACAAGACAATCAACGCCCCATGTCATGCTCAGAAAAGTGTCATCTAAGGGTAGTTTTGGTCCCTCTAACGTTTCGTAGCAGAGCATGATGTCTGCATCTCTGCGGATTAAGGTCGACATACAGTCGGGATGGTCACCCGTTTTCAAACGATACCTCAAGGGTTCAATTTCTTTATTTACCAGGGAAATGAAATCAGGAAATACGGAAAGAGCTAGGGAATGCTGGACAGTCACTGTAAGTTGTTTTTGCTCAGCGTCAGCCAAGAGCATTCTTTTTTGTAAGCCATTGAGGCGCTGAATGAGCGCTCTAATTTCTGTTTCATTATTGCGCGCACTGTCTCGAATTTTTACCCGGTTCACGTCCCGGTCAAGAATGTCGTGCCCGAGCCAACTTTCAAAAGCTCTAATCCTTCGTGAAAATGCTGGCTGGGTGATGGCTCTTCGCTGTGCGGCCCGAGTAAGATTGCCTTCCTCAAGAAGGATAAGAACGTCTTCAAGCCAGCGCAAATCCATGTTGTGTTATTCCTTTGGTTTTTTGTTAAGCACTACCCATACCTATAGTATGGGTACGCGTACAATTTGGCATTTTATTTCCCAGATATCAACTGTTAGGCTAATTTTTAATCTAGTATATGTAGGCAAGGGTATGAACAAAGCATTGGAAACAAAGTTTTATATGGGTAATGGAAGTGCCTTTGACCCTAGACACAGGGGGCTGTATACATATTCGGAGCTAGGGCTGCATCAGATTAGTGCGCATGCACCCGAAGTAGCCTCATAATACACCAAATCAATGAATTTAGCTTAATTTAATACCTAAAATTATTAGGCAAGACATTGTTTTATAAAAGATATTTTTACTTGGCACGATAATAGCAACAAGCCTGACAATAGTAAGGTTAATTAATTTTTATAGGCCTCATAAATAATATTAGGCATCTTAGATTGTAGTCAATCAAAAACTGGAAGGAGTAAGTAATGAAAAAATTTATTTTAACAACGGCAATTTCTGCAATTGCAGCGATTGGTTTCACTGGGGCAGCCTTTGCTGGTGCCGGTGATTCACCCACTTTACAAAAAATAGCGGAACGGGGTTATGTGTCAATAGGACACCGTGAAACGTCTGTACCCTTTTCTTACATCGGTGATGCAGAAGAACCGATCGGTTACTCTATTGATCTTTGCCATAATATTGTTGACGCGATAAAAGCAGAGTTGGGCAATGATAATTTGACTGTTAAATATGTTCCAGTTACGGGACAAACACGTATTCCGTTGATTGCTAATGGCTCAATAGATCTAGAATGTGGCTCCACAACGAATAACTTGACCCGTCAAAAGCAGGTGTCTTATCTGTCGACCACATTCATCACAGGCACAAAAATCGCCAGTAAAGTGGGGTCAGGTATTACTGAGATTGAAGACTTAGCGGGTAAGGTTTTGGGCGTGTCTGCTGGCACAACGAATGAAAAGGCGCTCAAAGCAGCGATTGCTGCTAATAATTTGGATGTGAAAGTTGTCACGCTAAAAGATCACAGCCAGGGTTGGTTGGCATTAGATACCGATCGCATTGACGCCTATGGTTCTGATGACGTGTTGTTATACGGTTTGATTTCAAAATCTGCTGATACCAGCGCCTATCAAGTGACTGGTCGTTTTTTATCTTTTGATCCCTATGCGATTATGGTTCCACGCAATGATTCAACGTTTGAGCGCTTGGGTCGTATTGTGATGTCAGACTTGATGAGATCGGGTGAAATGGAAAACATTTATAACAAATGGTTTTCACCTGGCCCTACTAAAATCAATATGCCTCTTTCAAACCGTTTGAGAGGTGCTTTTGATACCCAAGCTTATCCTCATTGATTAATTTATCAAATCTAGGATATAACACCTTAAGCGGTATATACTAAATCGTTTAAGGTGTCCGTAAAGGCAATAAACTATGCAGTATAATTGGGATTGGGGCATACTTTTTAGAGATCCCTACATTTGGTGGCTCGTTGATGGTTTAAAATGGACACTGATGATCGCAATGTGTGCATGGGTTCTTGCCTTTGTTTTGGGTTCGGCATTAGGTATCATGCGCACGTCAATCAATCCTTACTTGCGTTTAATTGGCACCACTTACGTCGAAATATTTCGTAATATCCCCTTATTAGTACAATTGTTTCTTTGGTACTTTGTGTTTCCTGAACTGTTGCCTGAAGAGGCAGGGCGGTGGGTGAAGCGCGAAATGCCCTTACCCGGGTTTACTACCACGGTTTGGGCCTTGGGCTTGTATACAGCGTCTAGGGTTTGTGAGCAGGTGCGTTCAGGTATTGATGCCATTGGTATAGGCCAGCGTAATGCAGGGCGGGCCATCGGTTTATCAGAAGCAAAAGTCTATATTCACGTGCTCTTACCCAACGCCTATCGGATTATTATTGCGCCTTTGACCAGTGAATTTTTAACCATATTCAAAAACTCTTCACTTGCCCTGACTATTGGTGTGATCGAATTGACGTCCATGACGCGTCAAATTGAGGAATACACCTTTCAGGGCTTCGAAGCCTTTACTGCGGCCACAATTATTTATAGCTTGGTCACCTTTACAGTAATGGGATTCATGCTTCATCTTGAAAAACGCCTGCATGTTCCTGGCCGAATTGTGGTGGAAAAATAATATGGGTGATTTTGATTTTGCAATCATTTACAACAATATTCCATTCCTCTTTGAGGGTATGAAAACAACACTGTTGCTCACTGTTGCAGCGGTCATTGGAGGTATTGTCATTGGCACAGTGTTGGCGATTATTCGTATAGCTAATGTTCCCATTTTAGCTTGGATCGCCGCAGCCTATGTTAATTTTTTCAGATCATTACCACTCATTCTTGTTATTTTCTGGTTATATTTTTTAGTGCCTTTGGTTTTGGGGCGGCCTGTGGGTGCATTTTCGTCAGTTCTCATTGCCTTCGTTTTGTTTGAAGCGGCCTATTATTCTGAAATTATAAGAGCAGGTATCGCCAGTGTTAGTTCTGGGCAGGTAGCCGCAGCTCGGGCCATTGGCATGACCTATACACAATGTATGCGTTTTATTGTTTTACCCCAAGCCTTTAAAGCCATGATTCCTGTTTTGCTGACCCAGGCTATTATTCTTTTTCAAGATACTTCGTTGGTCTATGTGGTGGGATTAAAGGATTTTTTGGTGAGCGCAGAACTCATTGCCAATCGAGACCAAAAGCTCATTGAGATGTTTATGTTTGTGGCTGTGGTGTATTTTACAATTTGTTTCGCTGGCTCTCTTCTATCCAGCCACTTACAAAGGAAACTATCAACATGATACACCTAAAAAACGTGAGTAAATGGTATGACTCGTTTCAAGTCCTGGATAACTGTTCAACATCCGTATCGAAAGGTGAAGTGGTCGTTGTTTGTGGTCCTTCGGGTTCGGGAAAAAGCACTTTGATCAAAGCAGTGAACGGTCTAGAACCTGTGCAAAAGGGTGAAATTACTGTAGATGGCATGGTTGTTTCGGACAAGAAAACAAACTTAAACCACCTCAGGGCCCGCATTGGTATGGTGTTTCAAAACTTTGAGCTGTTTCCACATATGAGCGTGTTAGAAAACGTGAAACTTGGTCAGATCAAAGTTTTAGGGCGGGCTGATGACGCATCTGAAGTTAAGGCAAAAGCCTTACTTGATCGCGTTGGTTTGGCTGATCATGCTAACAAATTTCCCAGTCAGTTATCTGGTGGCCAGCAGCAAAGAGTCGCTATAGCCAGAGGCTTGGCAATGGATCCCATTGCCATGCTATTTGACGAACCCACTTCGGCGTTGGATCCAGAAATGATCAATGATGTGCTCGATGTCATGGTGGAATTAGCCCACGACGGTATGACCATGATGGTGGTGACACATGAAATGGGCTTTGCCAAAAAGGTGGCCGATCGTGTGGTGTTTATGGATGAAGGAAAAATTGTTGAAGATGCAAAAAAAGATGACTTTTTTGGTTCACCACGCAGCGACCGGGCGCAGTTGTTCCTATCAAAAATACTATCTCACTAAACTTAAAGTGTGCATTACATGTTGTCTAAACACTCAAAGTAGATGCTCACCTGAGTGGAAACGGGTGTGCTGAGGAAATGACTGATCGTCACTATCTCGATAAGTTAGTTACGCAGTCTGCTTGAGTAAATGCTAGTGAGGCCATGGCCTTGTTATGGTTGAGGGCTTTGAACTTGTCTAAAGTTTCAAAACTACTATTAAAGTTCCCTTGTGCTGAGCTAATGTCTCAGCCTACGCCGATTGAACGCTTGGATCGCCTGTCTGACAAGTTGGATATAGATCTGTGGTTGAAGCGTGACGACCTCACAGGCCTATCCTTTGGAGGTAATAAAACTCGCCAACTTGAATATTACATGGGTGCTGCGCTGGCTAAAAAATCTGATACTATTTTGATTACTGGAGCAGTACAGTCAAATTTTGTGCGCGCAGCGGCAGCGGTGGCGGCAAAATTTGGCATGAAGGCCATCTTACAGCTTGAGGAACGAGTTCCTGACATGGGTGCCTTGTATTACTCTTCAGGAAATGTGCTTCTGAGTAACCTATTAGATGTTGAGTATATGTTTTTTCCTGAAGGTGACAATGAACTGGGTGCTGATGCAGCTTTGGCGCAGCGAGCGTCAGAGTTATTGGCGAATGGTCAAGTTCCCTACATTATCCCACTAGGCATTGTTCATCCCCCACTTGGGGCCCTGGGCTACGTAAAAGGGGGAGCTGAATTAGCTGTTCAGATGTCAGATTTTGACGTTTCAATTGTGCCCTCTGGCAGTGGTGCTACTCACGCTGGTTGGCTCATGGGTTTGAAACTATCCAATATTCATAGCCCCGTGTATGGTATTTGTGTGCGCCGAGATGCGGCCCAACAAAGGCAAAGAATGAATTCAGTGACTCAAAACTTAGCTGCACTGCTAGATATAGAACGTCCATTTGAAGAGCAAGAGCTTCTTACTTGGGATGGTTCGTTAGCACCAGGTTATGGTCAGGTAGGCCCCAAAACTCTGTTTGCACTCAAACTTATGGCTCAGGCCGAGGGGATTATGCTTGATCCTGTTTATACAGCAAAGACCTTTGCAGGGGTGCTTGGGTTGTTGGAAGAAGGAATAATAAAAAAGGGTCAAAAGGTTTTAATGTTGCATACGGGTGGCCTACCTGCTCTGTTCGGTTATCAAGAGGTTTTAGAGAGTTAGTATGGATCAAGCAAAAACTGGCCATTAAAAATATTCGCTAGAATGACAATGTTCATCAAGGGATGGAGCTTGAATTATTAACCTTGATATTTGTTGCTCGACGCTGCTTTCATAGTGAGTTCGCATGCACCATTAGGGGCCCTCTATTGGATGAATAAGCTGGGCTAAGATATAATTTTAAAAAAATAAATCACTTATGGATAAGACCTAATGAGTTTGTTTCGAAACGTACCTGAACTCACATTATTAATATTACTTTCCGCAGCCTGTTATTTTGCCATTGCTATTGTTGAGCCCATTGAGGCGAGTGAATTCTTTTCCCTTGGCTCTATCCTCAGCGTCACCCTTGCTTCTTTTGTTTTATCTGTTGCCATCGCTATCATAGCCGTCATTGCAGGCATCGGCGGGGGAGTCATTTTTACCCCGATTGTATTAGGCTTTACTTCCTTTGATTCTTTAGTGGTTAGAGCGACAGGTTTAGTTGTGGCTATGTTCAGTGGTTTAATTTCTGGAGCGCCACTACTTAAACAAGGTTTAGTGGATATACGTCTGGTCTATATTTGCGCCCTGCCAACCATAGTCGGTGGTTTATTAGGCGCTCTGATGGCGTTTCAATTTGCATCAACCATGGGGCCAAGCAGTGATGCTGTGGTGCGCATGTTGCTGGGCATATTATTGCTCGGGGTGGCGGTATTATTTATCACAGGAGGTGGTCGTAATGATTATCCCAAGGCCTCTAAACTGAGTGGTCTGGCGCGTTTGTTTTCCCTGGATATGAGCTACTATGAAATGTCTGTAAACACTGAAGTTAAATACAGTGTCAAACGCTTAGGCTTAGCTATTATTTTGTTTGTTGGGGTTGGTTTTATCGGTGGTTTTTTTGGTTTAGGTGGTGGCTGGGCTATGGTACCAGTCCTTAACCTAGTGATGGCGGTACCACTTAAAGCGGCGGTTGCTTCTAGCGGAGTGTTGCTCGCTTTGGGCAACGCGGCTGCCATATGGCCCTACATGCTGTATGGTGCAATGGTACCGATTTTAGTGGCTCCTTGGATGTTAGGGCAAGTCATTGGGGGTATTATTGGTGCCCACGTGCTGGCGCAAGTGAAGGTTGTGGTCGTTAGACGCCTAATGATCTTCCTACTTTGCTTAACCTCGTTCAAATTAATATACCGAGGTCTGCAAGATCTGAACTTTATGGGTGGGATGATATTATGAGTCAAGACTCACTGCGGCAAAGTGGCATTATCTATGGGGTGACTATTTACTGGTTGACCATTGCTGGATGTGTAATGGTGTTGTTAGGTAGTTTGCTGGCCTTAGGTTTTGGCTGGACAGTGATGCCGGTTAACGAACAATTGAGTGTGTTGATGCAAGGTAACGCACTGACATTGAGTCACCGTATTGATTCAGGGGACATGCTTATTCAACTGGGCTTGGGGGTTGCCATCTTTGCCATTGTACCTGCTATTCTCATCGGCGTACCGAGGCTTTGGCGCTCAGGCTTTCGCCTTATCGCTCTTTGCGGTTGTGCTAACGTCCTACTAATTATTGGTGCTTTTGTGGTCTGCTATGTGCGCCTGTAACCGTCTGTGATATCAGTTATGGCTATTAGCGTTCGTTTTGCCAGAGCCTATTTTACTTATTTGTGACATGAAGAACTGTATCGTTTGGGTACCAATGGTGGGGCAAGGTGCCAATCTTTTTCAGGGGGAGGTAGTCGACCGAGCTTCCCGATATAACATATAGCACCCCGTTGCAGCGATAATGGCAGCGCCCAGTAACGTAAGCAAGGTTGGCCATTCATCAAATAAAAGCCACCCAAGAAGCAATGCCCAAAGCAAACTAGTATAACGATACGGTGTGACAACGCTCAGTTCGCCAACCCGCATCACCATTACGCTTGAACAATAGCCCACGAAAATAAACACTGCCGACAACACGATCAGACCCGTTTGATGCAAATCTAAGCGGACCCAAGTCTCACCCATTGTTGCGATAGCTGCAATCACTGTCAGCCCTGCCGCAGACGCAAAGGTGATCATTAAGGAGGGTATTTTTGGAGACATTCGGCGGGTGGATAAATCGCGAAACGNNCGCATAAATGGTATAGGTATTGAAGCCGCCACTGTCGGGCTTAATAATCAACAACATGCCACAAAAACCAACCAAAATCGCCACCATGCGCCGCTGCCCAATGGGTTCACCCAACAATACAGCCCCAGCCAGCGTCACCGTCAAGGGCAGCAATTGTAAAAGAGCGACCACATTCGCCAGTGGCATATTGAACAATGCCGTTAGGAAGAACATGGTTGCCATTATTTCTAAAAGTGAGCGCAAAGCGATCCATCGTCGATCTGGTGAGGGCACAGACACACGCCACTGTCCCAGCCACCAAAGTGCCAAGGCAATAAACAGGCTTGATAGAACCCCTCGTAAAACTAACAGCTGGAAAAAAGGAATGGCGCCCTGTGTTGCCTTGATACATGCATCATTGACCGTAAAGGCCAACATGCTGATCATCATCAGCAGAGCTCCACGTGCATTGTCTGTCAAAAGATCCTCCACACTGGGATCACATTTCATTGGCGTTACTAAAATAATACTACATCGGTTTTGTTAGGATGGGTATGGTAGAGCCCACTCGCCAGATGCAACTGGCCCAAAAAGTCCTGACAGTGTCAGCTTTCACTATGACATAGGCATTTTGACGATCTTGCCTTGCCGATGCTGCCCATCTGCAGTAACCACCACCACTTCTTGGCCAAATTCCCAGAAGCCACGCTCAATAAGTGATTGTCCTACATTGGCTTTTAATCGTGGTGACCAAATGCCAGAGGTAATTTGTCCAACCTGTTGCTGCCCCACCATTACTGGCCATGGAATTGAGCAGGTAGGGCAGGCCTCGCCATCAAACATAATCCCCCTTATTTTTCGAGCTACGCCATCCCTAGCAATTTTTTCCAACGCCTGACGACCAATATAGTCTATGGAGCCATCAAGTGAGCAGAATTTACCTAAGCCAATTTCTAAAGGATTATTTTCGCGACTCATTTCATTGCCATAGGAAAACAGGCCACCTTCAATACGTTCAATTAAATTTGGACACCCAGGGGTTATATTAAAGGTTTGTCCCGCGTGCCATATAAAATCCCATAAATCAGCACCAAGATGCCCACCTTCAAGGTAAATCTCAAAGCCACCTTGCCGAGAAAAGCCTGAACGGGCAATTAATTGATGGGTGCCTTTAAATTTGATCCAACCAAATTTAAAAAATCCAATGTCACGTACTTGCTCACCAAATAGTTTGGCAAGTAAGGCTTCTGCCTTTGGGCCTTGGATTGCAAGAGGTGAGACATCGGGCTCACAGATTTGCACATCCATATCACGGCCTAAAGCTAGCCCCATGGCATAAAGTAAAACATCACTGTCAGCAATGGAGAGCCAAAACTTATCCTCTGCTAACTTGAGCATCACAGGGTCGTTAATTAGGCCCGCATCTGCGTCAATAATGGGGACGTAAAAACAGTCACCCACAAGGGCCTGATTAATATCTCTTGGGGTCATCCATTGCACGAGTTTGGCGGCATCAGGGCCTTGAATTTGTACCTGACGTTGGCAAGCCACATCCCATAACTGCACATGTTCGCGCAAATGCCAATAATCTTCTTCCACTGAAGGTTGGAATGCTTTGGGTAATAGCGTGTGATTGACTACTGAAAAGCCTCGCACACCGGCTTGCTCAACTTTACTAGTATAAGGTGTGCGTCGAATACGCCGCGACATATGTAAGCCATCAGTCATTAACAAGACCCCCAAACAGTGTAAGAATGGGGACTCAGAATCACTGGCATATGATAGTGACCTTTTTGATCAGGCATTAAAAAACGCAATACTATTTGTGAAATAGCCCCTGTGACATTTTGTTCACTCCAATATGTGCCTGTTTCAAACACCAGTTCATAGGTTGCCTTAGGATCAATTTGCTCGGGTGCAATCTCTTGCTCAAGACGCCCCCCTTGATCCATAACTGTGGCAAAGATCACTTGGTTAACCTGCCCTAAACGACTTAATGTCACTACAATGCCAGCGGCATGAGTACCATCGTTACCATTGAGTGTGTGGGATGTAATGACCGCCATTATTCAATCGAAGCCTTTTCACGTTTATCTGAAGTGGCCGCCACAATTGGGCTGATCACACCGCGGCACTTAACATTAATACAGGCTGTTTTGCCACTGGCGATGGCCCGTTGCATCGCTGGGGCAAAGTCCTCCCGCCGAGTTACTAATTCACCATGACCGCCCATGCCTTCAAACATGCCATGAAATGGAATATCACGAAAATCAGTAGCGTAGTGCTGTCCATTTTCAAACAGACGTTCTTGCTGCTGGCTAATGCAATCTAGACCCCCGTTATTATCAACAATCACAATAATGGGAACCTTTTCTTGGAAGCAAGCTTCAATGGATAAACCTCCCGATAGGAAAGCGCCATCTCCGGTAATTAAAACTGCATTTTTTTCTGGATGGATGTGTTTGGCTGCAAAAGCAAACGATACGCCCACACCCAATAAACTGTAATTACCAGGGTGTAGAATACCGCCCAGTTTCAAGCCTCGTTTAGCGGCAATATTGACCCCAATTTCATTCCAAAAATGCGTATTTCCACCATCAAAAATCAACCAATCACCATCATTCATGGCCGCTTGAACATCAAGGCCCAATTGCAATGGGTGCATTTTGCGCCCTTCAGCCAAATCTGTAGCTGATTCGGCAGCAATGTGATCACTCCAATCTTGAACCCATGTTTGACGGCGTTGAACTTGCAGATTAAACCAATCATGCCAGGTTTTTTTGACTGTCGTGAGGGCCTCAAGAAAGGCCCCAGGATCAGATAAAAGTTGCATATCAGCCGCATGATTATAGTCCAATTCTTCATGGCTACCATTGACACAGACTAGCTTAGTATTTTCAGGAATAAAGGGCGGATTGCCAAAATTCATTTGGTTGTCCAAACGACAGCCAATCATCACCACCACATCCGCTTCATGAATGGCTGGCTTTGAAGGATGATATTGATGGAAGTCTGCTAAGCCCATATAGCATTCAGAAGACTCACCCAAATTTTTAGTATGATAGGGAACGTTGTATACCGGTATCCGTAGTGCATTGCCTGCAGCACTTAATTGCGCCTCAGACCTCGACCACCAGACGCCATGTCCGGCAATAATCAAAGGTCTCTTCGCCTTTTGGATCGTGTCTAATATGGGCGCTAATGCAGATGGATCAGGCCAAGCCCTTGGCACGGGTGTATCGGTTCTGTCGAATGGGCGCTCATTAAGCCCTGCATCCTCTGGGAAAGACGAGAACATGATATCTACTGGTAATGCAAGATGCACGGGCCCAGGATAGCCGGTGGTGGCGGCTTTCCATGCGCGATCAACAAACTCACTAATGCGATGACCGTCAACAATTTGAGCTGAATATTTTGTCAGAGGTGCCGCAATAGCCACATCATCAATTTCTTTAAACCCTCCTGAACCTTGTCGCTTTAAGGTAGAGGAACCGGTCACAAAAATAACAGGAGAGCGTTCACCCCAAGCCTCAAGCATGGCGGGCACAGCATTGGCGAACCCTTCGGGGCCAACAAGGCAAAGGGTCGGCTTACGAGTGATGCGGGCGTGGCCATCGGCCAAATGGCCAGCAACTTGTTCGTGTGGGCAGTTAATCACAGGCATCTGACATTCCATGAAGCCTTCTAATGCAGGGTTACAAAAGCCGCCTGCCAAAGTGAAGGCATGCTCCACACCTTTTTGCTTAAAAGCACGAGCGAGTAGGGCGCCGCCCCGAATTTTTTTCTGTTCGGACATGTCTAAAGATTCCTTTTCATGCAATGAGTTTTTTAAGTGACATTTTTGCTCGACCCTAAGTCTTCCATAAGTAGTTCTGGTGGGCATTTACTGAGCATGCTGGGCGTCACTTCATTAATTTCTGTTAACCCAGTTTGGGCTAAGGTTAGGCTAGTATCCTCACCCAAAGTGCGTATCAGTGCATTAACCCCACGAGCACCCTCGGCGCCCAGAGCAAACATAAATGGGCGGCCTAACATAACAAAATTTGCTCCCATGGCTAGTGCTTTGACCACGTCCTCACCACTGCGCACGCCGCTATCAAAAATCAGTGGATAGTCAGCACCAACAGCTTGGCGAATAATGGGTAATACATCAATGGCGGCGGGTGCACTGTCGAGTTGCCGTCCACCGTGATTAGACACATAAATGGCATCAGCACCCACTTGCTGTATGCGCCCTGCATCTGCCGCTGACGTCACGCCTTTAACAATTAAATTACCCTTCCAAAGTTCACGCAATCGCTCTAGGAAATCCCAATTAGCTCCTGCTCGACTGGCATTACGATCAAAGGTTTTGTTACCCGTGAGTGGTTTAAAATTAATCGGTTCTGGCACTCCTTGCCATAAAGTGGCTAATGACCAGTGGGGGTGAGTAGCAAAATCCATGAATAGCTTGGGGGTCATTTTAAAGGGCATTTGGAAGCCGTTACGCAAGTCACGCAAGCGCCGTGATACTTGAGGCACATCAACAGTTAATATTAAATTCTCATAGCCCGCTTTGTGAGCACGATCAACCAAGGCTAATGATTCCTCCATAGAACTACCAACATAAAGCTGAAACCAGCTATTCTTCCCAGCCCACGAGCGCATGTCTTCGATGGAACTAGAGGCTGCTGATGATAAGCACACAGGCACGTTGAACGCTTGAGCAGCTTCTGCCAAGGCTTGGTCAGCCCCAGGCCAAGCAAGATTGCACATGCCCATGGGCGCTATGCCAAAAGGAAGGTCGTAACTTTGGCCCAAAAATAGTGTCTTTAAGTTGCGTATTTCAACATCTTGCATGACCCTGGGTTGGAGGGTGATTTCGTCAAAGCGGGTGAGGTTTCGAAGTGCTGCAACTTCGCGTCCAGTAGAGCCTTCAATAAAATCAAAAATCAACCGAGGTAGCCTTTGCTTGGCAACCTGCAGAGCATCTTGAGTCGAAAATATTTTCTTACTTTCGCTATTTATATTTTTTTTAATCACAGAAATTTGCTCATGCTGGGGCTCTTATTTTGGGTACTCAATTATAATAACGCGAAGGTTATTGTAATCTCCAATAGCAATAGATCAGCCATTCATTCAGAAATTCTATGAATTAGCCGAGACCATAAAAATGTAGTTTACTTAGCATAGCTCACTACGTGAGCTACACGCTCACTCAGTTGTTGAGCTAAGACCTCAGATAGCTCGATCGCTTGACGTGATAGCTGTTCTCTACCTGAGGTTACAATAGAAATATAATATTTTAGGTTCTGTGCAATAGGACGAAAAACAACGCCTCCCATATTAACGGCTTGCTCAGCTGAAAATGGATCAATAATAGCCAACACACCCGTTTCGCGCACCAATGAAGCGGCCACTGACATATTGGTGGCTGATAAGCGTGAGCAGCCCTGCATCTTATTTGATAATGCACTACTCATAGACATCATGTGGTCTGGAAAGGCACCACCTGAAGTGACAAAAGTTTCACTATTGGCTAATTCCTCTAGGTCTACCGTACCTGCTTGTCCCACCAGTTTGTGGTCTTCGGGCATCAAACAAACATAGGGTGCAGCGGTCTGAAATAGAGTTTCAACACCTTGATAGGGCGGTTGTTGCCCAACGATACCCAAATCAAACTGGTTCATCTGTACCGCATCTAGTATGCCAGGAGTATTACGTGCATGGATCATAAAACGAATGTCATCATAGCGTTGATATAATTGATTCACTGCCCTTGGTAGTTCAAACGCTGCTATAGATTGAATGGTGCCGATAGAGATAATGCCACCGCTAGTCGTGCGTATAGAATCTGCTAACTCTTGTAGTCGTTCAACGCCCACAAACATGCCCTCTACACCCTTGTAAAAGGTGTTGGCCTCAAGTGTTGGAGTGAGGCCACGACCACTGCGTAAAAATAATGGGAAGCCTACAGAGCGCTCAATGTCGGCGATCAAACGGCTCACACTGGGTTGTGAAATGTGCATTATTTCTGCAGCTTCAGTAATAGACCCACTGCGCATAGTAGCGCGAAAAGCTTCGAGTTGGCGCAGGTTCAAATGAGCATCTCCTCCAAAATCAATACCGTTATAATAACCAATACTTCTCATTAAACAAGCAAATTATGCATGCAACCCTCTAACTCATTTGTTTTAAGTATATGCTGTGTAGGAAATTGGATTGGTTTGGCCCCACTTATTGGTGTAATTTTGGACCTGTTTAACTTATTTGACCTTAACACTGGGTCTGATACTGATGTTTAGGTTGCTGTCACTAAATACCATAAGGTTTAGGCCAGCCAGCAAAATAACCAGTAAAATAAAATAGGAGTGTGGTTAATGAGAGATGTTGTAATTACGTCTGGAGTCAGAACGGCCATTGGTGATTTTGGTGGTGCTCTATCTGGTATCCCACCCTGTGATTTAGCCATTGCTGTGGCTATTGAAGCGATTGCTCGTGCGGGCGTTGAGGCCCATAGGATAGACCAATCTGTGTTTGGCAACGTTATACACACTGAACCTCGCGACATGTATTTATCAAGGGTTGCTGCCATGGGTGCAGGTATGCCACCAGCATCGACCGCGCTCACGCTCAATCGGCTGTGTGGAAGTGGTTTGCAAGCCGTGGTTACGGGAGCAGAACAAATAATGCTGGGTAATGCTGAGATGGTTCTCGCCGGTGGAGCTGAAAATATGAGCCGAGTAGGGCATATGATCAATGCCGCCCGATTTGGGATTAAAATGGGCGATGTTACCGCCGTTGATATGATGACAGGTGCATTGACTGATCCTTTTGGGCATGGGCACATGGGAGTCACTGCAGAAAACATTGCCACAGCAAGTGGTATTGATCGTGCAGCGCAGGATGCTTTAGCGATGGAGAGTCATCGCCGTGCAGGAGTCGCCATTAATGCAGGGTGGTTCAAGGAACAGATCCTCCCATTAATGGTTAAAAAAGGTCGCCAAGAAGTGGTCTTCGACACAGATGAACACGTGCGCGCTGATATCTCTAGTTTAGACCTGCAAAAACTACGCGCTGCTTTCAAAAAAAATGGATCTGTCACGGCTGGAAATGCCTCAGGCATTAACGACGCTGCAGCTGCACTTACTCTTGCGTCAGAAGACACTGTTAACACCTATGGTCTGCCCAAACTCGCTATTATGCGGGCTTCGGCTGTGAGTGGTGTAGCTCCAGAGTTAATGGGCATGGGCCCAGTTACAGCAGTCAAGTTGGCTTGCAGTCACGCTGGGTTAAATGTCGCTGATATGTCCTGCATAGAATCCAACGAAGCATTTGCTGCCCAAGCATGCGCCGTAGCCAGCGAACTGGGCTTTGCAGCCGAGATTACTAATCCCAATGGAGGGGCTATTGCTCTTGGTCATCCCGTGGGGGCATCGGGTGCCATTATTTTGATTAAACTTATGTATGAACTGCGCCGCACAGGTGGCCGTTATGGTTTAGCCACAATGTGTATTGGAGGAGGCCAAGGCATTGCCGTAATCATAGAAAATCCAGAGGCTAAAGTATAAAGATACAACCCCAGCATTGGTCTTCGAGACCTTTAGTTAGACGGCGTGTTTGCCGCTTCTTCTTCTAACCATCGGCACACTGTTTCAACATCTGGGTTTTTCCTCATACCAGGGCGTGTAAGTAAGTGGTAAGTCCGTTTTGGTGTGAGTGTGATATCCATAGGGCATATCAGTCTTCCTTCATCTACCTCGGTTTGAATAAAAGGAAATATACCTAATGCTACCCCATGGCCATCTATAGCAGCTTGCAGGATCACATTAGAGTCTTCGATTGTGGTTTCGTCTATAAAGTTTAGCCCTGGTGACTCTGGAAGCCCTGCTAAGTTTAGCCAATCATCCCATTCGCTGCGATCACTGTGGTGTAAAATAGTGAATCGCAAGAGGTCTATAGGCTTATCAAACCCTCCTTTTTGCTTTGCTAAATGGGGGCTCAAAACTGGCAAATAACGGATGTTTAACAAATGGGTTGATTCCAGTCCTGGCCAATTACCCTCACCCCAATCCACCGCAGCATCGGCATTCATATTTTCTGCGACGGATATACGCGACCCATGATGCAGTACAAGTTCAATATCAGGATGCTGCCGACGAAAGCGATTGAGTCGTGGGATGAGCCAGCGTGATGCAAAAATAGGCCCAGCCTCCAAAGTGACTGTTTTTTTGGCCATAGTTACGTGCGCCTCAATTTCAGCCTTAATATCGCCAAAAGCTCGGTTCACAGTCTGTGCTAAGGAACGGCCAACCTCTGTAAGCACCAACTGGCGAGTTTTGCGAATAAATAATTGGCAGCCCCAGTCACGTTCCAGTTTTCTGATCTGGTTACTCACTGTGGTTGGAGTGACGCTGAGTTCTTGGGCTGCTAACTTAAAACTTTGTAGTCTTGCAGCCACTTCAAAGGTTCGTAGAGCAGCTAGGGGAAGACGTCTAAACTGATTATTCAAGTTAAACACCTCATTTATAAATGTTATTAACTTTATCTATATGTTTAAAAAAAATCGTTTGTACGGCCTAGATTAATGGTTAATTATAAACAGCACAACCCTACACATAATTTTAACTTAGGCTATAGACTCTTAATATGCATGACTCTCTAAAAAAGCTCCGGTTTTCCGTAGTCCCTTTGCCCATCGAAGGTGATCGGCCCGTTGAACTAGCAAGAAGCATTTCTATTCACCCACTGACTTATCAAGAATTACCCTATAACCCTGAGTATTCGCTCTATGCTGGGCGCTTAAATCCTGAAAAACTTACCAACGCAACACCAGATGAAATGTACTGGAAAGTCCGGCAAGAGCTAACTTTTCGTCATACGGGTGAATACCCTTATGAAATATCAGGGCCAGATGCGCTCAAACTGCTACAGCGTATTTTTCCCCGCGATGTGTCTAAGGTTAACAAAGGGCGTTGTTCATACCAATTTGCCTGTTACCACGATGGTGGCATTATTACAGATGGCGTGCTGCTTCGGGTTGAAGACGATAAATATTGGTTCGCCCAAGCTGATGGTGACTTATTTAACTGGTATAAAGCCCATTCTGAAGGCCTTGATGTGACCATAAGTGACCCTGATGTATGGGTTAGTCAGGTTGCTGGCCCACGATCGATGGAACTGTTGGAACGGTTAATTGATGGCCCCATGCCACAATGGCGTTATTTTGATTGGATCGAAGTCACTATCGCCGGTGAGCAGGTGCTGATTAGTCGGACAGGCTTTACCAACGAACTTGGCTGGGAGGTTTATTTCCGTCCTCAAAATAACAGTGAAATGCTGGGTGACTTGATCCTTGAAGAAGGCAGCAAAATGGGCATGATCCTAACGGCTACACCCGGCAACAGGTGCAGAAGGATTGAGGCAGGTTTACTGTCTGCGGGTCAGGACTTCACTAGCAATACGACCCCATTTGTGGTCGGCTTGGGCCGCTTTATAGATTTTGAAAAAGGTGATTTTATTGGCCGCAAGGCACTAATGGCGGCGGGTAAGGAAAACCAAAGTTGGGGTATTCGAGTGGAAGGTGGAACTGCAGTTCGTGGTGACACCCTTGAATATCAAGGACAGCCCATTGGCCGAGTCACTTCCAGTACATGGTCTCCTTTTCAAGTTTGTGGTGTTGGTATTGTGCTGCTTAATAGTACTGACTTTAGCCCAGGTTCTGTAGTGGACGTAAAATGCTCAGATGGCCAATTACATCAAGCCCAGCTTTGCACTTTACCGATGTATGATCCCCAAGGGGAAGTTGTTCGAGGCACCAACTCAACGATTCCGGCAGGCCCAGAACCATGGGCTGGGATATCTGCAATGACGGCTATCGGGTCTAAAACCGAAAACGCTTAGGTTGATTAAAATGACTGCTGAAAAAAGTAAAAATAATAAAGCCCCATTAGATAAATTACGCGTATTAGATATTGCTACATTTATCGCCGCCCCTTTTTGTGGCGTTATTCTTGCTGATTTTGGAGCAGAGGTCCTAAAGATAGAAAAACCTGGCGAAGGCGATCCCTTACGAAAGTTTGGCACCCCAGTAGAGCCTGAACAAGATACTTTTGTCTGGTTGACAGAGGCGCGCAACAAAAAATC
>DDCR01000162.1 GCA_002335115.1 Oceanospirillaceae bacterium UBA2001
GAATTAGCAAAGAATTAGCAAAGATTTCTGCAGCAAGTACATCAGTAGTAGGAGCTCTAACATGAGAGCCTTAACTTGAGCAGCAACCTGAGCATATCCGAAGCCCGACGTTTATCAAAAATTGAATGCAAGACAATATGACCAGCACTAGCGAACTACCAAATACAAAAGCATCTGCTACCCCCGCAATGACTGAATCATCTGAAGCTGTGAACTCAACAGTGGCAGAGCCAAAGGACGTTGTATCAATTTCTGCTGAACCAGAGGCCCCTGAAGCGATAGCTCCAGCAGTCACTGTACCTGAGATAAGTGCGGCGGAACGTAAAAAAGCCAAAAGTCGAGCGGCCAATCGTGCAGCGGTTGAGTTGATATGCGAAACATACCCGCAGACGTTCTCTTTTGCGAAACCTCGGCCCCTTAAAATTGGTATTCAGGAAGAGTTAATTGCAGATGCGAAGTTAAGCCAGACGAAGATTAAACGAGGCCTGGCAAGTTATGTGCGTGCTTTTGGTTATTTAAAATCTCAAACTGATGGGGCACCGCGCATTAACTTATTAGGTGAAGCAGACGGCGCTGTGAGTGCGGATGAAGCAGCACATGCATTAACTAAGTTACCAGCGCCGCGTAAGCCAAGACCCAGTGTTAAAAAGCGTCCAGACCACGCTGCCACCAAGCCCAAGCAAAATTCAAAACCAAAAGCACCTAAGCCTGAAGCCAAAATTGAAAAAGCGCCTAGCCCATTTGATGGCTTGAATGAGGGGCAACGAATGGCCAGTAAATTAGAATTATTGCTGAAAAAGAATAGCAGCACTTAGCTAGCTTCCCACAGAGCTTTCATCAGTACTAAAAAAACCGAGCATGGCTCGGTTTTTTTATACCGCAGATAAACTGCTTAAGTGTTATCAGAAATAAATGCCAGCAAATCAGATTTGGCTAGAGCACCCACTTTAGTGCCTGCAACCTCACCGTTGTTAAACAACATCAAAGTAGGGATGCCACGCACACCAAAACGCGCAGCAATCTCACTATTTTCGTCAACGTTGATTTTGCAAACCTTAACACTGCCTTCAAACTCGGCGGCAACGTCTTCTAAAATGGGCGCAATCATTTTGCATGGGCCACACCAAGGTGCCCAAAAGTCAAGTAATACTGGGACATCGGCATTGGCTACATCGAGGTCAAAGGTGGCATCTGTTACAGCGTGAGTTAGTTCGCTCATGGTCGTCTCTTCATTAGTTTATTAGCAGCTATGATACGTGATTTTTCACTAAAACTCAGTAGCATTTTGCTTGCTAAGGGTTACTTTTTAATCCAATTATAATTTATATAGTGACGCTCACTGATAATTCAACCTAGTGTGGCTGCGGAAATGGTTTACGCAGCACTCGCCAAAGACGCAGACATAATAAAACGGCTGCCATACTGAGACCAGAAATAATACCAATCCAAAAGCCAGCTGCGCCCATTATGGGGTAAATTAGATCTGTCATCCCCAATAAGTAACCTAAGGGTAAGCCAATGATCCAGTATGAGATAAAAATAAGTAGTAATGGTTTGGCGGTGTCTTTAAAACCCCGCAATGCGCCATTGGCTGCAATCTGAAAGGCATCAGAAAATTGAAATAAAGCAGCAAAAATAAATAGGCTCGCAGCGATGTCGAGCACCAAAGGCTCAGTGGTATAAATACTCGCTAAAGTGATGGGCAGTATGAGCATCACCAAACAAGTTAGACTTGATAGGCCTAAAGCGAGGCTAAACCCAATTAATACGGAACGTTTTACCTGGTTGGGTAGGTTGCCACCGATACCGTGGCCTACACGTATTGTCAGTGCCATACCAATACTGAGTGGCAGAATAAAACATATGCTTGCAAAGTTGAGGACGAGCTGGTGTGCAGCGACAATGTCAGCGCCTAAAGGCGCTAATAATAGCGCGACTATAGCGAACATGGTGGCTTCAATAAAAATAGAAAACCCAATAGGTAATCCTACCTTTAAAATACTCATTTGGGTTTTCAGTTGTGGCCAATCGAATTGAGTGAACATGGCACACTGGTGATAAATAGGTTTGGCATACACATAAGTAGCCATGCCAATAACGCTGGCCCACATGCTTAAAGCGGTGGCCCAGCCACAGCCAACTCCTCCCATTTCAGGCACACCAAACTTTCCGTAGATAAAAATATAATTCATAGGGATATTGATCAATAAGCCTAAGAAACTAAAATACACCATCGGCTTAGTAATGCCTAAACCTTCACTAAAACTGCGTAAACTTTGCATAATGGCCACAGCAGGCAAGCTTAGGGCCGCTGCATGTAAATATTCTAAGCCGATACCTTTGATGGGGTCTTGAATATCTAGCCAATCAAATAAGGGGTCTAAAGCATATAATAATCCCACCGCCAAGCTGCCTAAAATAGCAGCCAGCCACAAGGATTGCTGTACAAAAGGACCGATTAAAGTAATTTTTTTGGCACCAAAATACTGAGCGACTGTAGGGGTTGTAGCCATAATCACCCCCATCATTAAAATCAACACAGGAAATAACATGCTTGAGCCGACTGCCACAGCGGCTAAGTCGGCTGAACTATAGCGACCTGCCATGACCGTATCAACAAAACTGGCACTCATATGAAGTACTTCAGCTATCAGGATGGGAGTACCCAGACGCAAGAATTGGCGCAATTCTTGGGCCATGGCTGCTAAACTATAGGTGTGACTCATTGACTGGGGCATTAAAAAAACCAAAGTTTTGGCGGGAAAAAAGATGGGCTATAATACCGTTTTTCTATGTCTTCGGCCACGCTTAACTCATGCCCACATCCAACCCATGTCAGTGTCAAAAGGTTATTGATCTATTTAATGATTTGTTCACAGCATCATACAATACGCTGTTAGTGTGTGCTGTCTGTGATGGCCGACAAGGTGAACTAGATCAGCCCGTTTACGAACCGGCCAGTCACCATCGAGCCCATCATCAAATTGTCTTCGCCCATGGTCATTTTGCCAGTGCGCTGCATGAAATATCCCATTGGTGTGTTGCTGGAGATGCCCGGCGCTTACTTGAAGACTTTGGCTATTGGTATCGGCCAGATGGCCGCAGTAAGCAACAACAAAAAGAATTTGAAAAAGTAGAAATCAAACCCCAAGCATTGGAGTGGTTATTCAGTTTGGCTAGTCGACAAGTTTTTGTGGCTAGCGCCGACAACCTCACTGCTGGAATATCCGATGACCACGCCTTTCGTTTGGCCGTGTCAAGTCAGGCCCGATTTTTTTTGACCCATGACTTGCCGCCCCAAGCCGCACTATGGTTAGCACAGTTAAAACAAGCCTATGGTGGGCAGGTGTTGCTTGAACACCTATATTGGCCTGACGAAGAGGTTGAGTTCGAAAGGCCTAGCATTACTTGAGCCTATCGCGTTAAAGAAAGCAGCTTAGAAATGTTGCTTGACTAAGGCTGCAATATCATCCACTGAGGTGTTGTGGGCGATGGTGCTGATTAGTTCACCTTTGCGGCCAATAAGATAGACGCGGGATGTGTGGTCAACGGTGTAGGCTAAGGCTGAGTTTTCTAAGGGGATGTAACTGTAATATGCGCCGTAGTTTTTTACTAACTGATCAAGGGTTTTGATGTCACCCGTTAGACCAAGCATGCGTGGGTGAAAGTAACGGCTATATTTCGCTAAGTTATCTAGGCTATCTCGTTCTGGATCGACACTAACAAACAAAGGTTGGATTTGAGCTTCTTGGCTAGGTGTTAATTGACGCATGCTAGCCGCCATAGAAGACAAGGCAGTGGGGCATACCTCTGGACATGAAGTAAAGCCAAAATACATGAGCACCATCTGGCCGCGAAAATCTTGTAGCTTGACCGGTCCGTCACTACTTTCTAAAATGAAATCCCCACCTAAATTTGCATAACCTAAATTTGCGTTATTTTGCTCTGTCCAAGGGTTATATTTGGCTAGCATTAGACCTGCAACAAAAAGCAGAATAAGGCCTAGTGCATAAAGTACTTTCATTGATTGGGACATAGGTTGGATTCCTGTTATTGGATAGTTGGGTGTCAATAGCTGCCAAACTTATGGATTAGGCATCCACGAGCCTTCGTTAGCGAGGTTCAACATCAAGGTAACGATAATCACTGGCAGCGTAAGTGCCGAGCATGCGAATGTCCTTGGCAAAATAGGCCAGTTCATCCATGGCTAGAATCATGTTGGCATCGTTGGGGTGAGCTTCAGCATCGATATGAAACTGAGTGGCCACCATGCGTCCATCTGGGGTGTAGCTTTCTAGCTTGATTAGATTGACATTGTTAGTGGCAAGTCCTCCCATGGCTTTGTATAAAGCCGACGGCATATTGCGCACTGTGAACAAAAATGAAGTGATGTATTTTTGGTGCATCACTTGCTTAGGAATCGTATGTTCACGCGATAATATTAAAAATCGGGTGGTGTTGCCTTTAACATCTTGAAAATATTCCTGCAAAATGTCTAAATTATAAAGTTCTGCAGCTAAGCTAGATGCAATAGCACCATGGCTAGGGTCACCTTTTTGGCTGACTTCAAGGGCCGCCCCGGCAGTGTCTAATGTGGCCAAGGGGACCATGCCAAGTTGGGTCAGGCGTTTGCCGCATTGAGCTAAAGCTTGCGGGTGCGACCCCACCGTTTTTATCTCCTCTAAGGACGTGTTTTTAAAAGCCACCAAACAATGATTAACGGGTTCGTAATGCTCACCAATAATGTACAAGGATGTGTGGGGTAATTGGCGATAAATTTCCTCCACACGGCCTGCGGTAGAGTTTTCAACAGGGATCATGGCAATCTGAGCGTCGCCTCGCTCTACCATAGCCATCGCGTCGCTAAAGGTCATGCAGGCTTTAGCTATGTAGTTGGGAAACACCCGCTGGCAAGATAAGTGGGAATAAGCACCTTGATGGCCTTGGTAAGCAATAATAGGTCGTGCGTCGTTTTGTGTCATTGAATGGGTAGTGAATCGTCAGATAAACCTTTATGGAGTTCGCAGTGTAACAAATCTAAGCAATAAATTGGTATCATTGGCCGCTTATAAATAACCCTTTTGTTGGAACACTATGACCCCTGCTCGTTTGGCAAAATATAAAGCCACGTTAGCCTCCCGTCAGCTAGATTTGACCATCATTACGGATCAAGTGAATAAAGCTCAAAATATTGCAGCGCTCGTGCGCACTTGTGATGCAGTGGGTATTCACAATGCCCATGTGGTCACAGCAAAGGGAAAGGGAAAGGGAAAGGCTGGGGCCCACAAGGGCACTGCCCTTGGTAGTCAACAATGGGTCAATGTAGTGGCCCATGAGCATATTGACAGTGCACTGAACACAGCTAGGCAAAAGGGCATGCAGATAGTTTCAGCCCACTTTAGTGATCAAGCTGTTGATTACCGCACATTGGATTACACCCAGCCCACAGCCTTAATATTCGGTGCAGAAATGCATGGTGTAAGCCCCACAGCCGTGAAAGCCTCTGATCATCAAGTTGTGATCCCCATACTTGGCATGGTGCAATCGTTTAATGTTTCGGCCGCCGCCGCCATTATCTTGCTTGAGGTTCAGCGTCAGCGCGAGTTAAATGGCCACTATGAAATTCCACAATTGGTAGGCAAAGAGTATGATCAAACCTTGTTTCGTTGGAGCCACCCAAAAGTAGCAGACTTTTGCCATCGACTTAAGATAGATTATCCAGCGATGGACACTGATGGCAGCATCATAAACCTGAACCAGTGGCATGCGAGCGCTTTGCAAGACCAAAGCCTGCGTGTCTTGCGGCCCAAATAGGACTGAATTAATGAATAAGATCAACTTAGTAGCTGATGAAAATATTTTGTTACTCGATGAATTATTTGGCGACATAGCCCATATTACACGGATCAACGGCCGTTCAATTAGTGCCCTGCAAGTAGCCCAAGCCGATGCATTGGTTTTGCGCTCAACGGCCAAGGTGACCCCCGCTTTATTAGAGCATAGCAAGGTTAAGTTTGTGGGTACTTGTACCATAGGCACAGACCACTTAGCCATCGACTATATGGACCTTAACAATATTGTGTGGCGCAATGCGCCTGGCTGCAATGCAGCTGGAGTTGGGGACTATGTGATCGCTTGTATTAACCATGCTTGGCAAACTCTTGGCATTGATCCTCGACAACAAACGATTGGCATTGTGGGGGCGGGTAATGTGGGTAGCCGTTTGGCTGAGCGTTTACAAAAGGCAGGTTTTAGCATACTTCAATGTGATCCCCCCAAAGTGGATGCAGGGCGTCAAGGTTTTGTTGAATTAGATGAGTTGCTAGGTCGATGCCAAATTGTGTGTTTGCATACGCCACTGACTAAAACGGGTGTGCATGCCACAGCAAACTTGCTGCACCAAGAACGCATCAAAAATTTAGCTAAAGGAACCGTATTGATTAGCGCTGGACGAGGTGAAGTGGTTGATCAGCAGGCGCTTTTAGCACGTCAGCAACAGCGGCATGATTTACATTTATTTTTGGATGTTTGGCATCACGAACCTCACATAGACAAAAGTTTATTTGACTATTCTCATTGCGTGACACCGCATATAGCAGGCCATTCTTTAGAAGGAAAAATGCGCGGTACCTATATGATTTATCAGGCTTTGTGTGAACACTTTGGTATTGAAGTTAAACACAAGTTAGGCCCCTTAATACCGAAGCCAGACCTAGCTGAGTTATTCATCAAAGCAGATACAAGTGTGCAAGAGATACTCGCTCTTGCGTGCAGCCAGGTTTATCCGTTAATGCAAGATGACACACGCATGCGTCAAGGTGATGACTTTGATTTACTGCGCAAAAATTATCCAGTGAGGCGTGAATTTTCTAGCCTCACACTGCAGGGAATCACTCATGCTAAGAGTGAAGACATGATGCACGGTTTGGGTTTTAGTATTGAACAAGAGAGACATTAAATGACGTTTAACATTGGTTTAATCATTAACCCCTTGGCTGGATTAGGTGGCAGTGTGGCTTTAAAAGGTAGTGATGACGTAGCCTCTGAAGCTCTTGCTCTTGGGGCCATTCCCAAAGCCAACGCACGCTGTCTGCAGGCCTTAGCTGAGGTAGCCACTTTAGACGTGTGTGTGTATGCCTTTGGCGGTGACATGGGAGCCGATTGCGCCTTGTCCGCAGGTTTAAAGACTGAGGTGGTTGGTAAAGCTAAAACTCAGCCTTCAAGCGCTGCAGACACCATTTCAGCAGCGCAAATGTTGTTAACACAAGGGGTCGACTTGCTGGTTTTTGTGGGTGGAGATGGCACAGCCAGAGACTTACTGTCAGCGATTGGTGACCAAGTGCCTGTGGTGGGTATCCCAGCTGGAGTAAAAATTCACTCAGGGGTTTATGGCATTACCCCCTTGGCAGCAGGGCAGGTGATTGCTCAGTTAATAAGGGGTGAGTTGGTGAGCCTACGCAGCCAAGAAGTGCGTGACATCGATGAACAGGAGTTTCGTGCAGGTCGAGTAAAAGCCCGGTATTACGGTGAATTACAAGTGCCAGAATCACATCAGTACATGCAGGCCACCAAGGACAGTGCAAAGCCTGGGTCTAAAGAAGTTGAGGCCCTAGTGCTTGATGACATCGCCGCTCATATTGAAGAACTCATGGACCCTGGAGTCCGATATATTATGGGCTCTGGCTCAACGATTGCGGCGGTAATGGATTATTTAGGCTTAGCCAATAGTCTGTTGGGAGTTGACGTAGTTGAAGATGGGCAAGTGATTGCAAGTGATGTGACCGCGCAACAATTGCTCACTTTAACCAAGCATCATGCAAGTCAACTTTTTATTACCTTAATTGGGGGGCAGGGGCATATATTAGGCCGTGGTAATCAACAACTCAGTGCGCCATTAATCAAACAATTAGGCTTGATTAATATTCACATCGTGGCCACTAAAACCAAACTCAAAGCCTTGCAAGGACGCCCATTGTTGGTGGATTCGGGTGACCCCCAGTTAGACCAAGAAATGGCAGGCTTGGTGCCAGTCATTTGTGGTTTTCATGATCTCGTACTTTACCCTCTGGGTAATCCAAAACAGGCCAGCGTTGCGCACTAATTAACCTCAGTCTGAGTCTCAGTTGCGCAACGTTCCTAAGAAGGTTGCAATGCGACCAACCGCTTCAATGAGTTGCTCTTCATAAGGTAGAAATACAATACGAAAGTGTTGACTGTCAGGCAAATTAAAGCCACTACCTTGAACCACTAAAACCTTTTGTTGTGACAATAGATCAAAGGCAAATTGTTCATCACTTTGAATAGCATAGACTTCTGGGTCTAAACGAGGAAATAGATACAAGGCGCCTTCTGGTTTATGACAACTGACGCCAGGCAGGGCATCTAACATTTGCCAAGCCATATCGCGTTGGCGCTTCAATCGGCCGCCATCGCAAATTAACTCTTGAATACTTTGATAACCACCCAGCGCAGTCTGAATTGCATACTGGCTGGGCACGTTAGAGCACAGGCGCATGCTGGCCAGCATGTCGAGGCCTTGAATGTAGTCTTTAGCTTTAAGTTTGGCACCGGATAATACTACCCAGCCAGAACGAAAGCCTGCAGCGCGATAGGTTTTTGATAGACCATTAAAGCTCATGAACAAGACGTCATCAGCTAAACTTGCCATAGGGATAAATTTAGCGTCGTCATAGAGAATTTTATCGTAAATTTCATCAGCAAAAATAATTAGATTACGTTGGCGTGCTAATTCAATAATGGCTTCGAGGGTGGTTTGGTCATAAACGGCGCCGGTGGGATTATTCGGGTTAATCACCACAATGCCGCGCGTGCGATCAGTAATTTTGGCAGCCATATCTTCGAGGTCGGGTTGCCAGCCATTGTCCTCATCACAGCGATAATGCACAGGTGTGCCACCAGACAAAGATGTGGCAGCGGTCCAAAGGGGGTAGTCGGGAGCTGGGATGAGCATTTCATCAGCTTCGTTTAAAAGACCCTGCATGGCCATAACAATGAGTTCGCTAACACCATTACCGATATAAATATCTTCTATGGTGACGTTCTTGATGTTCTTTCGCTGACTTTCATGCATAACGGCTTTACGAGCCGCAAATAGGCCTTTAGAATCGCAGTAACCTTGGGCATTAGGCAGATTTAAAATGACATCCTGCACAATTTCTTCTGGAGCCTCAAAACCGAAAGGAGCAGGGTTGCCAATATTCAGTTTAATAATGCGGCTGCCTTCATCTTCTAGGCGCTTGGCTTCTTCCAGCACTGGGCCACGAATGTCATAACATACGTTTATCAATTTTTGTGATTTGCGTATCATGCTCATATAGGTTAACTCAAAACTATTTTGATAATGATAACTTATCTTACGTGAAAAAATTTCTTTATAAACCGATAAAGGCGTCATCAAACAGTATTATTTGACCACTAGCAACGATGCAATCACTATTTACCCATTATTTACCCACTTAAAAGGAATACCATCATGGCCGATAATCACAATAGCAAGTCAGGGCCGGTTAAGACTGAAGCGCAATGGCAAAAAGAATTAAGCCCTGAAGCTTTTGCAGTGTGTCGTCAAAAAGGCACTGAAAGGCCTTATACAGGGGCCTATGATCAGCACTTTGAGAATGGCCATTATCATTGTCACTGTTGTGGTGCAGAGTTATTTTCAAGCCAATCTAAATTTGATGCAGGTTGTGGTT